>NC_003552.1:4843361-5146071 GCF_000007345.1 Methanosarcina acetivorans C2A | reverse complement strand
GACAGCAATTATGCTTCGAATAACACGGGGTATGGGATAAACATCAATAATTCCAGCAGGAACAACATTCTAAAGAATAACATTGCAAATTTAAACGGCAAAGAAGATCTTATTTTTAATGATTCTGAAAACAACACAATAACCGGGCCGAGAGAGGAAGTTCCTTTTCCGGGTTCTGAGCTGGCAGGTGTTTCAGTCCTGCTCACATATCTGATTTTTGGCAGAAAAGTGCGTGGGAAATAAAAGTTATAGAGGTATATTTGTTATAAGAATAAACTAACTTCCAGGGGTTTTGTATTGAAAGTCAAATTAAAAATTATTTCGTTGATCTGTTTTTTGATTATTGGCAGTTGCGTTGGATGTATTGGTCAAGAATCAACCGGAAATTCTTCAAAAACATCAAATGACAGCACAGATGCATCTGTAAGTGAAGATGTAGGTAATTTGAGTATTAATTTCTCTGCCATACCCGTTCTTCCCCCGTACAATGAATCTGAATCGGAATGGCTCAAAACAAATGCATCTCATGTGGCTCAAATTGCACTTAATGACAGCCGTGCTAAACAAATGACCCGGGAAGGAGCAACGATTGTAGGCGTGGTTTATTCCTGTCATCCAACTCCTGAAGGTTACGCCGGATCCGGGTGTGCTCCGGCTTTGAGGATACGGTCAGAAAACAGGATAGTAGATTTCCTTGTTGACGAAGAAGAAGGGATAGTAGTTGAAACGGTTACGGAAATTACCTCAAATAGTAAATTCCCAGGGGAATGGTTTCAAATATAATCCAGGTTTGCAAAAAAAGAACGTAAAAAAGATGGAGTTTGTTGGCTCCATCTAAATTCGATTTTGAGGTAATTTTTATTCTTGTTTTCTTGCCAGCTTCTTTGTGGCGAGTTTCTCGATGATTCCCAGGTTAAGCTCGCCGCCTCCTATGCTCAGCTTTCCGTTGGCAACTGCGTTTTCCAGGAGGTGCTGTCCTACCAGGGTACGGACCACAAGGGTGGTGTATCCATTAGGACTCCCCACTGCGCCGGCGGAGATGTCGGCTGTGAGGGCGGTAAAGTCCGTGCAGACTGCACAGCCGGGGCGGACGGTGTCTTCGAGTTCGGCAAGAGGGATCACGTATTGGGTCCCGTCGTTAAGGGTGATTTCGAGCTTGCCTTTGACGTCAATGCGGCAGACTTTCATGGGCTCGAGGGCGTACTCGCTTTTCAGCTTGCCGGCAATGAGTTTTTCGTAGTCGAAGCTTTCGGTACAGAAAAGCCCTATTACGAAGCGGATGGATTTCTTGTAGGGGCTAATCAGCTGGTGGTCGGATTCAAGCATCTTGCGGACTGCCTGGACCACACAGGGGACTCCTACCACTGCTACGTTCCTGTACTTTCGCTTTACGACGGCTTCTTTGAGGGAAGAGACAAGGGGGACCCACCAGTTGTAGCGGCTTCCGGCCTGTCCTACGAGGACTTCACTTGAGGTGATTACCATGGAGCGCGGCTTGAGGGTCCAGGGGTCTTCGGTGACGGTGACCACGGCATCCACAAGGCCGGTGTCGAGGGCGTTTGCAAGGATTGCAGTTACTGCTCCTCCACTCTGCTTTCTAGGGACGTCGAATTCTGCTTTTCCGGTAGTGATTTCCAGGTAGTCTCCCAGCAGGCTTGAAGACTGTTCGTCCAGTCTCGGGCAGACCTCGTAGCATGCTCCGCAGGGCACGTCGTCAACAGCTGCTTTGCAGTAGTTATTGCTCTTAGGATGTGTGGAATCGCCGCCTGTTTCGAAATACAGGGCGTCAGCAGGGCAGACTGCAACGCAGGCCCCGCAGCCTGAGCAGAGGCCGGTGTCCCAGACTTTTGATTTCAGGTCAAGGTAACTCTTACTGATTGGTTTCTTTTCTGCCATTTCTGATCACTCCCAGACGTATTTGCTTGCAAAAGGCCGGCTGCTTGCAGGTCCGATCTTTGTGTAATTTGTGTCCAGGAACTCTGTGGAGTCATACCCGAACTGCTCGCAGAAGCTCTTTATAATCGGGGCTATGCGTTCCAGGTCAGCTTCCGTAAACTCGAATTTCTTGGCTCCGACCCCGAGCAGATAGTCATCCACTTCCCCGCGGATAATAATCTCTCCACCGTGGATCCCGCTTCCGATACCCCGGTCAGTCATGGCTTTTTCCTTGCCTATCCCAAGCACCAGCACAAGGCCTCCGGCCATGTATTCCCCAAGGAAGGAGTGGGCTGTGCCCCCTACGACAAGTATGGGTCTGGCTTCCACTTCATACTGTTTCATGTGGATGCCGCCGCGGTATCCGATGTTGTTCCTTATAAAGACCTTGCCTCCCCTCATACTGTGGGCGACCGCATCTCCTGCACTTCCGTGGATCACAAGCATGCCGCTGTTCATTGTGTTTCCTGGAGCATGTTCGGCATTCCCGTTGACTATGCAGGTAGGTCCGCTCATGAACATTCCCAGGTCTCCTCCGGGAACCCCGTTGATTATGATGCGGACATCGCCTCTAACTCCGTCTCCGATAAAGCGCTGTCCGAGCACGTTGTCGATTATAATCTCTTCCGTCCCATCCGCAACTGCGGCCCTGATTTTCTGGTTTAGGGGGGTGTAGTGCATGCCTTTAGCATCAATTCTTACAGTCTTCATATTCAGGCCCCCGCTGGCAGTACGTCCAGGATTTTAAGCATTCCTTCATCTAGCATGTATCCGCGCAGGCGGTCCCTGTTTCCGCGCAGGCTTTCTATACTGTTGATGCCTGCTGCGCCCATAAGTTCGCTGAGTTCCAGGGTCCAGCCGTGTATCAGGTTTGAAACCTGTGCTGCTCCGGCTTCGGGGTCAAGCCTGCTCACAAGATCCGGGCGCTGGGTAGCAATGCCCCAGGGGCAGAGGTTTCTGTAACAGTTTCCACAGACTCTGCATCCCAGAGCGACAAGGGCAGCAGTTCCAATGTAGACTGCATCTGCTCCGAGTGCAATGGACTTGGCAAGGTCGGCACTATTCCTTATCCCTCCGCTTGCGATGATGGAAATCTCATTTCTGACACCCTGGTCCCTGAGTTTCTGGTCGACGCTGGCAATTGCAGCTTCGATAGGAATTCCCACATGGTCTCTGAAGACCTTCGGGGCTGCCCCGGTCCCTCCGCGGAACCCGTCAATGACCACTGCGTCTGCAGAGGAACGGGCAATGCCTGCGGCGATGGGTGCCACATTGTGCACGGCTGCAATCTTCACAAAGACCGGTTTCTTCCATTCGGTTGCCTCTTTCAGGCTTCTGACAAGCTGGACAAGGTCTTCGATGCTGTAAATGTCATGGTGAGGAGCAGGACTGATGGCGTCACTGCCCAGAGGGATCATACGGGTTCTGGAGACCTCTTCGTTTACCTTTTCTCCGGGGAGGTGTCCTCCTATGCCCGGCTTTGCTCCCTGTCCGATCTTGATCTCAATGGCAGCACCTCTTTCCAGGTAGTCAATGTTAACCCCGAAACGGCCTGAAGCGACCTGTACGATCATGTGGTCCTGGTAGGGATAGAGCTCTTTATGCAGCCCTCCTTCTCCGGTCCCCATGTACGTCCCTGTTTCGGCTACGGCTTTTGCCATGCTGAGCTGGGAGTTAAGGCTGATGGCTCCGAAACTCATGTGCCCGATCATGATAGGGGTGTCAAGTTTCAGGTTGGGGGCCAGCTTTGTTTCAAGCTCGACGTCTCCACTTTCGGTTCTTCTGAATTTGAGTTTGGCCGGCTTCTTCCCGATATAAGTCCTGAGTTCCATGGGTTCTCTCAGGGGGTCGATGCTCGGGTTTGTGACCTGGCAGGCATCAAGGAGAAGACGGTCATAAATAATTGGAAGGTCCCTGACATTTCCCATCCCTGAAAGGATGATCTTTCCGCTGCGGGCCTGGTTAATGATATCTTCCCTGGCTTCCCGGGTCCAGATGGGGTGGGAACGGTAGTCTACGGGTTTTTCCGTAAGGGTGATTGCGTCCCTCGGGCACATTGCAACACAGCGAAGGCAGGCTGTACATTTCCTGGACTCGATCAGGATCCTGTCGCCTTCTCTTCTGTATACTCCGTAGGAACAATTTTCAATGCAGCGTCCGCAGTCCATGCACTGGTCGCGGTCAATGCTGACTTTATACTTTGGGGGTACACTTCCGAGCGTCATTCTATAAACCTCCCGATGATTGGTTCTCCTGCTCTGGGAGTGTAGACGTTCTTTACTTCGGGGTCAATGACCCTTATTGCTGCTTCTTCACTGGAAATATAAAGCTTGTTTTCATTTTCCCCAACTACAAGGGGGCGCAGTTTAATTCTGTCAGTAAAGCCTACAATCCCGTTATCTGTCCCTACTACAATAGCAAAAGGCCCGTTCATAAGGGCGGACCCGTAGGTCAGACGGATTGCCTTGTTTAATTCGGCTTCTTTTGCCGGCATGCGGTCGATATCGTCCCAGAACGGCGGGGCAAGAGCCCGGACAACCATCTTATGAGAAAGCTCGTGCTGCCTCCCGAGCAGGTCGAAGAGATAGGCTACAACCTCAGTGTCGGTAAAGAGGGTGCATTTGTACCCATATCCTTCCACATAGCGCTGGTTTGTACCGTATGAGGTAATTTCGCCGTTGTGTACCACTGACCAGCTAAGCAGGTTGAAAGGATGAGCTCCTCCCCACCAGCCCGGAGAGTTTGTTGGGTAACGGTTATGGGCAAGCCAGATGTACCCTTTGTAGTCTTCGATTCTGTAAAAGTTTCCTACATCTTCCGGCCAGCCGGAAGCCTTGAAAACTCCCATATTTTTCCCCGAGGAGAAAATTGTGGCACCTTTTACATTGGCGTTTACTTCCATGACGATGTACGTGACAACGTCTTTTTCGGAATCCATTCTTCCTTCCATCAGGTCTTTTGAGGGCTTGAAGAAGTATCTCCAGGGTATATGGACCTTTTTCAAACCTGGCTGGGGGGTTGTAGGGATCTCTTCCTGGTGAACGATTTCTCCCCAGAGATCGAGGATCTCGTCAACCTTCGTTTTTGGTTCTCCCAGGTTGTCAAAGAAAACATGAAGAGCATAATAATCTGCATATTCAGGATAAATTCCGTATGCAGCATAGCCTGCCCCGTCTCCACTGCCTCTTTCATTCATGAGACTTAGGGCGGCTTTTATGCTCGACCCGTCCATTCTGGACTTTGTTCGATCTATAAAGCCTATTATTCCACACATTTTGATCACTCTAGAAATGAATAGAAATGAACGCGATGTAGTACTTTTGCCAGTAATGTTTACTAATTTCTGCGGCTCATTTTTGAGAAATAGTCAAAAAATTTGCCAGCTGGATAAACTGGATTTCAGGGGATAATTCTATAAGTTCTCGTAAGTGAGGGGGATCTCTTTACTTAAATTAATTTAATTTTTATTATATATGTGATATGAATTCGTGATAGCTTTCCTGCCTTTGCTTTTAGTTATTTCAAAGAAACTGAGAGGGTCGCCACTAAGGGAAGTAAGTAATTTAGTACCTATTTGACAATATATATATGTTTCTTTTTTCAGAAGCAGAATTGCTTACAGTAATACTGCAAAGCATGACGTTTTAACCGCTTAATTTTTTCTTTTTTTCCTTGTAATATTGCCCGTATTTCCGGACAGATAGACAGTTATGACGTTGTCCTGCTCAGAGTTGCCAGCCTCTTTTACATTAGATTAATTTTTGATACTGCAGTCTGCCAAAAAAATAATGAGACAAACTTGAAAAGCGTGAACTGATATTGCAGGCTTTTCTGAGGAAAGCATTTTTATACCGAAATCCGTTTTCGGTCCAGTTTTTCAGAAAAAAATAGAAAACGCTTTATCCCAATAAAAGAAACCTCCCCTTTTCTGAAAAGAGCCATTCCGTTTTTTAAACAGAAGATGGTTTTTGGAGAGGTGGGACACACCTGCCGGATAAGGTGTGCAATCCGATTCTTATTAAACTCTTTTTTAGTTTTCATTACGGAATTTTATCCGGCTAACCCTAAATCAAAGGCGATTATCCTTACAGCATAGGGAGGTATTTTTCAAGTTCCCAGGGATGAACGATTGCCTTATATTCGTCCCATTCCATTTCTTTTGCACAGAGGTAATGGCTAAAGACGTGTTCTCCGAGTACTTCCTTTACGAACTGGCTGCCTTTCATCTCATCGATTGCTTCTTTGAGGTCTCCTGGGAGGGAGTGAATGCTTCTTTCTGCACGTTCTTTTTCCGTTAGGTGGAAAATGTTAACGTTTGTCGCCTCTCCTGGGTCGATCTTGCTCTTAATTCCGTCAAGCCCGGCTCTCAGCATAAGAGCAAAAGCCAGATAGGGGTTACATGAGGGGTCCGGACATCTGAGTTCCACTCTGGTTCCTTCTCCGCGGGTTGCAGGGATACGGATAAGGGAACTTCTGTTCTTTGAGGACCAGGTAATGTAGATAGGAGCTTCATATCCTGGGACAAGCCTCTTGTAGGAGTTTATCACCGGGTTTGTAATAGCTGTAAACTCTTTGATGTGGGACATCAGCCCTCCGATGTAATACATTGCATCCTGGGAAAGCTGCATAGGAGTGTCCGGGTCGTAGAAGGCATTTTTCCCATTTTTGAAGAGGGACTGGTTGCTGTGCATACCTGAACCATTTTCTCCGAAGAGGGGCTTTGGCATAAAGGTTGCATAGTATCCCTTGTGGTAGGCGATTGACTTTACCACGTATTTGAAGGTCACGACGTTATCGGCCGTGTTAAGTACATCGCTGAATCTGAAGTCGATTTCATGCTGCGAAGGTGCGACTTCATGATGAGAAGCTTCGATCTGGAATCCCATATGCTCCAGGGCATAGTCAATGTCTCTGCGTACATCCTGTGCACGGTCAAGGGGAGCGAAGTCGAAGTATCCGCCCTGGTCGGTAAGTTCCGTTGTCGGGTTTCCATTTGCATCAAGTTTGAAAAGGAAAAATTCAAGTTCTGGTCCTACGTTCATTGAGAAACCCATCTTCTCAGCTTCGCTGATTGCGGTCTTCAGGACATACCTTGGGTCTCCCTGGAAGGGTTTCCCATCGGGAAGGTATACGTCTCCGAGAATTCTGGCGACTGCGCCTGTTGCAGGTCTCCAGGGTAGGATCCTGAACGTTGAAGGGTCAAGCACGAGTTTCATATCGGACTCTTCGATCCTTGTAAAACCCTGAATCGAAGAACCATCAAACATTACACCGTTTTCAAAAGCTTCTTCCAGTTGTTCTGCAGGAATTGCCCAGCTTTTGATGATGCCGAGTGTATCCGTGAACTGAGTCCGGATAAACTTTACGTCTCGTTCTTTTACAGCCTCTAATACATCTTCTTTAGTTGTACACTTTTTCATCTGCACCATTTGATTTCATCCTCACTAGGCATTAGGTAACCATTTACCTATTTGTTCTTATATATATCTTTCTGTATTTTCCTATGAAATAGGGTACACTCAAAGCTCTAGACAGGACTAAACAAGCTCTAAAAATATTTATGTGGTTCATCCCCGACTTCGCTATGTATATTTCTATTATCCTGTATATAAATCTCATTCCAGGAGAAGTGAATTTCCAAGTAGGGTTTTATTTTGTCTCCTCTTTCTGGGAAATTTTTTCAAAAAACTCTAGTAAACAGGAAAAGAAAATTGAAGCTTTTTCTGACCTCAATATTAATTTTTCTAACCTTAATATTAATTAGCGTTGAAGTATAATGTTCCTGGGGGTATATGTCTCAGAAAGAAAATGTCTTCAGGTTTCTAGCCTCTATTATAATCTGTCTGTTAGCGGGGGTTGTCGGCTCTATATTCACATCTTCTTCTCTGGAAAGCTGGTACCCTTTGCTTGAAAAACCGGCGTTAAATCCTCCTTCCCGGGTCTTTTTCCCTGTCTGGACAGCGCTTTATATTCTTATGGGAATTTCCCTTTTCCTTATGTGGAAAAAGGGGTTGCAGGAAAAAGAAGTCAGGGTGGGGTTTTTTCTTTTCGGGTTACAGCTGGGCCTCAATATATTCTGGTCTTTCCTTTTCTTCGGACTGCAGTCTCCTTATCTCGCCTTTCTTGAAATTCTCCTGCTCTGGCTTGCAATCCTGCTGACGGTTATACAATTCTGGAAGGTTTCAAAGACAGCTTCCTATCTCCTTATTCCCTATCTTCTCTGGGTCAGTTTTGCGGTGCTGCTTAATTACCAGATCTGGGTTCTTAATACATGAGTATATGTTCTCATGAGTAATATTTCGGATAAGGATCGAACTTCTTAGTATTGAATAAGGGCTTTCGGCCTGAGCTCTATTCTTTGCTGAACCTTATTCACAAAAAATCGTATTCACAAAAAAAATCGTATTCACAAAAAAAATCGTGTTCACAAAAAAAATCGTGTTCACAAAAAAAATCGTGTTCACAAAAAAAATCGTGTTCACAAAAAAATTCTGAAAAAAGTCTGTACCGGGAAAACCCGGGTAAATATTGATTTAAAGGTCATCAGTATGGAGGGCACCGCAACCGCAGCTCCTTCCCAGAAGGGTTGATACGCGATGCTTCAGATGGTCGATATCGTCTTCGGACATCTTGTCAAGTTCTTCTTTATGTTCTTTTTCTATATGATCAAATATATCTTTTTCGACTTCTTCAAGCTCATTACCAGCAGCCATGAAGTTACATTTGAACCCCAGATCGCTGCACTTAACAATTTTCATAGTATCTCCTCTTGCAATAGAAATTGATCAAAATAGCTTATTCTATTCAAGTTAATTATAATAAAAATTGATTAGATATAAAATTAAGTCTTTTCAGGATTTTTTTCTCTTTCAGTGCTTTTTTTATCTTCAAGCTTTCAGTCTATAGGAATGTATCTGGCGCAAGCAAATCCTTCTTTATATGGAACTTTAATAGTGAGCATCCCATTACTGTTTACTGCAACGGCTTTTTCCGGGTCTACGGGCCCGTCCAGAAAAAAAGATCCCAGGTATTCAACAGTTTCGCTGTAGGCTTTAATGTAAAAACTGTTTTCATGCACCGCAAGAGTTATATGTTCGTTCATGACGTCTGGAAGTTCGATTTCTATAGTGAGGTTTTCATGTTTATCATCATGATACATGGCAACAATTGGAGTTTTTATTATCCTGGGAACTGGATTCTCCATTAAATGCTCCTCCTATAAGAAAAGTTACGCAAGTTAAAGTTGCTCAAGGGTTATGCAAGTTAAATCTCTTAAACATCCGTTTACTCAATTTTTACGTCCATTGCTTTTTCGAAAGGCTGTTGATAAGGTACGGTAACTTTCAGGACTCCGTTGGAATAGGTTGCAGTAGCTTTTTCAGGGCTTATAGGGCAGCATACTGCATAGCTGTCCACATACTCAACCCCTTCTTTGGTGGCTCTTATATAAAAACCGTCTTCCACAACCTTGAAAGAAATATTCTCTTTTTCTACTCCTGGAAGAACCACTTCTATCTTCAGATTTTCGTATGTGTCGTCTGGATATGCACAAATAGCTGGTGATAATCTCAAAGTCTCCGCCATAATATTCACCCCAAATAGAATCGCCAATTAAGTTATTTATATGTATCTATTTATTTATTTTTCACCATATTTTTATCTCTTTCTCTGATCCATAAACAAGATCTTTATGGAGGTTGGTGGTGTTTTTGTTCCTTATCCCGGATTCGAGGCAAAAAACGTGTTCATCTCTATCGAAAAATATTGAATGGCATATTCTATTTGCTACGTTCCGGTTGTGCCTGGTGAATGTTACCACACAAATTTCCCTCATGGCAAACTGTCTACCACTATTTCCGTCTTTGGCGTCTTTACGGAATTTGGGAGCGCATAAATGCTGCGCTAAGAACTGAACTGAAAATTGCAAATGGCAGAGAACCAGAATCGAGTGCAGCGATTTTGGATAGTCAATCGGTCAAAACCACAGAAACACCTGGAGTACGCGGCTATGATGCTGGCAAGAAAGTCAAAGGACGAAAGCGCCACATTCTGGTGGATACAACAGGGCTACTATTAATGGTTGTAATGGTTGTAGTTCATGCAGCGAATATTCAGGATCGAGATGGAGCTAAACTTGTTCTGGAACAAATTAAAGGAAAATTCTCTCGATTGCAGCTTATTTGGGCTGATGCTGCTTATGCTGGTCAACTGGTTAATTGGCTCTATCTGCTAGCTCTATCTTCTGAATTGTTTAGCATTGTTGATAATAATTTCCTGTTGAATCTCTACGAAATAGAATTTACAACCGTAGTAACCTACAAAGAAGGACTTACAAACTTCAAAAAAGCACTTATGAAACAAACAAATCAAAAATAATCAATCAATTGGAGAATTTGCAGGGAAGATTAGAAAGAAGTAAATGAAAAGAGAGAAACAGAAGCAGCGTAGAAAATTAGATTGCAGAAATCATTCTGAATAAAATTCAGGAACGTCACAAAATATGAAATAGTTGAAGCTATGGAAGGTGAGAAAAACCTCAGTTGAGGTTTTGGACTGATGAAAATAATAAAAAAAGTGTGAAAAAATGTTTGGAAAGAACATTTTGTTTACGGATAAGCAGAAGTGGCACACTAAAAAGATAGTGAAAACATATAACAATAAAAGTTTTGTTGAAGATTATTTTAAGTTGTTGAATGACCGTTTGTTTGTCCTTATAAGGATCAGTATATCATCATAAAGATGAGAATAATAAGGCTTTATGTGTTTTTGGCTATAATTGGCTTCTGCTTTTCTACAGATATTTGGCGTGGAAGACCTAAATCTATGTTTTTTCTATAAAACAGCTTGTTAAATATGGTGTTATTTTTTTAAAAATGGGTAATATTATGTAGTAACGTTGTTTAATTTATGACTCTGTTTCTTAAATATGTTGGCAAATAATGCTATAATGACACATTGTAATAATGTGGGTTATGTTCAAACTGACTTTATAGAGTCTGCTTGAATCTCGGAACATCCTGAGGCAAGGTTATGGTTGGCTTTGGCGATGTTAAGGTTTGCGTAATCCTGCCTTAAAATAAGAAGTGAAATAAAATGAAGGAACACAGAACCAACGTTTTTTGATATTGATCACAATGTTGATCATGAGTTCGATTAGCGTGGCCTCAGCCGATGTCTACGTCTCAGGCTGTAGTGCTGTCGATGATGGAGAAATCCGCTACGGAGGAAGTACACAATACACTACTGCTCAAGAGTACTCATTCGACTTATGGAATGATCTCTGTGAAGTCGATATTTTACCAGATACCATTTGGACATATGAAGATCTCCAATATGGTGACTATTACGACGAAGATGATACAACTGTTGGATGCTACCAACCTTTAGCAACATTCACAGATTTAATCAGATTCAATGTAATACTATTTCGACAGCTACACATCTAGTTACAAATGGCTGCTTCACACTAATTAGGACTATTAGAACATGCACTGGGACTTAACCACAGTAATCCAAACAATAAATGTGTGACTATCCAACAAGTAGAACCACACTCGGAGTAGACTATATAGTCTCTTATAATTATCTATATTAATTCTACAGGAATGAAAATAATGGAAAATAAATTTAATAAGCTATTCGCAGTCTTCATACTTGCAGCCATCCTAAGCACCATTGTTTATATCGCTCAACCAAATGAAACAGGTGATGATATACAAATCTCCTATGGTACTGCTCTCTATGCATACAATGTTTCTGATGACCGAGAACTAATTGGTGCTGCAACTGATGTATTCATTGGTAAAGTCATTGAGCAAGTTGGTAACTCCGCCGAGCCGTATGTCCGTACACATTTCAGCGTTGAGGTCTTAGAAACAATAAAAGGTGATGTTTCAGGAAAAGTTATCGTAAATCAAAGAGGTGGCTTCCAAACCATCAACCATGAAACATTTCTGCTTCTTACAGAGGGAGATGAACTCCTACAGCCAGGGGAAACCTATTTCTTTTGCACTAAAGGAAACGATGAAAGGGGATATACCTTCATTCCTGTATATGGAAACATTTTGATTAAAACTGAAGAAGATTACCAGAATACGATGAAGAGGTTCCAAAAAGCACTTGCTGAAGAGATTCCTGAAAAACTGCCTGATAAAAGAGAACAACAAGAGTAATTTTTTAGTAATTAAACCCAAATTTGACAGAAGCACACATTTTATAATGTTGAAATGGGCTTAATGCTTCTGTTTTCTTAATACAATTCAAAGTTTTGTCTTGCATCTTATGATTTTTGAACATTTTTTAATTTATTAAACTGTAGTGTGTCAATGCAACGTGTTTTGTGTAAGAAAATACTGTATTAATTAGCAGAATCTGTCAAATTAGGGATTAAATCACTTACGAATCAAAGTTTAATTAAAAAGCTATGGATCATGGAGTCGTTCACTGAACCAAAAAAACGACTCCGTGTTTGGTGCAGACACAGCCAGTAAAACTGGCTGTGTCTTAAGAACTTCTTAGTATTGCTAATATAATTTTACCTGCTGAAGCAAATTATAGCTATCAAGAGTTTCTTAATGTTTTACTTCATGTTGCAACATCTTCTACTAATTCTCTTGAGTCTGCAAGTAATAATGGTTGGAACATCAAATGAAGCTCTATTGCATTCATTTTTTCTTCTCTAGAGAGCATTGAGTAACGTACAAAGATGAAAGAGGAATTTAATGTAAAAATACACCTGCGAGAGAAGCAGGGATTACCGAGTCAAAGTGGACTTTAAAGGAACTGCTGACATTTAAGGGTTTCAAAACATCAATCGGATAAAGATTGACCATCAAAGAGATTAAAAAGAAAAAATATTGAGAGGCTCCTTAATAAGGAGCTTCTTTATAAAGGAGAATTTTTTAGAGTTTCAGGATTCCCAGATCAAGGCAGAGAGACAGGCAAACTGCTATTACTGAGAATAGCGAGATCACAAGGTAATTTGAACGCTCTTTTGATACGGAAAGGCTCCAGAGCAGATATTCCATTCCTTCAAGGTCTTTTTCTGAAAGTTTCTGTCTGGTTCTCACCTTTTCAAGCAGATCCAGGTCTTTTACTACACCGAACCTTCGCTTTGCAATGTGGTATCTGTGTGTGAAGAACCAGAGGTAACCTGTGACTCCAAGATACCATATAGCCTTTCCCCAGAACACACTGTAGTGATCTGCTATAATTATGCCCCTAAGCAGGATTGCAGAAACCAGCCCTACCCAGAAGTACAGGTTGATTACGGGCATTCCGTACCCGCGAGGGATCTCAAAGGTTGGAGTTTCCGATTTTGTTTTGGTCATCATGGTATCTTGCCTTATTCCTTGAATTTTTTCGTATTTGTTAATTAAGGTGAATAATTTAAGTGAAAAAGAAAGAAAAGAGGGGCCTGGTTAAAGGGCATCTCCATTCCTTTCTCCGGTTCTGATCCTTACTACGGTTTCAATTGGGATAACGAAGATCTTTCCGTCTCCTATTTCCCCAGTATAGGCCGTGCTCTGGATCACCTGTATAATTTTTTCGACCTCCTCTTCCGGTACAACCACTTCTACTTTGGTTTTTGGAAGGAGATCCACACAGTATTTCTTACCTCTCCATTGCTGCACAATCCCTTTTTGCTGACCACGACCTTTAACGTCGGTAACTGTCAGGCTTGGAAAGCCGGATTCTTCCAGGGCATCCTTTACCTGATGCAGTTTCAGGGGTTTTATTATTGCTTCTACTTTGCACATTTTAGTCATGTTATTCCTCCCTCATCAGGTATTCAGGGTACGCTCTGATTCCGTGTTCGCAGATATCCAGACCCATGATTTCTTCTTCTTCAGAGACCCTGAGCCCTACTACAGCATCAAGGATTTTGAAGATTATAAATGAGATCCCAAATGCCCAGACAATGGAACATAGTACTGATATCAACTGGATCAGCAACAGGCTAATTCCTCCTCCGTAGAAGAGCCCTGGCACTTCAGCAGCATATGCGGCATCTGCAAGGATCCCGTTCCCAATTCCGATCGAGAAAAGCCCTACAGAGATCAGGCCCCAGCTTCCGCAGTACCCGTGTACGGCAATTGCGCCTACAGGGTCGTCTACTTTCAGCGTGTTTTCATTGAACATGACTCCTGCATAGATTATTATTCCTGCAATGGCTCCGATGATAATGGCTGCCCAGTTGTTAACCGAACCACACGGAGCAGTGATTGCAACAAGCCCCCCAAGAAGCCCGTTTGCGGTAAGGGAAGGGTCAGGCTTTCCGGTTTTCATCCAGGTAATTAACATCGTCACAACAGCTCCGGCAGCTGCTGCCAGGAAGGTGTTGACTACGACCAAGTTCATGTAAGGGTCATTCCCGTCAAGGGTACTCCCACCGTTGAACCCTATCCATCCGAGGGCAAGGATCAGGGTTCCCAGGAAGGCGATGGTCAGGTTGTGACCCGGTATTGGCACGGCTTTTCCGTCTTTAAATTTCCCTATCCTTGCGCCCACAAGGAGCACGCCTGCAAGAGCGGAATATCCTCCGATTGAGTGCACGACTCCAGAACCTGCAAAGTCATGACTCGGGACTCCTATTGCCTGCACAATCGGGCTGTCGGCTCCGGTAAGGAGAGCAAGGTCAGCTCCGCTCCAGACCCAGTGTCCGTACACGGGGTAGATTACCGCTACCATCATGATACAATATATAAGGTATGCTTTGAAGTTAGTCCTCTCGGCCATTGCTCCAGAAACGATTGTTGCTCCAGTGGCAGCGAAGACCATCTGGAAGAACCAGCCATTCCAGAGTGCATTGTCGGCACCTGAAAGGAAGAATTGGTCAGTTCCTATAAGTCCAGCTGCATCGGCTCCATACATTACACCCCAGCCCACAGCCCAGTAGATCAGGATGCCGAGGACAATCGTCATGAAGTTTTTCATCAGGATATTGGCAGTGTTTTTGCTCCTTGTAAGCCCCGTTTCCACAAGGGAGAAGCCTGCATGCATGAAGAATACCAGTCCACTTGCCAGAAGCAGCCATACGAAAGTCAGTGCAGTCTGCACCCCTTCGATAGCTACTGCGTTTTCCTCTGCCGTTGCGGCAAACGCCGGCGAGGACAGCGCTATAAATATCATACAGATAATTATCAAGAATTTTCCTAGTTTTTGTACATTTTTTAACATACTATTCTTTTGCCTCCTTTTTCTATCGGCAACCGGTAAGTGCTTGTCTACTTCATTCTATTTATAAATATCGGTGAAGTTTTTAAATTTAATTGTCCTGTCCTTCAAATAAGTGCTTCTTTGCCTTCATTCTTAAAAATGTAATAATCTTCAGTTTCAGGTCTGCAATATTGCTAATCAAGCCTAACATCATTATCCTGCTATAGACTCCGATCCCCATTTGCTGTAAATGCCTGAAGTGGCTGCAAAAAATATGTATTTAACAAAAGATCAATATACAGGATACAATGTTCAGTCTTGACATATCTACAAAAGAGTCAGAGGAATTTCTATCTCGACTTTTTCTGGACTTTCGTCAATTTCCTGTCACTAAAATGGAGAGCTTGTAAATATGGATGGAAACTTACAACCTGATTTTCAATTTTAATGGATGAAAATTTACAAGTTCGTCTTAATTTTTTTGTAATTCCCTCTGCCTTCCTTTCCAAAAGTTTTTTGTTTTGCACAGTTAAAATTACTTCGAGTAAAGCTCCTTTATATTAAGATATCTCCTCCTTATTTATGATCCTTATTGAATAAAAATTGTTCTGGAAATAAAATATTTTCAAAAAACAAACTCGGAAATGTTGTTGGATCTTCAATCCCCCTAAAAATGGAAGATTAAGTAGAATTTTAAATATCTATCGGCAAGTAAAAAACAGAAAACAAAGAGCTTATAGGAACTTAGTTCAGAATCTTTATTTCCTAATTATATAAGCCATCTGAGTTACAACTACTTGTGTAAAACTATCTCGATATTTATCCAAACTTAATTGTTTCAATAATATCCTGAAACTCTTATCACTTCTAATTGGGGTTTAGTCAGAGTGATAGAGTAAGTTTAACACGGAGTGGGAAGGGGTTGATTATAGGTGACCGCAAATGTCATAGAGGTCAATGGTCTTGAGCACTCGTATGGCTCTGTTAAAGCTGTTGACAACATCAGTTTTGCTGTAAAAGAGGGAGAAATATTCTCTTTTCTTGGTCCAAATGGAGCGGGTAAGAGTACTGTAATTAATATTCTTACTACGCTTCGGAAGATCCAGAAAGGGGAAGCTAAAGTAAACGGATATGACGTGGAAAGGGAATCGAAACATGTAAGACAGTCAATAGGTATTGTTTTTCAGATGCTTTGCATCGACCATGAAATGACTGTATGTGAGAATCTTGAATACCACGGTAAGATCTATTCGATGTCAAAAAAAGAAAGAAAAGAGCGTATCGATGAGCTTTTAAAACTAATAGAACTGGAACACAAAAGGGATACCCTGGTAAAAGATCTGAGCGGGGGTATGAAGAGAAGACTGGAGCTTGCAAGGGGCTTGATGACAAAACCCGCAGTCCTTTTCCTGGACGAGCCAACAATAGGGTTTGATATCCAGACAAGGATGCGGATGTGGGAATATTTGAGAGAGATTAAGAGAGAAGGCACTACGATATTCCTGACAACCCACTATATGGAAGAAGCCGATCAGCTCAGTGACAGGATTAGCATAATCGATCACGGGAAAATTATTGTAACCGGGACTTCAGAAGAATTAAAGAATAAACTCGGTAAAGACCTGATTTATCTGGAAACTGACGATAATAACACCGTTGCAGAGATTTTAAGGACAATCGGATCGGTAAAAACCGTTACGGAAGATACCAAGTCTCTGAGAGTTATGATCGGGGAAGATGTAACTCACGTACTCCCTCAAATTATAGATAAGATACGGAAGGCAGGAATAGACATCACAACCATAAACATCAAGAAGCCTTCAATGGATGATGTTTTCGTCCATTACACCGGCCACGGCTTGAGGGAAGGAGAACCGCAGGAGAAAGTTGAAGGTTTAGAACCGATGGGAGAACCGATGGGGGTCTCGGCATGAGTTTCCAGTTTCGTGCCATATACTGGCGAGATATGCTGAAGTTCTTTAGATTTAAATCAATGCTTATCAGTTCATTGGTCCAGCCTGTGATGTGGCTGGCATTCTTCGGGCTTGCAATGTCAGAGAGTTTTGACCAGCTGACCTCTCTTGTTCCCCCCATGGAGGGAGTTCAGAACGTTGACTACCTTACCTTTATGGGCGCCGGGATAATTGCCATGGATGTGCTGTTCAGCAGCCTTTTCGGAGGCACTTCCCTCATGTTTGATAAAAAATTTAGCTTGCTGAGAGAAACTCTCGCAAGTCCGGTTCCCAGATTTCATATAATCCTGGGGGTCGGACTTTCCGGCGTGACAAAAGCATTTATTCAAACCAGCATGATAATAGGATTCGGGAAACTGATAGGAATGGATTTCTTTAAAGGATATACGCTTACTGAAACGTTAATCTCAATCATAGGCATCTTTTTACTTGTAGGGATTTTCACTTTGGGTTTTCTTTTCCTCTCAGGTTCTATTGCCATCACCATTGAGAACCCTGAAGGAATGCAGTCTATTCTTACCCTACTCAGTATGCCCTTGTTCTTTGTGAGCAACGCGTTATATCCCATTGAATCCTTCCCGGCTATTCTCAAATTCCTCTCAATGTTTAACCCGTTAACACTTCTGGCAGACGGAATTCGATACTTTGCTCTGGGAGATAACTTCACTGTAATCGGCATCCACTATGTGTATACACTATTCGATATCAGCATGTCTTTCCTGGGTCTGATGATCTTTGCCCTCGCAATGTTGGCCACATCCCTCTGGAGGTTCAATAAGGTGGACGTGTAAACAAACTACCTTGAATTTCTTTTTTCTTTCTTTTTTTTCTGTTTTTGTTCCGGATTTCTTTCTGTTTTATTCGATTTTTTATTCTAAATCGCGACATTATATACATTTCAAGCCGCTCTATAATAATAGCTCCTGTAGTGTTGGTCTATTTGTATTTGGTATGCAAATGGCTGTAAGTCCGGGTAACAAATGAATGTCTTATTTAATGCAGTAAAACCCGGCCTGCATGTAAGAGTACCAGAACAACTCAACGGTCCTAAACCCTGTTTTTCTCAACAAGTCCAGGTGTTCTTCGACAGTTATGGGGAAATATTCAGTATCGAAACGTTTGAGATGAGCCTCTATTTCTTCCTCCCTCCTGCCGTGAGTTAACTGAAAGCTCCCCCAGTATTTTTTTCCTATGTTAATGCCCTCTTCTGTTAGCGGCCTGATGTTCTCGAAGGTTATGTAAATTCCACCTTCCTTCAGCAGGTCATAACACACTTTTGTGGCTTTTGTCCTGGCTTTGCGGTTGAGGGAGTGGTGGCACTGTATAGCAGTTATCACATCTGGTTTTTCCTCTAATTTTTGGGAGAATTCCTGGGTAGGGGAAGCTCTCAGAAATTCCAGTCTTCCGGCAGGGCAGGAAGATAGTTTTTCTCTTGCCTGGTTCAGCATGCCTTCCGAAGGGTCAAGTAATAGAAATTTTGTATCGGGAAATTCCTCAATTGCCTTATTAATCAGGGTTCCGGTCCCACATCCGGTATCCATCCATACTCTCGGGCTGGAAGGAAAGGATTTGACGAAATTAATAATCTCCTGGTGAAAAGAAGAGTAGTATGGGAGCAAATCGGATATTCGGGCATCGTAATCCTTCGGGAGATGAGGAGTGGCGTTCTTGGCAGGTTTTGCAGGAGTCATATCGGTAAGTCCCTCTTGGTCTTAGTATATTATTGAAATTTATTGAAATGTCTTTTTCTTTTCAGAAATGGGGTGATTAATTTTTTTTCCTTAAAGTAAATCCAATTTTTCCGCTAAATTAATTTTGTCTGGAATCCAATTTCAAACCCGAATTTCCTGAATTTTGCGGGATAAAAATAAAAAATCGCTTTCGATTTCTGGATTTAATGTTCACAGCGATAAGCAATTCCTTTTATCTGATGTTCAGTATACCTAAACCATATTAGTTTTAACACAACCAGGTTATTGTACTGAAGTCTCAGATTGCAAGCCTAAAAACAAAAATAAACAGAAAAAGGAGTCATTTTTTTTATGCATTACAGCCTTGGGATTGATGCCGGGGGCACTTACACCGATGCAGTGCTCGTAAAGGATTCGGACGGAGAGATTGTAGACTTAAATAAAGCCCTGACAACCTATCCCGACCCCCTTTCCGGCATCAAGAACGTAATTGACGGTCTTAATCCAGAGTATCTCGAAAACGTAAAACTGGTGTCGGTCTCGACGACTCTCTCCACAAATACTATCCTTGAAGGAACAGGTTTTCCCGTAGCTCTGATCCTTATAGGGGACCATCCCCTTGAAAAGGAATTGCCCACAGGACACGTGCTCTTTGCCAGTGGAGGGCATAACCACAACGGAGAAGAAGTATCTCCTCTCGACCTGGAAGTAATTGAAGAATTTGCCCTGCGCGTAATGGACAAAGTATCAGCTTTTGCCGTCTCTTCCTATTTCAGCACCCGAAATCCTGAACACGAGCTTAAAGCGAGGGACTCCATACTTAAGCTTACAGGGCTGCCTGCAGTTTGCGGGCACGAACTCTCACAGGAACTGGGAGCCTACGAAAGGGCAGTTACAGCTTTCCTGAATGCCCAGCTGATCCCCATAACCCGGCAGTTTGTCCAGTCCATTATTGCAGATATCAGAAAAAGAGGAATCAATGCTCAGCTCCTCATGCTCAAATGTGACGGATCGGTTGTCGGGATAAAAGATGCTCTGCAAAAACCGATAGAAACTATCTTTTCAGGCCCTGCGGCAAGCCTCGTGGGCGCATCTTACCTTTCAGGGCTGAAGACTTGTGCGGTTGTGGATGTAGGTGGGACAAGTACCGATATCTCCTCGATCTGTATGGGAGTCCCTGACCTGAGCGACGAAGGGGCAGTTGTGGGCGGCTGGAAGACGCGGGTCCGTGCAATCAGGATGGAGACAACAGCTACAGGGGGAGATAGCCACGTCTGGACCGTGGACAGGGAGCTTTTTCTCGGACCAAGGAGAGTTGTCCCCCTGGCAGTAGCTGCAGCCCAGTACCCTGATTTCCTGAATTCCCTCAAAAGGGTGCCCATGCCTTCAAGAGAAGACCTCTGCGAAAATATCCAGCCCACAAAGTTTTTTGTCAGGTCAGGCTACCCGGCAGGCGAGCTGAGCAAAGCCGAAGCCGAAGTGCTGGGAGCTATCGGAGAAGAACCTGTCTCCATACCTGAAATCAAAGTCCTGATCCGAAAAGACCTTCACCCTCAGACCCTGGATTCCCTTATTAAAAAGCGCCTTGTCCAGGCAATCGGCTTTACACCTACCGATGCTTTGCATGTACTCGGAGATTATACTGCCTGGAATGAAGAAGCCTCCAGAATAGGGGCTGAAAGGCTTGCAAGGCTCATGCGCATGTCACCAGGGGAATTCTGTACTGCCGTAAAAAAGAGGGTTGCAAGGAACATGTCTCTTCACCTCCTTTCATATATCCTGCAGGGAGTACCATGCACAGCCGTTGAAAAAATACTGGATGGAAATTATCCTGCAAAGTTCAAGCTCGGAATCCCTGTTGTCTTTCTCGGAGGGCCTGTTCGGGCTTACCGGGAAGAACTCAAGGAATTCATATATGCTGAAATTCTGGTCCCCGAACATGCCGAGGTAGGAAACGCAGTAGGAGCCCTTGCAGGGAAAGGTATCAAAAGGGTGGAAATTCTGATAAGGCCTGCAAGCCTGATGTCTCCTGATAAGGATTTCCTGGTCTTTGCCCCAGGCAGCAGGCTGAGATTTGATGTTTATGTAGAAGCCCTGAACGCAGCAACGGAACTCGGGAAAAAGCTCGTTGAGGACTATATGAAAGACTGTGGTCTCAGCGGAAATCAGGTCAAAATTTCTATTGAGAAAAAAACCATTTCCCCTGACGGCTGGAAATATCCCCCGATGGAAACAAACCTGCTAGTAATGGGAGTAGGAATGCGGGAGCTTTCCCCCTGAACCGGATTCTTCAGGTTTCAGGTTTTTTTCTTTCTTATTTTGAAGGTAGACAGATCCGTGGCAGCCCAGAGTCAATAGGAATGAATTAATAGACACAGATTAATAAACAGGGATCAGTAGCCCCGAACTTTTTCTAATATCAGTGCGTTTACTGAAAAGGAGAAAAACATGAAAATCCTGCTGATAGCCGATATCCACGCAAACCTTGAAGCCCTCCAGACAGTTCTTGAAGTCCCGCATGACAGGGTAATCTGTCTGGGAGATATAGTGGACTACGGACCTGACCCGGACAAATGCATAGAGCTCCTGCGAAAAAAGAACATCCCGACTCTTAGGGGCAACCACGACAACGCTGTTGCTTTCAAAGTAGACTGCCAGTGCGGATACAGATACAAACATCTCTCGATTGCAACACGAGAATACACTTGGGGAGTTCTCGATCAGTCCCAGATGGAATACCTGCAGAAACTTCCTCTCGTCGTCAGGGAAGAGATCGACGGAAAGAAGCTATTTTTAACCCATGCGAGCCCCCGCTCCATATTCGAGTACATAAAGCCCGAGACCCCGGACGAAGCTATCATGGCAATGCTTACAGACCCGATGGAACCTGTTGATGCCGAATTCCTCGTAGTCGGGCACTCTCACATCCCCATGATCAGGGAACTCGGGGCCCTGAAAATCATAAACCCGGGTTCGGTGGGACAGCCAAGAGACGGGGACACAAGGGCAGGTTGTGCGGTCTTTGACACGGAAACCGGAGAAACCGAACTCCTTCGCCTCGAATATGATCTCGAAGCAGTTTGTGCAAAAATAGAAGAAAGAATGCCTCATGCAGATGAACTGGCAGGGATTCTCAAGCGGGGATACTGAAAGTTAAAAATTCAGGCATTCTTTATCGTACGTATGATTTTTTCCACATATTCGGGTTTCACGTCCGAAGGTCTGGTTTTTTCAATCCCGAGCTCCGTAACCATAAGGTAAACATCGGCCTGCATCCCGGCTTCATCGAGTTTTTTCGTAGCACAGCGGTCCGTGCAGCCATCAAGGGCAAGAATTCGGAAGCCTTCGGAAGCTGCATCCTCTGCCGCTCCAACCCCTTTGTGAGCAGCAGCAGCCCGGTACTTATCCGGTCTCCTGAAAGCAAGAGCTGACGCTGCCTGCATTGTAAGTTTTCCTGTATTTGATAAACCCGAGCAGGCAAAAATGAGGGTACTTTTCCTTTTTCCCGAAGAATTTTCCGTTTCAGTAAGCCTGCTTTGCAGAAGTTCTTTTTGCTCCTTTTCTTTCGATTCTATTGTTTCCATTGTTATTACAACCTTTAACGGGGAAATTGTTTCAAAAACTATTGAAATAAAAAATAAGTCATCTCCTTTATATGGTTAGTGTTTTCTATTGAAACAAAAAAGGTAGAGAAACAAAAAAGGTAGAGAAACAAAAAAGGTAGAGAAACAAAAAAGGTAGAGAAACAAAAAAGGTAGAGAAACAAAAAAGGTAAAAATTATAAAAGGAGCAAAAATGTGATCAGTCAATTTCAAGTTCGGTAATCTCGACGTTCAGGTTTGCAATTTCAAGGATTGCAACCGTAGCTTTTCCTGACAGTACTCCCGAACATTCTCCCGGATTTATCACCGGGGTTCCGTCGATCATTCTGACTCCCGGGTCGTGAGTGTGGCCCCTGACTACCACATCAAAATCCCCTGACTCTGCAAGGGCTTTGACAAGGGCTTCGTTTGTCCCGTGCAGGAGGGCGATATGCATCCCTTGAATTGCCAGGTCTCCGAAGTCTCCGCAGGAAACGGCTCCTATTTCCTCAAACCACTTTGTCAGGGTTACCTTGTCTCCGTCGTTGTTCCCGAATACAAAATAGAGTTTTGGGTTCAGTTCTTTAAAGGCCCTTACCGTGAACGGAGAAATAATATCCCCTGCGTGCAGCACCGCCTTTACCTGTTTTTTGTTGAAGAATTCCACAGCTTTCCGGATAGCTGTCAGGTTGTCATGCGAGTCTGAAATAATTCCTATCAAGTAATCCCACCTCTTTTAGTATTAGACGTCCTGAATATTTAATACATGCCCCGGTTTTTCCCCGAAAAGGAAATTTTCCATCCTGAGAGTAGCTATTTTTAAATATAAGTTATTGGTATTATCGGAATATTCTCTGAAGAATACTGAAAGAATCCTGTAAGAGCAGCAAGTACAGGGAAATTATCCGTAAAATTAGAGTTAGTGAGGAAGGAATGAAAGCTATAACCCTCCTGAGCAGTGGGCTTGATTCAGTTGCAGCACTTGCGATTGCAGCCGAAAGCCTGGAAATTGAGATGGCAATTACCTTTGATTACGGGCAGCGAGCCGGGCAGCGGGAGATCGAGTATTCCCGAAAAGTCTGCGAACATTACGGAATCGAACACATAGTAATCAAACTGGACTGGCTTGCAGGAATAACAAACACGTCCCTCGTAAACAGGGGTGAAGACGTGCCTGCTCTGTCCTTTGAAGACATTGATGAGGCAGCTCCAGCTGCGATTACCGAAGCTTCTGCAAAGGCTGTCTGGGTTCCGAACAGGAATGGTGTCATGTTGAATATTGCAGGAAGCTTTGCCGAAAGCAGAGATTGTGATTATCTTGTGGTGGGTTTCAATGGAGAAGAAGCCGGGACCTTCCCTGACAATTCTATGGCTTATGTAGAGGCAATGGACAATGCTTTTTCTTATTCTACCCAGAATGGGGTACGGGTACTGGCTCCTCTGATCGAACTCGGAAAAACGGAGATCGTTAAAAAGGCTCTCGAAGTAAAGGCTCCCCTGGAATACAGCTGGAGCTGCTACCACGGGGAAGAGACTCCCTGCGGGGGGTGCGAAAGCTGTGTGCGAAGAGCCAGAGCATTCAAAAATACAGGTACAAAAGACCCGCTTCTGGAAAGGCTTGGGGTCTGAACCTGAAAAAGCATTCAGAGCAGAAGGCTGCAGAAGCCGCAGCTGAATCGAATGCTCTAGAGAAAGGAATGCTCTAGAGAATGAGTTACAGAAAGCGTTAAGAGAGAGTTGCAGAGAGAGTTCCATGAAGTGTATCATTTTACCCGATAAATTTGACTACGACGGGAGCCAGATTTCTTCCCTCTGGGCATACAACAGCTTCGGAGTGCAGGAAGACTCGATAATTGTTTTCAGAGGGGCATGTGACGTAAAAATCGAGCACATGATTGACCTCGAAGACCGAAGAGCAAACGAGTCCATCTGGTCCGAAGACATGGTGAGTTTCATTATAGAGCATTTCGATTCTACCGACCTGAAACTGGTCTATGCACGCCAGCGCCTTTTTACCGCAATTGTAGGGGAATACCTTTCCGGCCTGGGAGTTTATACCTCAAGGGAAGGAGATGACCTTTTCCTCAAAGGGAAGAAGCTGACCGTATCAATTGCAAGTACTTCGGCGGTTTCCCAGAAGATCCACTTCGGGATCAATGTTTCTCACGAAGTATACGGAAACCTGAGAGAAGCCGGAATAGGCGACGATGAAAGCATTGTGCGTTTCATGCAGGAAATCGGGGAAGCTTACGTAAGGGAATTTGAGGATATAGAAAAGGACCTCCGGAAGTCCCGCCCTCTCGGGGTGGTGTAAATGTCCTCTTCAAGCTATGAAGCCGCGTCCATAAAAGAGATCTTCTGCTCTGTGCAGGGAGAAGGTCCCTACGTTGGCGTGAGGCAGGCTTTTGTCCGGTTTTCAGGCTGCAACCTTAATTGCAACTACTGTGATACGAATTTTGAAAATCTCGGGACCTGCGATTATGAAATAATTGAGGGAAACGGCATTTTCGAAAAAATCCCAAACCCTATAAACGTAGAAAAACTGGAATCTCTGCTGCAGCCGTTCAAAAAACTCCATTCGGTATCCCTTACAGGAGGAGAGCCTCTTCTGCATGCGGATTTCATAGAAAAACTGAAACTTCCCGTGCCTCTTTACCTGGAGTCCAACATGACCCTGCCGGAGCAGGCAAGGAAGCTGCGTGAAAACATCACCTATGTCGCAGGGGACTTTAAACTCCCGGAAGCTCTCAGGGAAATTCGCCCTGAAACCCGGGATATGCATGTGGAAAATACGATTAAGTGCTTTAGCCTACTGAAAAAAAACAAGTTGAGAGACTGCTTTTGCAAGATCGTTGTAGGAAGGGATACAAGGCCCGAAACCGTAGTTCTGGCTGCCGAGGCAATAGCCTCCGACGTATCCTGTATTATACTGCAGCCCGAAACGCCGGTTGGTAGTGCGGTAAGAACTCCACGGTTTACACAGGCGTCCGTGCAGACCATTTTAAAACTGCAAAAAACCCTGCTTGAACTTGCCGACACGCGTATCATCCCCCAGACCCACAGGATGTGGGGCTGCTTATAATCATACCTGGATGCGGCAGAAAGTTATGATATAAAAGTGCAGAATTACAGTTTAAACAAAATAAGAAGCGATACACTGCAAGTGGTCAAATGGTAGGAGCAGTTAGTCCTAAAAGGGATGAATAAAATGACAAAAATGAGATTGGGAGTAATTGATTATATTGACAGCGCCCATTACCTTCCAGGGCACGGGAAATGCGGAAGAGTACACGGGCATACATATAAAATCGAGGTAGTGGTAGAAGGAGAAGTCCGGGAAAACGGTATGGTAATTGATTTTTATGATCTGAAAAAAGGTATTAAGGAAACCCTTCAGGAATATGATCATACCCTGCTAAATGATCTTATAGAATTTCCCAGCTCCGAATACCTCTGCCAGCATATCCATGCCCGCCTTCTGAACAGGTTTGGCTTTCCCCTTCTTGTAAGGGTCTGGGAAGGAGAAGGCAAGTGGTGCGAGATGAACAATTTTTCAGATTGAAAAGGCGGAATAAATCATACCAGAATCTACAATAGTTCTGAAATAGTTTTAAAGAATTTGCAAAGAAAGTTTCAAATATTCCTCTAAATAGTTCCGTAATGATTCCACAATGTATATGAAGGGGTGTATCAATAGGTGCTTTAGACATTATAAAATCCCCCTTTACTTAGATTTTACTTCACTTTTAAATATTCCGAGCGGAGGCGAATAATTTGCCAGAAGAAAACCAACCTATCAAAGAGAAAAATAACGGTCCCATACTTGGGGAAGAGCTCCTGAGAAAGATTTCCGAGCACCCCTGTTACGACAAGAACGCCCAGCATAAATACGGGAGAATTCACCTGGCTGTTGCCCCGGCGTGCAATATCCAGTGCAACTTCTGTGTCCGGGAATTTGACTGCGTAAATGAGAGCAGACCCGGGGTTACGAGTAAAGTCCTGACTCCAGAAGAAGCCCTTGAAAAGACAAAGCAGATCCTGGCAGAGTATCCGTTCATCAAAGTCGTTGCAATTGCAGGGCCAGGAGACCCTTTAGCTAATGATGAGACATTTGAGACGTTTGAACTTATAAGAAACGAGTTCCCTGAAATAACCCTCTGCATGAGCACAAATGGACTTATGCTTCCCGAAAAACTGCCTGAAATTCTGCGTACGGGAGTTTCCACACTTACGGTTACGGTAAATGCAATAGACCCCGAAATTCAGGCGAAGATCGTGGATCATATATTCTACCACGGTAAGGTCTACAAAGGGGTTGAAGCTGCCAAGATCCAGATCAAAAACCAGCTTGATGGAATAAAGGCAGCGATTGATGCAGGAATTGTTGTCAAGGTCAACACCGTGCTCATCCCGGGCATCAATGACAAACACATAATCGAAATCGCCAAAAAACTCAATGAACTCGGGGTTTACATTATGAACGTCATGCCCCTGATCAACCAGGGAGCCTTTGCAGATCTTGAACCCCCCACCCCCGAAGAGCGGAAAGCCGTTCAGGAAGCCTGTGAGCCTTATGTTATGCAGATGCGCCACTGCAGGCAGTGCAGAGCCGATGCTTACGGACTCCTTGCTCAGGACATGTCGCAGATGAGTGAAGAACGCAGAAAGGTTATCAAAATCCAGACAAAAGAAGATATGGAAAAAGCAAGGGCAGTTCTTGAGAAGAACGGGAAAAAAGAAGCCTGAAAAACTCGAAGATATTCGGTTTCGGGTTAAAACTTTTAAAGCCGGAGCCGAAAAGGTGGAGTTTGAGAACTCCGCCTCTCTGACTTATTTTAAAAGCGTTACTCGAGGGTGATTGCCCCATTCGGGCAGGCATCTTCACATGCACCGCAGTCGAGGCATTCATCTTCGTCTACAACTGCAATGTCATCGTCACTGAGGGAGATTGCAGCTGCAGGGCATTCATCTATACAGCTTCCACAGCCTGTGCAGGCGTCTGCATCGATTTTAGCTACCATGTTTTTCACTCCTTATTTCAGCAATTTGAGACTTTTATAGAGCCGAAATTATATTAGGTAGACTTATTAGGATATAATTATTTAATAAAAAGCTGTCGCTCCCTTTTACCGGATCAAAGAACAAAAAAAATAAAGGATAACCCGAATTACGTACTGACCATAGTGCTTTGCATTTCTCTGGTATTAAGGAAGAATATTGCGACCTTACCATTAGTTTATCATCAGTTTATCGTTATCTTATTATGAATTTTGTTAACCAGTATTGATACAATTAAAAAACAAACAGGAAGCCTTTGATTGAATCTGGAAGAGCTAGCAGAAAGGATAAGGAGTTTTGAAGGGGTTACCCGCAAAAAACAGATTGAGGACATAGTTTCCATCTTCGAAGCCGTTCGCCCGGAATATGGGGACGCGATCGTTGATTTTGGGGACGATGCTGCAGTGATCGATATTGGAGGAGATGATGTTATCCTCTTTGCAGCCGATGGCATCTGGGGGCGGCTGCTGGATGCAAGCCCCTGGTGGGCAGGGTACGGGGCTGTGGTCGTTAACATAAATGACATTGCAGCCATGGGTGGAAAGCCTCTTGCAATGGTGGATATTGCCTCTGCAAATTCTTCTCAGGCCTGCAGGGAACTGATGGAAGGGCTGGCTGAGGGGGTTAGGAAGTTCGGAGTCCCTGTGGTAGGAGGGCACGTCCATCCCGACACCCAGTACAATTCCCTTTCCGTTGCTATCATAGGGATTGTCCGAAGGGACTGCGTAATCAGGAGTGATACAGCAAAGCCCGGTGACCTGGTAATTGCAGCTTATGATATGGACGGAAAAATCGGCCCAAATTCCCCTTACAGCTGGGATACGACTTCTTTTAAGGAGCCTTCGGTGCTAAGGGATAATTATCTTGTAACCCAGGAAATAGCAAAGAAAAAGCTTGCAAGCGCCGGGAAGGATATAAGCAACCCCGGGCTGATAGGCACGCTCGGAATGCTTTGCGAGACGAGCAGGGTGGGAGCTTCCGTGGATCTGGAAAAGGTTCCAAGGCCGGCAGATGTGGACTTTGAACAATGGCTGAAAGTGCACCCCGGAACAGGTTATGTCTTTACTGCGGACCCGAAAAATGCAGAAGAGTGCGTGGGCGTATTTGAAGAAACGGGGTTCACAGCTGCAGTTATAGGAATAATCGAAGAAGGCTCAAAACTCGATATCTACGATAAAACAGGCAGAGTAACCGTTTTTGACTTTTCTAAAGACAGTATTACAGGTATAGTTTCCGAAACAGGTATAGGTTCCGAATAATCGGACCTTTCTGCATGTTTTATACTGATTTCAAAGAAAAAGTATTTTTTTGCTGGAAAGTTTTTATTTCACTTCTCCAGCACCTGTTCCTACGACTTTTATTTCTCTCTGGCCGGGAGCTCTTGGAGTTACTGATTTTCAATCCAGGCTTTCATTTCCTTATAAAGGAATTCTTCTGCGGCCTGAACCTTTTCAAGAGGTCCGCGAAGGACAAGAATCTCCCTTTCTTCACTGTTTGCAATACTTACAGGCATCTTCCGAGTTATGGGTTCAAGCTCAAATTCTTCCACTATATCGTAGATTATGGACACAACCGTTCCGGGGGGGATAATCAGGTCGTATAGCTCTTCGTCTCCCATTCCGGAATCTGTCTCTGCATTGTCTTTCTTCTTTTTGGCGATTAAATCATCAAGATTGAGTGTTTTGTGCATCCGGGGTCACCTTCCTTTATTGATTGCAGTTCTTGGATCTTATTCTCCATTAGTAAGCAGATAGTAAGCTAATTCAAATAGAGTTAAAGCGACTTAATTCTTGTCTCCTTCTTAAAGAGATTAACGGCTTAAAGTATGGTTTATTAAAGTGATTGACCGATTTAAGTAGCTGATCGATCAAGCCAACAGATCATTAAAGCAATTGATCGGGTATACAGAATGATTTCAAACTAAGGTCATATCTCTTGGTCTGGATTAAGACTTTCCAGTCATATCTCTTTTTTTGCATGAATCATGATAAGTATAATCCTATTTATGGTTGCTTCTTATGGTTGCTTCTTATGGTTGCTTCTTATCATTTGTGTCGCAGAAACAATGATCAGGTGCTGAGGTTAAACCCTTAAATGCAAGTATGTAGCGGGGAAAAAGTTGCGATATCAGAGGTTGCTATTGCAAATCTGTAAAACTATATAATAGCACTTTTCCAGAATTAGAAACAATAAGACTATTTAAAATTATTAACTCGAAGGAGAAAGCTTCTTTTCTGGAAGTGTGAAAATGAAAAAGGTTTGAGGCCTCTGAAAGTTTGAGGTCTCTGTTTTCATTATTCTTATGCGATCCTTTCCCCTGCGGTAGGTCAAGGACTTACACTGTAGATTTCTTCCACGTGGAGGAGGGCAGCTCCTTTGGGTTTAAGGTTTGTCATCTTCGAGGCGACCCAATCGATAACCTCATTCATGAGAGGCCCTTCACTGATAAGTTCCACGCTTCCCTTTATCTGATAGGCTTTCATCGGAGGCATGTACGCACTGAGGGCAGCTTTCGGGTTTTCTTTCAGGTTTGCCTCGGTCTTTTTCCAGAAAACGTTTGCCATAATAATGGTTTCATCATCTCTTGCTTGTACAAAACCCATCAGGCATACGTTTGGCACTCCGTTCTTGTCTGCTGTCACTAGGGAGGCAACCTGCTGGTTTGCAAGTGCTTCTTTTACATCTGCAGGAAGTTTTACCATGTTCCGTTTCTCCTTTTATTTCAGTTCAATCTTTTAGAAATCAGTAAGATATCCGACAGTTTCAGGATTAAGGTACACATTTTAAGCCGGATATTAAGCCTGCTATTCTCTAAATCCAGCTTCCTGTTTTTGTTCCAAATACTCCTGTTTTTGAACCGAAGGTCCTGTTTTCAGGCCTAAAATCCTTATAATTCCTGTAATCCTTATAACAGCTGCATCTGGCTGATTGCAGCCGCATTTAATAGTATTTAATAACGTATGAACGTATTTAAATAAAGTATTATAGGGTGGGGCAAATACATATTTATAATTAATTTAATACTGATTAACTCTAATATTCAAATTAATAGTGAGTGTTTATCTGCTCTGGAACCAATTGCGGTTATACCAATTGCGGTTATACCAATTGAGGTTATCCGAAAAATAACAGTATTCAGTAACATTTCAGTATTCAGTAACATTTCAGTATTCAGTAACATTTCAGTATTCAGTAACATTTCAGTATTCAGTAACATTTCAGTATTCAGTAACATTTCAGTATTCAGTAACATTTCAGTATTCAGAAACATTGCAATAATCAGAAACATTGCAGTAGTACCGAAAAATCAACTTTAGTAGCTCAAAATTTTGTGAATATGCCTGAAGTAAAAATACATGGCTCTGAGCCCTGAAGAAAAAGCCACCTTTCAGGATTAGATATTCCGCTTGCTCCGGATTATTCCTGTATGTTCCAGGCAAAGAAGCTCTGAGCAAACTTTATCTGAGATGAAAATATCTTATTGGAGGATAGTAATGCAGCAATACAAGTTAAAGCGCGGGTTTAAACCTGAACCTGACAGAATCTATCAGGTAATGCAGGAATGCTTCCCTGTTGAAATCTCCCGGAATGGGGACCGCTTCGAGACCTCATATGGGGCAATGTCAAAAATAACGGTCTGGGTAGAGAACAAAAAGCTTTGTGTGGACACGGTTTCCGATGTTACTGTAAAGGATGATGAAACGATCCTGCAGACCAACAAAGCCTACCGGGATTTTCTCCTCATGGCTACCGGGTATACGGCAAAAGAGCGCCTGAAAATGGCGAAAAAGGAAGTTGGAGAGGCATAACTTTCTGACTGCTCATTTTTATTTCACATTATCAATAATATCCTGCAGCATTTATCTGGAGGTATAGTTCTGGAAGGAGATTTCCTTGAAAAACTGAAAAGTCTCGAAATTCCCACCTGCCTCCGGGTCTGTTGTGGGACTGACGGTTCCGTAACTTTTCTTCTTGAAATAATGACCCGAAAACCGGTCAGTGTGAAAACCGAGTCTCAATATGTGGTCAAAGCCGATAAGGAAATGGCTGAACTTCTCGGGGTAGAAGAGGGCAGCGAGGTAAACGACAGGACAGTCCGGCTTTATGCCGGAGATACGGTTCTGGTTCACGCAAGGTCCCTCTCCCCCCTGGAACGTATGCCCCAAACGATGCGAGACCAGCTCATGCGGGCAGACATCCCAATCGGCCGTATCCTGCGCAGCCACAACCTCGAAACCCGGCGAGACATGGTAGAACTCGAAATCCTTGAAGGCGAACCCACTTTCGATGGAATCCCCATCCTCTCCCGTACCTACAAAATAGTCCACCACAACCATGTCCTCATGTGGATCAACGAGCGCTTCCCCATAGATGAACGCTGGAAACTCTGAAATCAGGGCTCTACTAAAAAATATTTTTTAAATAGATGGGCAATCTTCCCTGTAATTCCCTCTATTTTTTGTGCATATCCCTCCATATTTTCAAACAGTAATGGGCCTTTTTTCCATTTACTACCTTATTCAGTCGAAACCTTTATATCTGTAGTATGATATTTTGGAGTTGCTCTTACAGCAGCAGTGCCTTGGTGGCTTAGGGGTATAGCGCGTCCTTGGTAAGGACGAGGTCGCGGGTTCAAATCCCGCCCGAGGCTTTTTTCTTTTTTTGTTTAAAGCCCACTTTTTCACATAAAGAGGTGAAATTGTGGATGTGGGAATTTATAACTATAATCTTCTACAGCATATGGAATCACTAAACGCTGCGCCGATTTCTGATGCAAACAAGAAGTTGATCTTGGAGTTTATGGATCACTGTTTTACTGAAAGACTGTGTCAACGTCGAATTTTGAAATATATCAGTCCTAAAATCCTACTTATTTTTCTTTTTTTGGCTGAAATTTAACTCTCAAGCTACTAATTTCATGATATTTTGGGCTGAAGTTTGATTCAAATACTCAAGATCTGGTTTCAAACCCTGTAACGAAATTGCTAGAAGGTTTCAGGGTTTAAGCTGATGAAAGTAATATAATCTTCAAGAGGGATTTATAATCGATAGAAGAAATGTCGTTAGATATGGAGAAAGAGATTAAGGAAGGATGGACTAATCCAGAAGCTGCTGAAAATTATGCTCTGATGGCTGATATAATTATACCTGAAAGGAGAGAAATGCTGTCAATTATTTCAAGGCTTGCAACAGAGTTGGCAGCCATCAGCCCTAAGATGATTGATCTGGGCTGCGGCTTAGGCGATGTGACCGCTGAAATTGTGAAGTTAAAGCCTAATGCAAATGTTCTTCTGCTTGATTTTTCTGATGAAATGATAAGGCGGAGTAGTGAAAGGTTCAGGGATAATAGAAATATAACTGTAGTTAAACAAGATTTAAATCAAGGGATTTTAGGCATAACCGAAGATAGGGGATTTGATGCTGTTGTATCCTGTTTTTCTATACATCACGTGGAGTTTGAAAACAGAATCAGGTTGTACTCCGATATCCATAAAGTTCTGAAAGACCAGGGTTTATTTATAAACGGGGATCTTTTTAGGGAAAATTCTCTTATTATTGATCAATGGGAGTTTAATAACAGCATATCTTCTCTGGTTATACGCCTTAAAGAAAAACTTGGACAGGAATGGACCTTTGACGAGCTGAAGCTTAATCGGCTGGAAAATGCCCAAAAAATGGGCGATAAGCCCGGAAAGTTATGGGAGACATTCCATAATATGAAGGCAGCAGGGTTTAGATATGTTGATTGCTTATGGAAGTCCCGCAACCTTGCTATAATGGCTGCAACCAAATGAAAGACTGTGAAATTTATACGAAAAATTCGGACCAACGAAGTCGGATTTTATAAGAAACTCAGCTATAATAGAGCCATTCAATTGGGCAAATTTGAATTCTCGTTAGAGGCGTCCAATTATTATGAGTCTTTTGTACAAGTCTCCAAGCTATTCAATAAACTGAAATCACTTGAGGTTCTGCCAAAATTGATAAAAATGTTTTAAAATAAAAAAATCGGTTAAAATTACATATTTTGACAAAAAATTACCTTTAAAGCCTCCGAAATAATACTTCAAAATTTCTTTGAATACGAATTAAGCTCAAAAATTGATATAATATTACATTCAATTTAAAAATTAAAATTTATTGCAACTTATTTCCATAAATTACATAAAAACATAAATAATTGTTATGTTTAGAAAGTTCAAATGAAGTTTATTTCCTGATTAATGAATTATTTATCACTCCAATTTTAATTATAGATAAGAATAACGAATTAAATAGATTTTAAGTCGTTATTAGATAAATTTTTCACAAAATAAGCTATGCTGTTAAATATTAGCTGAAATAAAGGGATTATGTGAAAAATGGCAAAACCTCACTAATTTGAAAACTCATTAAGGTAGCGTACCGAAAGTTCTGCAAGTGCGACAAGAAGTTATGTCATAAATTGCCTTGTGCTACCTTTTCCATTTGGGGTAACCCTATTATGAGGTGTATCAGTAGTAATGCAGATGTGCTAAGCTCGTAAGACAATGTGGAGATGCCTGAAAGTCTAATTTGGGTCATTTGCTAGGGTAAAAATGCCATGAAGAAATATATGTTGAACCATTGTACGGGTCGTGAAAATTGACAAGCGAAAGTAGACTGATACGCTTGAACCAAACGGTATGAAAGCAGGCGTGATGGTGTTATAGACATCGCAGAAAATGGACAGACGCTTTCCGGCTTATAGATGGCTTCTAAAGCATTTGCATTATTTATAACATAAAACTTGGCAAGCCCTATATGCCCCTAAAAAAGGTAGAGACCCTGTGAAGGGAATCAATGGCATAGAGGGTATAGGATTAGGCAAAAAGCGAATGTCAATCTGTAATGGATTGAATAGGGGTTCTAACTTTGCCCTAACCTGAAAAGGTGCAAACTTGCCTATATGGTATTCTATTGTATGAATGAAGGCAAGCTTATGAATGTAAGTCATTCAACGATATCTGCAAAAGATAAGAGTCTTACAGACACTCATCTTCGCCAAAAATGGAATAATATTAATTGTTTTTTAGTGGAACAGAGCGTTAATAAGCTGCAAGTCAGGATTACAAAAGCAGTCAAACAGAATAAGTGGCATCTTGTCAAGAGACTCGAATACTTACTAACCCACTCCTATTATGCCAAACTTTTGGCAGTTAGGAAAGTAACCCAAAATAAAGGAAAAAGAACAGCTGGAATTGACGGTAAGAAATGGTTAACTCCAACGTCCAAAATACTGGCTGCTCTTAGTCTAACTGGTAATCGATACAAAGCTCAACCTTAAAAAGAGTCTTCATTAATAAAGCAGGTAAAAAAACGTCCTCTAGGTATCCCTACAATGTATGATCGAGCTATGCAGTGTTTATACTCATTAGCTCTTGAACCCATTGCAGAAGCAACTTCTGATTCTCGTTCCTTTGGTTTCAGAAAGTTCAGAGACACAAAAGATTCGTGTGAGCAAATCTTTCGATGTCTCTGCTTGAAAAGCTCAGCCCAGTGGATATTGGAAGGTGACATCAAAGGATGTTTTGATCACATTAATCATCAGTGGTTACTCGACAACATCCCTATGGACAAGTCAATACTTACTCAATTTCTTAAAGCAGATTTTGTATATAAACGTCACCTGAATCCAACCAAAGCAGGTACTCCTCGAGGATGTCAACGGCGGTTAAGAATTCCCCATTTTCGGCGGATTAAAATTCCCCAATTCTCAATCCTTGAGAAAAGTTCGAGGATTGTGAATCATGCTGAAAAAGGAGGATTTATTCTTGATTCGAGATTTAAGTTCACAAAACTTGAGCATTAGTGAAATCGCCAGACAAACCGGTTTTGACAGGAAAACTGTGAGGAAATATCTCCAGCTGAAAACCTTACCTGAACCCCAGAAACGTCCCGGAAGAAAGAGCAAGCTTGATCCATATAAACCTTATATACTCAAAAAGCTTGAAGAAGGCTCCTACACTGCTGCTCGGCTCTATCGGGAAATCAAAGAAATGGGTTTTGATGGAGGAATGACCATCGTCAAGGACTTTGTAAGAGAAGTCCGACCTCAGCAGGGAGTCCCTGCTGTATTCCGCTATGAAACAAAACCAGGTGTACAGGCTCAGGTTGACTGGGCAGAGATGGGAACAGTTGAGGTTGATGGAAAGATAAAGAAACTCTTTTGCTTCAACATGATTCTTGGATATTCCAGGATGAAATATGTTGAATTTACACTGGGCATAGACACTTCCACTCTTATCCAGTGTCATCTGAACGCCTTTGAGTACTTTGGAGGATTTACACAGGAGATTCTCTATGATAACATGGTGCGACGAGAAGTTATGCTATGGATTGCGGAACAACCCGCCATTCTATCCATTCAGAATGTCCCTATTCTGATGTGCATTTCTGGCAACGGATCTGTGCAAAGCTCAGAGGACAATGAGGTGTAAAACTGAACCTGACAGTTCCAAACCGCTAGGGAAAAGGATATATGGAGAACCGAAAGGTGAAGATCTGTTTGAGGGATCGTAACGTAGAACATGCGAAAGCAGGTTAATACGCATGAGCCAAAATGGCATCGAAGCCTGGTCATGACATCCCATGTTGTGTCATGACGAATGGACATATGGCTTCCGGTCTATAGGATCCTCCTAAGTATCCAATAACTATCTATGACATAGAACTCGGTAAACCATTTGCGGTCCTTAATAAGGTAGGAATTCCGTAAGGAAAACCGACGCCACAGGTGGCAGAGGAATTGGCAAAAAGCAAACGGTTTCCTGTAATGGGGAATATAGAGGAGAAAAAAAAAATGCCTCAATGCGAAAGCATGCCCACTTGCCATTAGTCACGAAAGCAACAGGGATTGTTTAATTATGAATGTAAGAGAACCAGAGATAACTTCGGTTACGGAACTTACAGACAAAGAACTCACTCTACGATGGAAAAGCATTGATTGGAAAAGAGTGAAAGAAGCCGTTAATAACCTACAGTCCCGAATTGCAAGTGCAGCTAAGAGTGGAAATTGGAAAACTGTGAACAAACTCTCCCGTCTTCTGACCCGGTCCTTTTATGCCAAACTTCTTTCGGTACGTAAAGTAACCACTAACAAGGGAAGTCGAACTCCCGGAATAGATGGTGTCATTTGGTCATCATCGGCAGATAAGATGCGTGCCGCTCTACAACTAACGAACAAAGGCTATCGTGCAAAACCATTAACATGGAAGTACATTCGAAAGAAGAGCGGTAAACTACGACCCCTTAGCATACCAACTATGTTTGACAGATCAATGCAAACCCTGCATTCTCTGGTTCTAGGGCCAATCGAATCTGATACAGGTGACAAGGCTTCATTTGGGTTTAAACCTTATCGTTCCACCAAAGATGCTTATTCTTACCTTCACATCTGTTTAAGCAAGAAAGTTGCTCCTGAATGGGTTGTCGAAGGTGATATTAAAGCTTGCTTTGATGAAATCAACCACAGCTGGATACTTGATAACATTCCTATGGATAAACGAATCCTTAAAGAGTTCCTAAAAGCCGGATATATTGAGAATTATCATCTGTTTCCTACCGAAAAAGGCACACCGCAAGGAGGGCCTGTGCGACGAGAAGTTATGCCATGGATTGCGGTACAATCCGCCTTTCTATCCATTCAGAATGTCTCTACTCTGATGTGCATCTCTGGCAACGGATTTGTGCAAAGCTCAGAGGACAACGAGGTGTAAAACTGAACCTGACAGTTCCAAACCGCTAGGGAAATGGACATATGGAGAACCGAAAGGTGAAGATTCACAGGGGTCGTGACTTGCAACATGCGAAAGCAGGTTGAATTACGCATGAGCCAAAACGGCAATGAAGCTCGGTTATGACAATCTGGTTCCGTGTCATAACGAATGGACATATGAGCTTCCGGCCTATAGGATCCTCCTAAGTGTCCAACAACTATCTATGGTATAGAACTCGGTAAACCATTTGTGGCCCTATAAGGTAGGAATTCCGTGAGGAAAACCAATACCACAGGTGGCAGAGGAAATGGCAAAAAGCTAAAGATTCCCTGTAACGGGGAATATAGAGGAGGGAAAAAAAAAACTCTTTCCTTAATGCGAAAGCATGCCCACTTGCCATTGGTCACGAAAGCAACAGGGATTGTTAATTATGAATGTAAGAAAACCAGAGATAACTTCGGTTACGGACCTTACAGACAAAGAACTCACCCAACAATGGAAAAGCATTGATTGGAAAAGAGTTAAAGAAGTTGTTAATAACCTTCAGTCTCGAATTGCAAGTGCAGCTAAGAACGGAAAATGGATAACCGTGAACAAACTCTCCCGTCTTCTGACCCGGTCCTTATATGCCAAACTACTTTCAGTTCGTAAAGTAACCACTAACAAGGGAAGCCGAACTCCCGGAATTGATGGAATTATCTGGTCATCGTCGGCAGATAAGATGCGTTCCGCTTTACAACTAACGAACAAGGGCTACCGTGCAAAACCATTAACACGAAAGTACATTCGAAAGAAGAACGGTAAACTACGACCTCTTAGCATACCAACTATGTATGACAGAGCAATGCAAACCCTGCACTCTCTGGTGCTAGGTCCAATCGAATCTGCTATAGGTGACAAGACTTCGTTTGGGTTTAAACCTTACCGCTCAACTAAAGATGCTTACGCCTACCTTCACATCTGTTTAAGCAAGAAAATTGCTCCTGAATGGATTGTCGAAGGTGATATTAAAGCCTGCTTTGATGAAATCAACCACACTTGGATACTTGACAACATCCCTATGGATAAACGAATCCTTAAGGAGTTTCTAAAAGCCGGATATGTCGAGAATTATCATCTGTTTCCTACGGAAAAAGGCACACCACAAGGAAGCCCCATATCTCCAATAATTGGAAATATGGCCTTAAACGGCTTAGAAAACGCCTTAGCAATGAGATTTTACTCCAGATCAGATGGAACAATTGACAAATCTCATCAAAACAGGCACAAAGTCAATTGTGCCCGTTTTGCTGATGACTGTGCGCCACGAAAGCGAATCCGTGTGACAGAATGTCGCATAGTGTAACTATGCTGCATAGAAGATGAGGGTGGGCCCCTCGGAATCGCTATACAGGTAGAGATTCCAAACCACCATAAGCTGCTGTGGTCAAAAGCCATGGTAGTGAGCGTTATGGAAAAGGCGAGACTTGACCTCGTCAGGTATGTGCTATGGAGACGAACGCAATGAACCACTGATAAAGTGTCGAAAGCGTAGGGATGTCATCAAAACCAGGGGGTAGTCGTTAACCTGGGATAAGTCTGGAAGAAACCTGTTTACTGACCAGATGGTGGCCGGCATGAAGGTGGCGTGAACTTAGCACAGGCTTCTGTGTGGAACGTGGGAACCTGTACTTCGATGGTAAGAGAAAATTCCAAGCGGAGGACCCGTAAGGAGGAAAGTATCGAAGCGATGTACAGGGGCGGAACAATCCGTAGTAGTGATGAAGCTCCTGTAATGGGAGTGAAGCGAAGGGATTGTGTTATCCAGTTTTGAAAATTGGTCAACCTGACAAATCAAGGGAGGAACCCATGGACGAAACAAAGCCTTATGAAATCTCTAAAGATATAGTACAAGAAGCTTTTCAGAGAGTAAAAGCAAACAAAGGTGCTGCTGGTGTTGATGATGAAAACATTGCAGCTTTTGAATCAGATCTAACAAACAATCTCTATAAGATTTGGAATAGAATGTCCTCTGGCTGCTATTTCCCCCCATCAGTGAAAGCAATCGAAATCCCTAAAAAGAGCGGCGGAACTCGCATTCTGGGAATTCCCACAGTACTCGACAGGGTAGCACAGATGGTTACAAAAATCTATTTGGAACCGCAATTAGAACCACTCTTTCACCCCGACTCTTACGGCTATAGACCCGGCAAGTCAGCTGCAGACGCTCTTGCTGCAACACGTAAGCGTTGTTGGAGATATAACTGGTTACTGGAATTCGATATCAAAGGATTGTTTGACAATATTAATCACGATCTGCTAATGAAGCAAGTCAGTATGCATACTGACAAACCATGGATCATTCTCTACATTCAGAGATGGCTCAAAGCACCCTTTCAGATGGCAGATGGAACAGTCAATGAACGGACAAAAGGAACTCCCCAGGGAGGCGTTGTTAGTCCGCTTCTTGCGAATCTGTTTCTTCATTATGCTTTTGACCAGTGGATGGATAGTCATCATCGGTATAATCCATTTGAAAGATACGCCGATGATAGTGTCATACACTGCCGAAGCAAGAAAGATGCAGATCGACTGAGGATTAAGTTAGAAAAGCGTTTGTCTGAATTTGGACTTGAACTACATCCAACTAAAACACGGATCGTCTACTGTAAAGATGACGATCGGCAAGAGGATTATCCTGAAACAAAATTTGATTTTCTCGGATACACCTTTAGACCCCGTAGGTCCAAAAACAAGTATGGAAAACACTTTATCAACTTCACTCCTGCAGTCAGTAATACTGCTAAAAAGTCTATGCAGCAAGAAATCCATAATTGGCGTATGCACCTCAAACCCGATTTAACGTTAGAAGACCTATCCCATATGTATAATCCTATAGTTAGAGGCTGGGTCAACTACTATGGTCTCTTTTACAAATCTGAACTGTACTGTGTACTCAAGCATATGAATCGTGCCTTGACTCGCTGGGCCTTGCGCAAATACAAGAAACTTTCAGGGCACAAGCGACGAGCAAGATACTGGCTTGGGAAAATTGCCAGAAGGGATCCAAAACTTTTTGTTCACTGGCAAATGGGGATTTTTCCTGAGGCTGGATAATGGGAGCCGGATGAGCTGAGAGGTTCAAGTCCGGTGCTGAGAGGGCCTGGGGGTGAAACTCCCCCGGGCTACTCACCTTATTGTTACTGCTGATTCAGAAGAAACGGCTCAAGAAATAAAAGATCTGTTAAAGACCTTTCTAAAGGAAAGAGGTCTTGAACTATCTGATGATAAAACTTTGATAACTAATATTACTGAAGGCTTTGACTTTCTCGGCTGGAACTTCCGCAAATATCGAGACAAATTGTTGATTAAACTTCTAGAGAATCCATACAAAAATTTGTTGAAAAAATCAGCCAAACTATAAAAGCAGGAAAAGGCTGGTCTCAGGAATTCTTGATTGCCAAATTAAATCCCATAATAAGAGGTTGGACTAACTATCATCGATCAGTTGTCTCCTCTGAGACTTTTCATATACTTGACCATATAATATGGAAAATGTTATGGAATTGGGTAAAAAGAAGGCATCCTAACAAATCACAAAAGTGGATTGTAAACAAATACTGGAAGCCAAACAACACTCGGCGTTGGAATTTCAAAACTGAGAGCAATGAACTACTGCTTCTATCTACTACCAGAATCCAGAGACATATTCCTTTAAAAATAAAAATGAATCCATTCTTTGACAATGACTATTTTCATGAACGTCAGAACAAATTAAAGTTCAGAAAAGAGTGCCACAAAAAACAACTGCTGCCCGATACTGAAAGGGTTATAGAATGCTTGAGCGGTATGACGTGAAAATGTCACGTACCGTTCTTAGGAGAGGGAAAGCGGATAACCGCTTTTTTATCCGACATGAGCAGAAGCCTGGCTGAGATCAAATCTTTATCCGAATGAGGACGAATTTTAAGACACGCTCTAAGGACTATGAAATATAGCATATCTTCCGACTATTGAAAAAAAATAAATATGATTAAGTACATATTGAAAAAACACTACAAGTTCCTCTATCCTGCAGAATGGCGGAATATGTTATAGGAAGGATGGTAAATATGTTTTGGCAGTTAGTGGATTAACAGCGTTGATTTTTGGTTTACCGCCTAAGTTCTAATTGGGGTCAAAAGCATGACAATCAAGAACATACATAACATATTAACAATAGATGTTGAAGATTGGTATATGGATACGGATATATCTTGCTGGACAAAATACGAAGATAGAATAGTAACCAGCACTGACAGAATACTATCAATTCTTGGAGATGTAAAGGCAACATTTTTTGTGTTGGGTTATGTTGCTGAACGTCACCCAGAGTTGATTAAGCGGATTCATGACTTAAATCATGAATTAGGAACGCATGGTTATAGTCATAAACCAATAAACAGACTGACCCCTCTTCAGTTCAAGAAAGAACTTATTAAGTCCATAAAAATTATAAAATCAATTACAGGTGAAGAAGTAGTTTGCCATAGAGCAAGTAACTTTACAATAATGAAGAATACCTCATGGGCAATAGATATTATGAAAAACTGTGGAATAAAATATGATTCTAGCGTTTTTCCTGTAAAAACTCCCCTATATGGAATGCCAGATGCACCTTTATACCCATATCAAATTTCTACAGAACATATTTGTGGCGGATCTAGTGAGGGGATTTATGAACTGCCATTGAGTGTGTTACATCTTCCACTTAAGAATATTCCAATAGCAGGAGGATTTTATATGAGATTCTTTCCATATGAACTAATTAAATATTCGATAAAATCAATAAATAAGAACGGAAGGTCTGCTATAATATATTTGCATCCGTGGGAAATAGACGTTGAACAGCCTAAAATCCCTGAGTTGAAATGGTTTCATTATTACAATATCCACAAGACAGAAACCAGATTTAAACAATTATTGAAAGACTTTGAGTTTACTTCAATTAAGAGGTGGTTATATAACTAGAGATATAGGAGAATACTTTGAAACAATAGCAGAGGACTTTGATGCATATTATGATAAACCAAAAAATATGACTGACGCCTTAATCAACTCTTGGTTAAGAAGACCAGGATTGCTGAAAAGGCTGAAAATAACACTTGCTATTTCAGATCCAAAAGAAGGAATGAGAATTCTGGAGATTGGATGTGGATCTGGAAAATATATTGTAGAATGTGCAAAAAGAGGGGCAGATGTATGGGGAATAGATGTCGCTCCAGAAATGATTAAATTAGCAAAGCAATTCTGCAATAAGAGTAAAATAAAGGCACATCTTTCCGTAGGCGATGCTACAAAGGAATTACAGAGTGGGTTTGACGTGTGTGTCGCTCTGGGCGTATTTGAATATTTTAAAGATCCTAGACCTATCTTAAATAATATGATTGCTGCAACAAACCATAATGGGAAAGTTATATTTAGTCTTCCCAAAAAATATGCATTTCAAACTCCATTAAGAGAAGCTATGCTTTATTATCGTAACGTAGATTGTTATTATTACACGAAAGAAAAAATAAGAATGTTGGTGAATAACGGAAATCATAGGATCTATGATTATGGACCAGGATATGTAGTAGAATATTACAAGAATTGATCTTAAATATCAAAATTATATCTGAATTGTGAATTTTTGGACAACAAATTGAGTTTATAAATCAGTAGTTTCGAATCCCCTTAGTATCGAAGCTCTTATTTTTACAAATGACAATATAATCAAAGATATTTAAGATCATGAAATTATTTGTTATGGGACCAAAAAACGATTCCATGGCTTCCTACCCACGATACGTTATTAGCATCAATAGCAAGCTCAGATCCGCTACTAATTTTTGTACATTTATCGGCTGAAGCCGCAGTTGATGTTAGAATCAAAAACATAAGAGCCGACGAGATAGAAAGTAACCTGTCTTTCATCTTTTCTCCACCATAGTAATAAGTCCAAATTTCCTCATTTATGAGGACAGCACAACCCAATATTAATATTGAGCAGATCCCAAAACTTGAAATTGGCCCTTTTAATCTCTAATTTGGGATCTTGATGAGGGAATAAAATTGGTTTTGGGATGAGCTCACTATATGCTAATTTTTCATTTACCAAAGGTCCGGGAAATTTCGAGTTATTGTTTTTTTCAACTTCTTTATTGCAGAAAGAAATAACCTGTAAATAACTACTTCCTTGCTTTAATCTTCTTAAAGAGTTGTTTTAAGGTGTCTTCGTTGCTCTGAGTGAATTCGAAGGGTGAGCTCGTGAAGGGTTCAACGTGCACTGGCACATCATCAAGCCTGTAGAAGGTTCCGTCACACTCCATGGCATCGATAACACCCGGAAGCACTACATCTGAAACAACTGTAGTCGGACACAGAGTAATATCCACGCAGACCATAGGTATTTTTCCAAGGTAAGCTGCACAGTCAGCAGGGATATGGCTTACAAGGTCAGCACCCACCACAAGGGCTGCATCCACATCCTTTTCTCGGAGTACGTCCACGGTCGTATATTCTCCCGGATTGTAACGCGGGTGCCCGCGCATAAAGTCAAGCCCGAAGGGGTAACCATACATGTACGAAGCAATCTGGTTAAAGCCTGCAACATTACAGTGGCCGCGAATAGCTCCAAGAGTAAACTTGGCATAATTGTTCAGTTCCTTTACGAGGTTCATGGCAATTTCGGAATTCCTGTACTTCCCCATTGAAGATGCAAGCCCGAGACCTACTGTAATAGCCCCGAAGTTGCAGTCCTTCATCATATCAAGCATCTCTTCTATAACAGGAATAGGCACTCCAGTAATCTCTTCTACTGAGGGATGAGGGGTTTTTCCGTGAAGCAGAGTGAGAAGTGCACTTATCAGTTCATAATCAGAGTTCGGTTTAAGCTGCACGTGCAGGTCGGAAGCAACAGCCGTTGGAGTTCTTCTCGGGTCTACAGTGATAACTGTCCTGTCAAAACGTCCGCGTTTGGTCCAGTAACCCCTGGGAAAAACAGCATATCTGGACATTTGTCTCGGCATGGAGTCAAGGGGGTTTGTTCCCCAGTAAACTATCAGGTCTCCCCTGTTTTTTTTCTGACCTTCGGTTGCACCGACTTTTCCTGCTTCCTGAATTCCCATAGCTGTTGGCCCGTGACAGACAGTTGAATTGGAGTCGACAAGCGCACCAAGGTATTCTCCTATCTTGAGCCCTACTTCATGGGCTTCGCAGGAGGTTTCACTGCCCATGAAAAGCAGGGGACGCTTTGCCGAAACAAGGATATCGGCAGCTCTCTCAAGAGCTTCATCCCAGGCAGCAGGTGTCAGTTTCCCCCCAACTTTTACAAGAGACTGTTTGAGCCTGTGGGGACTAAAAATTTCCTGAAATTTGGCGTTTCCCATTTTACATGCGTTTCTGGCCTCAATCTTTCCGTCACCTAATTCAACCTGGATATCGTCACAGGCTGCCCCGCAGACCGGACAGATTATATCCTTGTAAATCATGTTTATTGCCCTCCGACATAAACTTTCAACACTACATCTTCGGCGCTGAGAACCTCTTCTTCAGTGGGCTCGATTGTTACAGGGGCGCCCTTATAGAGAGGAGAGCCCGTAGAAAGGGTGTCGGGATCGATGATAACGTTCGACCAGATAGCCCTCGGCATGAACACCTGTCCCGGCTGGACCGAATCCGTACATTTCGCATAAACAACAATCGAATGTTTCCCGTCCCTGCTTGTTACTTTTACTTTTTCAGGGGAACATAGGGACACGAAATCCACAGGAGAAATCCAGCAGGATGCACACTCCATGGTGTACTCATCCGTGAACTTGTCCCCGCCTTTGGCAAGCTTGCCTTCGTCAATCGTACTTCCGGTAATGAGTAATACTTCCATGCCTCTCACCTCAGAGCTCCGGGTTTGCGTCTGCAGACACATAGAGAGCTCCTTTTGCCCTCTTGCTGATCGCATAGTCCCCTGTGAACTTCTTGAACTCGCCTATTATCTCAGTCTCACCCGAAGTGACTTTGTTTTCCATGGACACAAATTCGAAACCCGGGGAGAAGCGCTGAATTTTACCCCCTACAACTATGGTTCCGCCTGCCATTTCTACTCCCACTGTGCGGAGAGCCCCGCCTTTTACGACAATGAGCCCGCCGTTCTGGCGAATCCCGCAGAAGCCTTCAACATTGCCTTCCACAAGAATTTCGCCGCCGTCCATGCCGCCTCCGAGCTGGTGCCGGGCCGACCCTTCGATAATTATGCACCCGCCTTTCATGCCGTGCCACTTGCCTCTGTAAGCACAGCCCACATGGTCCCCGGCATTGCCCTTGATGTGCAGGAGCCCGCCAAGCATTTCCATGCCAGCCCAGGAATCGGCATCTCCGTAAACGACGATCTCGCCTCCTTTCATTCCGGTCCCGACATGCATACCTGCAGAACCCTCAATTTCAATTTTGCCTGCACTCATGCCTTCTCCGATCCTTTTGATCCTCATTGCATCGCCTTTTATGCGGATCAGGGTCTCGGCGGCAGAACTGCCTGCATTGCCTGTTACTTCAAAGAAATCGGAAAGAGGATAGGTCGTAGGTCCCTGCCAGACGGAAAGCATTCCTATTTCTTCTGCACTTTTGCCTGCAAAGGAGTCAGGAGTAATCACGTCTGCTTCCAGTTTAATGTCAATTGCTTTATTAGGAATAAGCGTTACTTCTTCCATTTCTCCGGCACTTTTTCCGGTTTCGGTCATTTTATTAATAAGTACTCCCTCTGTCATGCCTTCACCTCTCACCGTTTACCTGTATGGGAGTCGGGTTTGCCAGGTATTTCTCTGGAGTCGGGTAGTTGGCAAAGCCCAGAGTGTAGTACCTGAACCATTCCTTCACGTCAGCCAGCATCTCCTTTTCCCGCTCATTTTCTACGTGCACTTCGGAATAGTAAGTCCGCTTCTCAGGCAGGGAAACAATCTCTCCTTTAACCGCCACAATTTCTCCTCCCTTTACAGTGTATTCTGCCTTTCTGAAAGTCCTGAGGAGGGCTTCGTAGTTGTTCGGGTCAAGCTGCTGAGGGTTTAAGTTGTAGACTGTAACATCTCCGTCTGCGCCCTCTCCGAGAGAGCCTTTTCTGTGAGCCATGCCAATTGTCTTGGCAGGATTGGCCCTGGTCAGGATCGCAAGGTCGTAGAGGGAAAGCTCACGGTTTACGCCTCCGAGTGCACTCCTGTCATTTGCCCACTTGTGGCATTCACCGAAGGTCTGCTTCCTGAAAGCCTCGGACATTATCCAGGTCATTACCTCAGGATATTTCGTAAACGGTCCACCGTTGGGGCTGTCCGTGGTCATGATCGTCTTCCAGGGATCATTGATAAGTAAAAGACATTCAAGACCCATTGCCCACTGCACGCTGTGTACGGGATTGGACTTGAGATAGGTAAAGGGAATGACACCTGACCCGCACTCCATCTCAACGTCGGTATTCGACCACTTGTTTCCTGTAAGTACGTAAAGATCGTGAATGGCAGGCCCGTCTCCGGTCATAGACGTGGCTTCTCCGAAAGGAGTGCACCCACTGTCGATTACTACGTGATCCTTGTTGTTGATATATCCCGCAATATCCTTAACTTTGGATTCGAAATCTGCCCATGTGGTGCCCCCAAAACTGTTGAACATCAGGTGGGCAAGATATATGGAACGGTCCCTTGAGGGATCCATTTTTGTTTCTGCCCATTCCACGTCCATATTTTGCCTGGTCTTTACGCCATCGGGAATTTTGAGAGAATCTTTCGTAATTGTATAGCAGCCGGGGTGCCCCAGGTTGTTTGCATGCAGATGGATAGGTACTGGCATACCGAGGCGTTCGTTGACCTCGGCAAGTCCCTTTATCACTTCCCGCGGAGTAATTTCGAAGTGGATGTTGGCTTCGTCAAGAGAACCTACATTTTTACCCCATCCCCAGTTTTCTACTCCTGCAGGGTTGACGCATTTGATTCCATAAGTTTTATGAGTTTTCATCATCCAGGCCACATAAGCAGCAGCTCTTTCAAGATCTCCGTCTCTGAGATAGTGCATCAAAAAGAAGTTGTTTCCCAGTACCAGATATCCTCCCATATCAAGGAGTGGAGTTGCACACATCTCTTCATGAGCGTGGCGAGCTTCAAGAGGAGGAATTGCAGGTTCAAATACTGTTGTGTAACCCATTGCTGCATAATCATACCCCTGTTTGTAAACGGAAGGAACAGTGTAACCTGAACCTGAATGAGTTAGTGAAGTCTTCTTAAGGTTTGCTTTATAGTGATCTTCAGGGCGCATCATCCTTCCGGTATTGACCTTTGGGCCTGCAACGTGAGAATGAGAATCAACGCCTCCAGGCATTACCGTCATACCGGAAGCATCAATAATCTTTGATTCTTTAATTTCGGCTGCAGAAAGCTCTTTTACAACTTTTCCGTCTCTGATGAAAATATCCATAATTTCCCCATTAATTTCATTGAGAGGGTCAAAGACGTATCCGTTCTTGATTGTAATTGTTCCTGCCATTTATTTCACCTCTCTTTTCACAAGCCAGATAGCATTAACGGGACAGATCATGGCGCAGGCTCCATCTGCTCCGCACACGTCCTGGTTTACGACCGAAATTATGCCGTTCTTAACCTCAAGGAGAGCTTTTTCGTCCATATCGTTCAGGTACCCAGAAGCAAGTTCACGGCTATAAAGGGCATTTACAGGGCAGACAATCACACAGTTTCCACAGCCCAGGCACGCATACTCATCCGTTTCAAGGCGAGTGCGGAGCAGAGCCTCAGGAACAGGGGCTTCAAGCAGCTTTTTCTCAAGAACACTCTTTTTCTCCACATCCGGCAGAATTGCAGTTTTTCTGACATCAATAGCATTTACAGGACAGGAAACCGCACAGGCTCCACAGTAAATACATGCATCAGGGCGGTGACTGATCTTTTCGACTTTTTCTCCGGGTTTGGCTTTTTTATTGAAAATGGCATTTGTAGGACAAGTTTCCACACAGGTGTGACAGGTCTGGCAGGTATCCTCGCTCCCGGTCCAGCGTCCTTCAAAGGGCTTTTCCACAACAATGGCGTTAACAGGACAGACAGCAGCACACCAGCCGCAGTGGACGCAGCACTCTGTATCGATATCGGTTTTTCCGACAAGCTTCAGCTTTCCGTCGGGTGAAATCTCCCTGGTTACCTCAATACAGCCCTGAGGGCAGATATCTTCGCAAAGCCCGCAGTGAACGCATCTTTCGTTTACTGTTGTTGGTTTCATAGCTTCAAAAATATAGGATCTGTCATTGAGGGTTTTTCCTTCCTGTCTCAACTCAAGAGCCCCGGTGGGACAGACTCTCGCACAAATACCACAGGCAATACATTCTTCACGTTCCTTCATTTCCAGAAAATTCGCATCCAATAACCCTCTTACCACAGCTCCCACAGCCCCCACTGCCAGGATACCTTTAGGGCATGCCTGTACACAGGTCCCGCAACCAATGCATCTTTCAGGCTTATAAATCAGCTGTCTGTCTTTTTTTTCTGCAAAGACAGGCAATCGCATATCATCTTGCATTTTGCTTACCCCCTTTACGTTATACTGTGCATCCGCCGCACAGCAGTTCCCCTTCGGTCATTTTGCACTTAGAGCCTATCCGAAAAGTCAAAATGCGTGTTGAAAAGTTACAATAGGTCTATAATATCAGAGTATCCGCTTCGGTTTTGCATATTGCATATTGTAAAAGTTACAGCAGGCAACAACTTTCGGATAGGTTCTTAATTCCGGCAAGGTTTAGTGTCATATTTTCGGCACGCAAATCTTGATTGGAGTTCTCCAATGCAGCGATTAGTTTTCGCATCTGGATTTTTAGTTCGTTCCATCCGTAAGGTTAAAAACAGTCATACCTCCCCAACCTTACTTAAAAACAGCTTTCTCAACCCTGTTTCAAAGCAGGCGTCAATACTCCCATTAAATCTTTATTTATCTGATCCTTTGTCCAAAAGAATTGACATAAAATGCTCTCAGGCAAGCCCCCTAAAAGCCCATAGTATAAGTTAATTCTTTATCCGCTATTGATAAAATTATCCAGTAAAATAATTTTAAAAATCACTTCCTGACAAACACCCAGTCTAAAAACAGATATATATGTGAGCTGATCACAAAACTCAAAATTGCACCTTTGGATTATCAAATCCAGATGATCAATCGAGTTTCCAAGCATGAAAATAGTTCTAAAACTGTTAGTGATGTGAAAATAAAATTGGTTTTGGGATGAGCTCAGAAAATAAAAGCAAATATCCAGAAAATAAGAGAAATTAGAACAGAACTGAAATATCAGTTCTGTTTTTTTTCCATATGTCTAGGGCATCTCGGGCATTTGACTCCTGATTTCTTCAAAAGGATCAATTAAAAGCAGAGGAGAGAACAATGTTTAGAGACACGGCTTTTCATTTAGTCTCTTTCTATTTCCTCTTCAAGGTTCATGAACTCATCATAACACCTGATGCAGATGTATCTATCTTCAGTGCATTTTTCTTCAGAATCCACCCTCGGACCCCCTGGTTTTGTGGTTCCTACTTTCAATATATAGAAGTGCTCTCCTAATTCGACTGGCTGCCCGCATCTCGAACATAAGAAGGGTGGATTCTCAATCGAATCAGCTGCACATTCGATGCATATCAGATCGGACTTGTCCCCGTGAACGTCCTTGAATTTTATTGGTTTCATATCCTGGCTGGTGTCAACGACCAGCACATCTTCCAGCAATTCCCGACTACAGATATTGCAAAATTCCTTTGTTTTGTCGTTTCCCTTCATTATGTTACCTCTATTCCAGAGAATTTTTCATAAAATCCGGTATCAAGCCTGCAAGAGGTTTTTGGTATTTCCCCGTTTTTTACTTCGTTTCGTTCCCCCCTTTTAGGCTCCTATTATATTTATATAAAAAAAGATATTTAAAAATATTGTTATTTTAATCTGTTGTCACTTGATTCAGTATTTTCCATCCAGATTTTTCCAAACCAGATTTTTCCTTTTCACCCTCAGAAATTTTGCACAAAAATTTTTTAAGAAGGTTTGAGTATTGAAGAAAGAAGGTTTAAACATTAAGTCCTGTGATTTGCTAGAAAAACCACTTATTTGAGGTTCTGGAGCATAGCAAGTCCCTGATAAAGATGAGGTTGCGGGTTTTTCTTGAAGGTAGTTTTGGACGACTGTTTTATTCACAGGATATCCTATAGAGTAAGGGAGGACAGGAAATGACAGATAATAAACGCACGATTTTAATTTATTATCACGATGATAATGACGGATACTGTGCAGCCGCTGTTGCTGGAAATTGCTATGACCGAAATGAATTTGCCATAAAGTTTGTTGCTATAAATTACGGCAAGGAATCCTGGAATAAAGAGGAAATAGGGGCAGCTGAGAAAGTGTGGCTTCTTGATTTTACAAGCGATAAAATGGATGAATTCGTAAAGGTTTGCGGGCCTAAACTGACATGGATAGATCATCACAAAACTGCCATCGAGAAATTTCCTGAGCTCTGGAATTCGAGCAATATTCCGGGAATCAGGTCTATTGAAAAAGCAGCCTGTGTACTTACTTGGGAGTACGCGCATCCCGAAACTCTCTCACCTCCTGCAGCTGTTGCCTATATCGGGGACAAAGATATGTGGAGGTTTGAATACGATGAGACCCGAGCTTTTAGCGCTGGCTTCAGTCTGATGGTAAAAACTCCTGAGGATCCGGCATGGGAAGTGCTTCTTGGTTCTGGGCCCGAATGCAAGGATACTGTAAATAAAATGATATCTCTCGGTGAATTGCTCCTGGAATCTCAAAATTACAAGCTTCAGAAAGCATTCGAACGCGGGGTAGATTGCACTTTCCATAACTGGAGAGCCAGGCTTGTGAACACTACCGGAAGTATCTCCGAGCTTGGAGAATTCGTCTACAGGAAGCCTGAATATGATATTGCTATCATGTGGCAGGCTGTGGAAGATATGGTGGTATTCAGTCTGAGGTCAGATTCGGGAAATCCTGATTCCCCCGATTGTGCCGAAATTGCTCAGCAATACGGAGGTGGGGGGCACAGGAACGCTGCAGGGTTCCAAAAAAAGAATATGGATTTTCCACGTCTGCTTTTTTGTTAGGTCTAAAATTTTCTTTTGGATCTAAAAACTGTGAAATAAGCTCATTATATCCGAGTTTAACTCATTTATCATTTCTTTTTTTCAGGAACTGACCCTGCATCAAATTTTTCTTTTACTTGAGGAGGGTCTCATTTAATTCTGAAACTAAAAGATATTAAAGGCAAAAATAATTTTATTAATTTTTTAAAAAAAATTATAGTATGAAAAACGGCAAAATTTGAAGTAAAATTTAAAGAACCGGTTTGTATATACCTTCTCCACTCTTTTTTTAGCTTTTTTGGGTCTTTCCTATAAGCTTGATACACTGATATTGTCTGAATACTATCTAAATAATATTAGTCCAATGGGATAACTTTTTATAATAAGTAAACCTTGTTTTATATCAACATACAATCAAAAAAGAACTATACAGTGGGGGAGAAAAACACGAGGCTAAGAGTAGTCAGTTCCAGAGAAGAAATATTTACACTTAATCCGAATGAGCGTCTTGTTCACCTGGCATTCAGACCTTCGAATAAGGACATCTTTGGATTGGTTGAAACATGTCCGAAGATTGAGGTCATTCAGCTACCTAAATCTTATATAGCTACTGTTTCAAGATCTATAGAGATGTTCCTGCAGATGCAGCACATCCAGCTTCTCGAAGGAGACGTCTGGGGACACAGGAAAGATATAAACGAATATTACGCAATTCCGTCTTCAGCGATTGAAAAGATTAAGGAATTGAAAAGCGAAGGCAAGTCCGCTGAGGAGATTGAGAGAAAGGTTTCACGAGAAAGCAAGCTGAATCCTGGAATGGTCGCTTATCTCCTGACAAAGGAAACTCCTGCTTGAATTCGAGCAGGATAAAGCATATTGGTAGGTGTTTTACTGGAGATTAGATCGGATTAAACGGGTAGATCTATCGTGATCTAATCTCCAACTTAAGTCTTGTTAGACTTTCATTCTTTTATGGCTTTTTTGATATTACTTGCAGAATACTTCTTCAAACCTTCCTTCATGAAGATTTATATTTCTGAAACCAGTTCTATAAATTACAGGTAAATTGCCTTCCTTTCTCACGTTCAAGGAACTCCATCATGGAAATGTCGCGAAAAATCCGTAAAGTCAAAATAGCCTACTTTTCCGGAACCGGAAGCACAGCTCGGGTTGCCGATACTCTCCAGAAGGAACTGGAGAGGCGTGGGGTATCTGTTATCAGGTCCGAGATAAGGGCCGGAAATCTCCCCTTCGGAGATAAAGAGGACCTTCTGGTACTATTATTCGCTGTACATGCTTTCAATGCTCCTGGGGTTGTATATCAGTGGATTGACAGCCTTTCTGATAACAATGAAATCGTTCCAGTGGCTGTAATATCCGTTTCTGGAGGTGGGGATATAACCCCCAACACAGCTTGCCGAGTAAGCTCTATACGCAAACTGGAGAAAAAGAACTACCGGGTTGTTTATGAAAAGATGATAGTTATGCCTTCAAACTGGGTGGTGAAAACCGATGATATGCTGGCTATCCGGCTGCTTGGTATCCTGCCTTCAAAGGTTGAGCGTATAGCTGATGACCTGCTAGCAGGTGTTGTGTGCAGAACCGGGCCTAAGTTCATAGACCGCATATTCTCCATGTTTGGGGAGCTGGAAAAAAAAGGGACCAAATTCTTTGGGGAAAGAATTCAGGTAAATGAGAACTGCAGTGGCTGCGGCTGGTGTGAAAAAAAATGCCCTGCAAACAACATCAGCATATTGGAAGGAAAACCGGTCTTTGGAATGGATTGTTTTCTATGCTTAAAGTGTATTTACGGCTGTCCCGGGAAAGCCCTTAGTGCAGGGGCATTCAAATTCATCATCCTGAAGGAGGGGTATGATCTCAAGGAAATCGAAAAGAGAATGGAAGGAATCCGACCGTTTCCGGTAGAGGATCTGGCGAAGGGATTTCTCTGGAAAGGGGTAAAAAAATACTTACTTGAAGATTGAATTTCACGGCACAGACATATTTCAGGAAGTTTTTTGAATTCTTTATGGAATTTCTCTTTTTAGTTTATTGAATCTTGAAATTGCCCGGTCTACAATGTAGTTCCCAGTTCTTCGCAAATGGTTAACAAAAATATCTATATCTATCCTAAGTTATTCTAATATGCTTATAGAAATTCCGGGGGTTACCGTGGTACTCCAGATTCGTGATTTACATCTCACGTGTGTAGTGTTTCAGGTTCCCGATTTGCATGTTAGGATCCCGTGAATTTCTAAACCTCCTGCATAAATCAGGATTGGAGATCTATAATACGAAAAAAACAACTTCAGTTTGCTCCCAATTAAGATAAGTTGTCCTTCCTTGGAGGCGACGGTTTCTTTCATAATCCTGCTTTCTCCTAAAGAACAGTCCTCTGTCAGGGATTAAGGACAGCCCGGGTTGGCGATGGGATTAAAAATAGGCTGGATAAAGGCAAAGTCAAAATGGAATATCTCTTCTCTAAATTCACTATTCTGCCTTCTAATTTAAATATCCAGTTTTCCTGTTATTTTTTGTTTGACCTGCTATTTTTTCTGGTCTATTATACGATTCCTGAAATCTCACAAATATAAGATAAGCTATCAAGGATTGATAGAACAATTTAGAATAATTTATCGTATCAGCTTTGAAAAACTTGTACACTTTCATATTGGAAAGTAACTTTAACCAGAGATTTCTTTCTATTGCGTTTTACGGGTGTTATTGTGGGGCAAATTATTTAAAAAGGCGTCATTATATAAAGTTACAAGACACTGAAAATAAAACAGTAATTAAATATAAGAAGTAATAAAAATAAAATAGTAACTAAACTTGAAAAGTAATAAAACTATAAAACCCTTTATTTAAAGGGTAACACAAATAAATCAATAATTAAAATTACAAAGCAATAAAAATTAAAAGAAAATAAAATGGGGAGAGCCTGAAAATTTATTTCAGAGGCTCATGCAGTAACATCCTTTCTGAGGATGTATGCAACCATTTCAGGGTTAAGTTTGCTTTCCCTTGAGACTTTTTCTTCGATAGCCTCAGTGGACTTGCCTTCGATTTTCAGTTCCTTAATCTCCTCAATTATAGAGGAAGGAATGCGGTAGTATTCGTTTATATCTTTCCTGTGTCCCCAGACATCTCCTTCTATGAGCTGGATGCGCTGCATTTCAAGGAACATTTCTATGGACTTTGAGACCGTGCGCCTGTATGATTTCGGAAGCTGTATTACCTCAATCTTCGGGCAGTTCTCGACCAGGGAAAAAATATCCTTGTTTGAAGGCCTGAATGCCAGGTGAACTATTCTTTCGTTGGGATTCAATGTAAAGATTTCTTCTCTAGAACTCACAACCCTTATTTTCAAAGTTTGTCCTCCCGATCTATTGATTTTTTTTCATTTGATACTAAAAAATTCTTCATTAAATATTTTTCTATAACTACATGATTTATTTAGAAATAACTAGTATTTACATTCTTTCTTTTATTCTCACATATTTTTCTTTTCTGTAATCAAAATCGGCATATGTAGCGCTTTTTTATTTCACATTTTAATAAATATTCAGTATGACCTTCTGAAAAGCATGAGGAACAAAATCAACAAAAAATCAGAATATTATCAAAACAATATTTGTTTTGTCGCAAGTCAGGGCATTCTTGATATTTTGTTATGTGCTTCAACCCTTTAAAATTGTACTTATTCACCTTTTCATATTTTAGCGTAAATCTCCCTGAATCCTGTATGTTCAAATTTCTCGATCAGGTCTATTCAGTTTATAAAATGTGTTAACTTTCAGCTGAAATTTTAGTGAACTTATAGTCCCTGCATTTTTAAGAACCAATTTTTTCTATATTAATTGGATATTCTTTTTTCAGGAAAAAAAGGAGGTATCTATTGAGAGCAGGAAATCTCCAAACAGATCTAGGTTTTCCTGGCATCTGGCCCTGGATTTGATGTCATCTGTTATAAATAAAACAATTTGTAGTAAAGTTGCCTATTTTGTCCAGTAGTTCAGATGAGTATGGTGTCAGAAAGAACAGCAGCATCAGAAACGGCTCTGGGTCCGGAAAAAGCTATGTTGTCAGGAAGTGTCCTAAAAAGAATATCCTTGCAGAGGTGAACGGAGTAAAAAGATAACATACCTTGAAGATAACATACCTTGAAGATAATAGATCTTGAAGATAGCCGACTCGAAAGATAATAGATCTTGAAGATAGCCGACTCGAAAGATAATAGATCTTGAAGATAACCGACTCGGAAGATAATAGATCTTGATGAAATCAGGACCAACTAACCAATAAATCAATAAACTAGCCTTAATTTCAAAATACACTTAAAATAGTGTGGTACTACTTCGGGAAGAGCTTGAAACACTTTCCCGAAGGAAACCAAAATCTTTTCCAATTAAATTAAGGATTCAGCATGGGTACAACAAATTTGGCGACTCCATACAGAAGTAACAGAAGCAAAAGCTGAATGAAGATCACGTCAAGATAGTAACTTTTGGACTTCAGCCCTTTTGGCCTGTCCTCCTCATTAACGGGATCTTGTTTTCTTTTTTTGTTATTATCGCCTATCTGAGTTTTCATCCCTTCCGTCACTTGAGACCACCTTTAATCCATTTTATAATCATCTTTGGGTATAAACAGCCCTTAGTCTGATATTCATTCCTTTACAATTAACTTGGAACTATTACTGGCACGATAAAAACATAGACTATATACAGGATCGCAATGAACAAAATGTGCATAAAAACCAGATCTACGACCCAGGTTTTTACCCTGAACTTTCCCAATTATTTTTCCTCCGATTTTATTGTCCTGTAAGTGTCTAAGAACTTCCTCTCGCAAGCAAAGGCTGATAAGAATTAAAGGTATTTCAGCCAATCGGCGGCATTATCAATAGCATAGAGGCAGTAAAGGCTGCTAAAGCATGACTTGAGCGAAATTACATTCTGGTTAATAAGCTCTTTTATTAATAAATTGAAATAATTTCCTCTTAACCGTGTTATTTTTGTTTTAGGCAGGAATTTATCCCGCTATGTTATCTATGAGGAATTTATTATAAATCATCTGTCAAAAAAATCCTGCATAGATGGATGTAGCTAGATTAATTATTCTTTGTGAAGCAACTATATAACAGCTTCGATTATGTCCAAGGAACAATGGCGTACATAACGAATATTCATTATAAAACAGCTGCTGGAAAAAGCATCGAAATTTAGAAGTCTTAAATCGAGATCGAGAGAAATCTAGTGGTAAAAACAAAAAAATTCTGAAACAATTCAGAATTTACTGGCTTTTGTGATATTATAGCCCGTGAACTCCATTTTTCCGGAATCTGGGTCTATATATACCATATTTGAGATGCTGGAGTAATAAGTGAAGAGTTCTCTTCCCCATTTAAGTGCGCTTTCCTCGTAACTTAGAAGTGTGGTCCCGTCAAATCGTCCGTTCTTGTCAAAGAGCCAGAGTGCCATAAAGTTGTTCGTTACAACAAGAGTAAGAGGGCCTATATGCCCGCTACGCATGGAAACACTCATGTTTTCATGAGAGAGGAAACACTTACATTGGTCCGGGAAATCGTCAAAAAACTTATCGAAAACCTGCTCCGTAAGTACGAAAGAAACCTTTGCGTTCCTTTTGAGGAGCTTTGAAAAGATGCTGACTGTCTGGGGCTGAAAGGTGGAGCTTGCCATCATAACATATTTTGAGGCAAGGACATTTTCGACAAAGGTCGGATGGAATTCAAAGAGACAGTCTCTGTCTGCTTCCAGAAGCTCACAATGCTTCAGGTTCCCGATCCTTTTTCTCATATGATACGGGATTTCACTAAGGTCGCGGGTTTCCCAGTACTCATGGTTTTCTACATAAATGTTGATAATATTCAGAAATTCCTCGATTTTTTCAACAATAAGGACTCCCATATCCGATAACTTATAGTTGTCTTCAACTGGGTCATAGGTTACGAGGTCCCATTTAAGAAGTTTCTTTATCTGGGGCATAAGGGCACTTGAATTGACATCAAGAGCCTCTTTTATTTCATCGATGCTCTTTGGCCCTTCTTTCAGGAGAAGAACCAGTACATTTTTTCTTTTTTCGGATAAGAAGATTGTTTTTATCAGGCAAGATGGGTCCAATCTCAATCACCAGGGACTTATAACCCTTCAGGGTAAAACGACAGCGTGACAGGATCAACGCCATTGAATATTAGCAGAAGAGAATAGGGAAACATTAGTTGAAATTTATAAACAACCTAGTATAGGAGTATTTGATATTAAAAAGTTATTATTCTTATTACATCAAAAAGTTCTTAAACAGCCGACCCGGGGTTCCACGTTCTCCGGATATTTCCTCCATATTTCCTGAGATAATCTGTAAAAAAGATTGCGCAGGCACACATTAAAATTGCAAATATGTGCCTGCACAGAGGTGGTGTTGCAGACTTACTGCCTGCTCTGGGGATACATGATGACAGCACATCTTAGAGAATCTATTTTTACTGCCATCGGTGTGAAACACTTCACAAGAGCTTTGAAAACTCCTGCGGAAGATGTGTAAATGAAGCTCTTCGCCTTTTGCAGGTTTTTACTGCAAACTCACAGGAAAGCATTTTCGTGTCTGGAACCACTCTGCTTTTCTAAAATTCTTATATGCACACTTCGGAAATAACTGTTCCCGCAAAATACACGAAGAACCATTTACCTTGATTTTTGAATGGATGTGGGTGTTTCCTGGAAGACTGAGGTCCGGAAGACTAAGGTTTTTCAGATACTCTGCAAACTCTTTTTCGGTCTTCAGGAAATTGTGCTCGTTTTTAATCTTTGAGGTTTTTTACACTTCGTAAATCAAATCTCAAGCACGGGCAGATTTTTGAGTCCATTATTCGAAGTTTGAGAGAGTAAGGCCCAGAGAATACATCTATTCCCATTTCCCGGCTTTCAGACTTGAAAAAACGGAAAATTATTGTTTTTTGGACAGTTTTTTCTCCGATACCTGTCTTCTCTCAATTCCTTCTATCTTTACTTCTTATTTTTTCCAAATTTTTGTTCTATCTTTTCCTTATCTTTACTTCTTATCTCCTGATTTTTGCTCCAAACCTTTCCTTATTTTCTTATCTCTGTGACCCGACAGGTACTTCCCCGGCTTCTGTAATTTTTACGGGGGTAGCAGTGTTTTCTGCGCCTTTTTCTTTTGAGACCAGCAGGCAAAGGAAGGCAAAGACCATGCAGGCGAACATGAGAAGCCAGACGGATTTATACTGGGCTACGGAAGCAACAGCCCCGTCCGAGACTTCCATCATCTTCCCGGTTAAGGTCATGAAGATTGCCCCTCCAAGGAAGGGGAAGATATTGTATGCCCCTGTTGCAGTCCCCACAATCGATGCAGGGAACCATTCTTTTATCTGGGCATAGGATACGATGAAGAAACCTCCAAAGAACCCGAAGAGGAAGTGGATGAGGGTGTATGCAGTGGTGCTGGTAATGTTTCCTGCCTGGGACCAGATGACTCCCCAGAGCACTATGTATACTGCAGTGCCTGCGATGAGGACTTTCTTTCTGGACTTGAGCACTTTATCCGAGAGGTAGCCTGCAATAGGGCAGCCGAAGATCATGCCTATTGCTATGAAGGAGAGGATACCTGCATAGGTCCCCTGGTCCCAGCCTAGAACATCCCTGAAAAAGGGGCCTCCCCACAGGCCCTGATAGACCATGAGGCTTCCGTACATGAAGAAGAACCAGATGGATAGGGGCCAGAACTTCATCCCGGAGCTGAAAGTCTGCCTGAGGGCTTCTCCCATTGGAATCTTTTCAACGGCTTTTGGAGGAATGTATCTTTCACCTTTTTCGTAGGCTTCGATTTCCGGAATAGTCGGACAGCCCATCTCTTCGGGTTTGTCCTTTACAAGCACAAAGATTGCTACTGCAAGCAGTACGGAAAAAAGGCCCAGCATCAGGAAGACTTTCTGCCAGTCTCCAAAAGCAGCTGCCATTATGGCAAGGGGACCTGCAGCGCTGAGGGCGCCGATGTTCCCTATTGCGAGCAGGACTCCGGACATTGAGGCAAACTCGTTCTTCTTGAACCAGATAGCAAGCACCTTCATTACAGGGATGTAGACCATTGCCACTCCGATCCCTATTAACACTCTTCCGATAAGGACCATGGTAAAGTTGGAGGCAACTCCGGTAAGGACGGCTCCGACTGCAGCAAGCAGGGTGAAAACTCCGGCTGTCTTTTTTACACCCCAGCTGTCACTTAAAATCCCGCTTGGAAGTTGCATTGCCGTGTAGGCATAGAAGTAGGCGGACCCGAGCAGCCCTATAGAGGCAGCGCCCACTCCGAATGTATTCATGATGTCAGCCGCAACTACTGCGGTAGATACGCGGTGGAAATACACAAAGAAATACGCGAAGGCGAGAATAACAAAAACCACCCAGCGGTATTTCATTACTTTACTCATTTTTTCCTGATTAATTCCCATAGCTGTCGCTCCAATAACAATAATTCAGAACACGGATTACAGATGTAAATGGGGAGTACGGGAATCAGAAATCCTTAAACGGATGTTCTGAATCCCGATCCCTCCTTTTCTGTCCCTGGGAAGATCTTGAATGGAAAGATGATGATAATCCCATTCTTACTGAGGATTTTTCTTCCCTGGATAGCTTTTTTCTTCAAACAGCAATTCCTACTTTTTTCAATGAACTTTCAAAGCTTTTATGACCAAAGCTTATCTGATCAAAGCTTATCTGCAGACCAGTCAGCTGCAGCTTTTACCCAGGTTTTGAGCTTGTCCGAACTGCTCAGGGGTGGGGTTCCACATCCGAGCATACTTGCTTTTGCTCCGCCGTCAAGCCCTTTTCTTGTTTCTTCTATAATTTGAGCTTCCGTGCCTTCGACCATCAGGAGGGGGGTCACATTCCCGACAACAGGCACGTCTCCGGCGATCTTGGTTGCTTCTTCCATATTAACAGCCTGTTCTACACTGAGGCAGTCTGCGCCTGTGGATGCCATTCCTTCAATGATCGGGACGGTATCTCCGCAGATGTGAAGTTCCCAGGGGCATCCTAGGTGGTGCACGAAGTCCCCTATCTCTTTTTCAGCAGGAACAGCTACCTGGTAGTAAAACTCAGGCATTACCAGGTTGGGGGATGCGGATGCATCCGAGTAGTACAGGATATCGGCTCCGGCTTCGACACAGGCCTCGGCATAGATCTTGTTAATTTCCAGGGCTATCGAAATCCAGTCCTTCATTTTTTGCATTTGTTTTTCCTTCTGGAGGCACTTGATGCTGAGCATGGACAGGTTCTCAGCACCCATGAGGTCTCCTGCAAGTGTTATGGGAGCTACGAGAAAAGCCGTAACTGCTGCGTCGGGGTATTTTTCCTTTGCTAGTTTTATGGCGTCAAGTGTGGTTTGTACATATTTGTCTTCAAGGAAGTTGTCATATTTTACCTCCTCGGGCTTGTTGAAAAAGCTCCTTACCGAAGGCTGAATATCAATTCTTCCCATCTTCACTTCAAGGCCAAGAGCCATTGATTCTATGAACATTCCAAAAGGCATTACAATATTGTCAAGCCCGGCGTCGGTATGCATAAGGCTCACAGTATTGACCATCATCTCTGCATTGCTGTGGTAATCGGGCCAGGAACTCCCGCTCTTCTCTATATATTCCTTGACCATAACAGAGCCTGTGATCACCGGGACCCTGTCAACAGGCTTTCTGTTGAGCATTGCAAAGACCCTTTCTTTTGAGGTCATCTCAGATACCATGTTTTTTTCTCCTTTTTTACTCCGTTTATGCTTTTTAGTCAGGTCAGTTCGCAAAAACACCTGTAAAGTTCAACTCCATCTCACGCTTTCAGACGGGAAGTCAAAAACTGCTCCTTTCAGCCAGCTTGCTGCACTGGCTGCATCGTGGGGAGAAACATCTGCCCCTATCTGGGATGCATACTCGGCTGTGATAGGAGCTCCACCAACCATTACCAGTAATTTATCCCTGATGCCTTCATTTTCAAGCATTTTGACGACCTTCGGCATCTCGGCCATGGTTGTAGTCATGAGGGTGCTCATGGAAACCGCGGTTGCTTTATTCTCTCTTGCAGCTTCGATGAATCTGGAGGCTGGGACGTCATTTCCAAGGTCCACGCAATTGAAGCCATTTGCGCTGAGCAGGGTTTTTACAAGGCTCTTCCCAATGTCATGGACGTCGCCTTCAACCGTGCCAATGACAACTGTTGCAGCTTTTGAACCGCTGTTTTCATCCTGTTTCATGTAGGGGGCGAGAAGGTCCATCCCGCCGTACATTGCAGCCGAAGCTATCAGGAGCTGGGGAACAAAAGCTTCTCCTTCTTCGTATTTTTTTCCGATAAGGCTCATGCCTGCTGCGAGCCCTTCTATAAGGGTTTTGAAGGGGTCCGTTCCGATCTGGATTGCCACCTGTGTCCAGCCCTGGGTCATTTCCTCCTCTCCGTCCATTACCAGGAGTGCGAGTTTTTTGAGGGTAATTGCTTCCACATCAACCCCGGTGGCCAGAAGCTTTTGGGTCAGATCTTTAATTGCATCCTCATCTTCATCTTCTGCTGCTTCATCCAGTTCTTCGATTAATTCCTGGACTTCTTCCGGTAGGTCATCCATTTTGATACCTCTGGTTCGATTTGCTCATAATAATCCACAACTGCTCATCAATACTCCACGTATCGATACACCATATTGCATCTGAAGAGGTACAGGGTAAAGGTCCGGATCTTTTCCTTCTTCTAACAGAAAGCAATTAAACATAGGTTTCAAAAATAGATATACTAACCGTCATCGGAAAAACTCATCACTTTAATGGAAAGACGTTCCTTATTAAAAATCGTAGTGTATATTAAAAATTATATTCAATTGCTATAATAAACAATCTTTTAAAAAACAGAGAGCTCTGAAAAATAAACATGTTAATTCCTGAAACATCTCTCTTTGAAACTTTCAGGTTTTGATGATTTTGTAGCCTCGTTTATAATATCAACGACGTTGATTTCCGGCATGTCGTTGATTTTCCTGACTGAAATTGAATTCCGGATCTGGCTACGAATCTGAATTTCAGACTTTTTAGGCTTATATCTCTCAAATGACATCCTTTATAGTTACAACATATATATAATTATCCAGTAGATAACGAAGAATTAAGGCTCTTCCTGTTGTTTTGTGCTTTTTCTCTATACTCAAAAACCCGGTAACAACTTCTTTTTTTAAGGGCAGATATGCAGGTTTGTGTATCTTCAGCATATCTCTTAGTTGCAGGCTGTTTTGCAGGTTAATTTTTGTCTGGCTACCAGGCCGGTCCTGTCTTCGTGCGGTGCGAAAAGAGAACATTGATAGGTTCTCTGCTCGATTCCGGAATAAATCCGGCAATTAAGTAGAGCTCTCCAACTCGGGAACCTTTATGCTCCTGAGCTTCCGGGAGTGCAGGTGTTTTTCCAAACTAATATTTTTTTACGTCTGCTTTCTGTCCCAATTTGCTCCATAGATTTTTGGAACATAACATAACTTTTATTAAATGTTATCCTTATTATATTCCAGAAACTAAGACTGTTTGAGGCCCATGCATGGAAGATCCTGTTGTTGCAAGAATAAAAAATCAGTTTGATAAAAAAGGAAATCCAGCAAAGATTCCCCTCATGAGCGGGAAGCAGTTTTTCGAAGCCCGAGCTGAAGAAGACGGAATCTACGTTGATAATCTGAAAAATCAGCCGTTTCTCCTCTGGAATATATTTTCAGAAGCCGTTAATTTTTTGCAGGAAAACGGAGGGAAGGCGAAGAAGGGAAATGCAACAAACTCCAGGCTGGGGGACCCTAACCTTGATCTGAATACTCTGGAGGGTTATATTGCCAGTAAAGTCTACGGCTGCAAGCCCGGAGACAGCGTATTTAAAAGGATAACGCCGATAGCGTCGATTCTTGCCTGGGCTGAAATTTGTAAAAACACAAGAGGACAGCTTTGCCTGCTCTCTGAACAAAAAGAACGAGCTTCAGAGTCTGAAAAAGAAATTCCTGTCACTCTGGAAGTGGAAGAAAGCGAAGAAAAAGTCGAAATAGATTTTTTAAATTCCCAGCTTGCAAACAGGGATGCGGAATTAAAAAGGCTGGAAATAAAACTTGCAGAAAGCCTGCAGAGAATTAAAGAGTTTGAGGACCGGGTTGCAGGTAATGACAGGGAAATCAGCGGCCTTCGGGAAGAACTTGAGGCAGGGACCGGAAAAATAGTTTCCCTTCAAAAGTCCTTCTCAGACTCGGAAGAAAATATTAAAGACCTTGAAGAAAAGCTCGCCGGAAAAGAAGTCAAACTCAATGAGCTTGAAAAGCTGATCTCCGAAAAGGAAGGTAAACTTGGGGAATTTGAGAGGGAGATCGTTGAAAAGAGTGAAAAAATAAGAACGTTCGAGGGTACCCTCACTACAAAGGATGGAGCTGTAAAGGATCTGGAAAACCAGCTTGTTCAGAGAAATAGAGCTGTTAAGGATCTGAAGAATCAGCTTGTTCAGAGAGACGTAACTGTAAAGGATCTGGAAAACCAGCTTGTTCTGAAAGATGAAGCTATAAAAAAGCTTGAAGACCTGATTGCCCAAAATAGCAGCATTATTGAAGGGCTTAAAACCTGCTTGAAAGAGAAAGAAGAGGTTATAAGCGTTTTTGAGGCCGAGGTTCAGGAAAAGGACTCAAAGCTTCAGGGATCCCTCGAAAAACTCGCAGGTAAGGATGAGGAAATCGGAAAACTTAAGTCTGGGCTGATTGGATATGAAAATGAGGGGAATAGCCTCAATAAGGCTCTCAAAACAAAAATTGAGGAAATAAGGGCACTTAATGAAAAGTTCCAAGCAAAAGAAAGAGCTATGAGAAAACTTGAAGAAAGCATCCTGGTAAAGGATCGGGACCTTAAGACCCTTGCCGAAGAGGTTATTGCAAAGAGTGGGGAAGTAAAGAGATTGGAAGAGAAGCTCACTGCAAAAGAGAGAAAGATAAACACAGTAGAGGTCAGGCTTGCCTCAAGTGAAGAAAAAGCCAGAAAGCTTGAAAAACAACTCTCTGGATATGCAGGAGAAGAAAAACTGGTGGAGCAGCTCCGGGAAAAAGACGAGCTAATAAAACAGATCAGATGCACACTTGTAAGCAAGGAAGAAGAAGTTTCCAGGCTTAATGAAGAAAACCGGAAGTACAGGAAGCAGCAGAAACTTGAAGCTGAAGGGTTAAGACAGATAGAAGAACAGAAAGCCTCAAAGAAATGGTGGAAACGCCTGTAGTCCCTGGTTACTTAAACCCATTTGTTAAAACCGGTTTATATTGTTCATTCCGGGCCTTTCGGGGCATGAGGTAAGAAAAGAACTGTGAAGCAGGTGAAGGACCATATCAGGGCTGATTTTTCTGAGATTCGTTATCTCCTCAATTATTTCTTTTTCGGTTCTGCCCTGAACCTCCAGCTCCTTTATTTTTTCGAGTACATAGGAAGGTATTACAAAATAATTATTCAGGTCATGCCAGTGCCCGCTGACATCACCCTTTACCAGGTGAATTCCTGAAGAGGTCAAAAACATCTTAATAAATTTTGAAAGTCCTTCATAGGATGAGGCCGGGAGCTGGAGTATTTCAATTCCAGGGCAGGTCTTGACCAGGCTGAAGAGGTCTCTGTCCGAAGGCCTGAAAGCAAGATGTACTGCCTTTTCTTCGTGTTCCAAACTAAGGATTTCATCCCTGTTGGTTACTACTCTGATACGTATACTACCTAACCCCATTTACGCTCCCACTCCTATGTAAGCATAAATCATTTATTTAATTTTGTATTTCAGTTTTTCGGATCAAATTTCAGTATGTCGGATGAGCAAGCGGGAGGCAGAACCATCAGAAGTGGTGGCAGTAAATCTTTTATCTATTGAATTAACGGCTTCCTACATCATAGAGTGTTCCTTCTGAATCAGTTCCGAGCCCGGCTGCTATAGCCTGTCCGAAGGAAATACAGCCGTCTCCGCACGGGACACGGCGGTGCGTGAGAAACTCAAAGCCTGCTTCCTTTAACGTCCCTGCAATACAGGAGGTGATATGGTCGTTGTAGGCAACTCCACCACTCAATCCGACCTTCTCAAAACCCTTTTTCGTGGCAAGGGAGATAGCAATTTCCGCTATTCCTTTTGCAAGGTTTTCTTCCACGGCAAACGCAAGATCCTCAGGGGAATATTTCCCGCAGGAATGTTCGTAAACTCCCAGCAGGAGCTCGGTAGTATCAAGTACCGGGGCTCCGGCTTCTCCCTCCTTTTTGAAAACCAGAGAAAGGTCAGGCTTTTGAAGGCTTCTCTTTGCTGCAGACTCGAGCTTCATTGCAGGCTCTCCTTCATAGGTCTTTACCTGGCAAATTCCCAGAAGAGCTGCCGCCGCATCCAGCACTCTTCCTGCGCTGCTGCTCATGGTAACATTTATTTTTCGCTGGAGCTGCTGCGCAACTGCAGAAAACTCCTGCCTTCCCCTGGGGAAGTAAAGAGGCAGTTTTTCAAGTTCTGCTTCTCCAAGCTTCCCGGAAAGCATCCCAAGAACCATTCGGCCAGGAATTTTTACTGCAAGGTCTCCTCCCGGCATGGGCTGGGGCAGCAGGTGTCCCAGGCGTTTGTATCCGAAATATGAAGCCCCCAGGAATTCCCCTCCCCAGGCTGTGCCGTCCTTCCCGTACCCGACTCCATCAAGGGCAATTCCCAGAATCTTGGAGTCTTCAGGCAGGGAATTGTCCGCCATCAAGGCAAGGATATGGGCGTAGTGGTGCTGTACCTGAAGGGTTTTTTCTCTGCCCCGGCTTATTGCAAAACGGGTTGTATTAAAAGCAGGGTGCAGGTCGCAGCCCCAGTTGAGGGGTTCTATTCCCGTAAGCTGGACAAGGTGCTGGAAAACTTCAGCGTGGTACCTGAAGGTTTCAACATGGCTTGTATTTCCGATATACTGGGAGATGTAAGCCAGTTTTCCTTTCGCCAGGGTTACTGTCGAGTTCATTTCAGCCCCTACCCCTGCCACTGCTTCAACTTCGAAGGGCAATTCTACAGGTTCAGGCACAAACCCTCTGGAGCGCCGGATAAACGCACTTTTTCCGTTAACAACCCGGATAACCGTGTCATCATTCCTGTTTGCAATAACTCTGTTATGCAGCAGATGAAAGTCTGAAATTCCCTTGAGTTTTTCAAGCGCCTCTTCATTTTCAACAACCATGGGCCTTCCCGGCAGGTTTGCCGAGGTCATAACATATACCGAATCCGGCATTAGGTCGAAAAGCAGTTCCTGGGTGCCTGTATATGGAAGCATTACCCCTATGTTGTGCAGGTTCGGAGAAACCGATTCTGCCAGTTCGAAGGTTTTTGATTTGGGAAGTACGGTTATGGGGCGGTGGGCAGAGCTGAGGCATTTTAGGTCTTCGTGCCCCGGTTCTGCAAAAGACTCTACGACTACCGTGTCTTTTGCCATGACCGCAAAAGGCTGCTCCGGACGCCCGAGCCTTTTTCGAAGCTCCTGTACGGGATCTTCCTTTCGGGCATTACAGGCAATATGAAACCCCCCGAAGCCCTTGACCGAAAGAATCGAACCCTGCGCAAGAAGGTGAGAAGCCTTTACAATTGCTTCGTAATTCTTTGCGAGTACTTTTCCCTGAGCATCCGAAAGCCAGAGTTCGGGTCCGCATTCAGGGCAGCAAAAAGGCTGAGCATGGTGCCTCCTGTTGAGAGGGTCGGTATATTCAACTTCACATTCCCCGCAGAGAGGAAAATCTGCCATTGTAGTATTTTCACGGTCATAGGGAAGGGTGCGGACTGTTGTGTAACGTGGGCCGCAGTTCGTACAGACGGCAAAAGGATAATGATAGTATCTGGAAGAGGGGTCAAAGATTTCCATCCTGCATTCCTCACAGATCGCCGTGTCTGGAGGAATTATGGAATTTTCAAATGTTCCCTGTTCACTCTGAATGATAATAAACTCAAGGAAGCCGGAAAAAGAGACGGTATTTATTTTGACTTCTTTTATTCTTGCAAGCGGAGGTTTTTTTTCAGGCATGTCGTTAAGGAAACTTTCAAGGTTTACCCTTTTTCCCTCGATAAGGATCTCAACGTGGTTCCCAAGATTTTTCACGTACCCTGAAAGCCTGTGGGATTTTGCAAGCTGATAAATGAAGGGGCGAAAGCCGACACCCTGCACCGTGCCGGTCACATGAAGAAGTCTTGCTTCGTTTTGCATAGGGAAATTATGATTAATATTCGTCGTTGAAATAGCTTTCTAATAAAGGCAAATCAGAAAGAAAATAAATATAATCAAAAATAGGAAAGAATCAATAAAAATCGGAAAAGAGTGATAAAATTAGGAAAAAAGCAATAAAGAGCAATAAAATAGGAAAAAATCAATAAAAAGCAATAAAAATCGGAAAAAAGCAATAAAAATCGGAAAAAAGCAATAAGAAGCAATATACTGCCAATTGTAAAAACAATATATTGTGCCGAACTCAGGACAAAACTTAAAAAAACAATTGTCCTGAATTTCAGGTCACGGTAAAGTTTGGAAAAATCGTTTTTAAGATAATAATGAACCCGAAAACCATCGTTATAAGGGAGATTCGCCAGGCTGCCTGCAACAGGCGGGCCTGGTTTTCGGGTTCACATAACTTAAGTATAGTTCTTTCAACCAGATTCGGTTGATCCTTACATGCTGCCATGTTTAAATCAAGCTTAATTTTTCATTCTTGCCTTGACTCTCTTTAGCCTGAAGGTGTTTTCCCTTTCCATTTCTTCAAGCATGAAACGGATGTACTTCATGGTCGCAATGAGTTCGGGAATGACCTTGAATTCAAGAGCGTTAACACGCCTTTTGGTCTTCTCGATTTCATCAAGGAGCCTTTTCATTGTTGTTTCCAGCTCTGCAGCAGCAATGATCTTTTCTACAAGTTCCTCGTAAGCATCGGCAGTCTCGTCAATGTATGAGTTTGTCCCGATAATACCGTAACCCCTCTCGTAGAGGGGTTTGCGGACTCCAGTAGAACTGATCTTTGGCACTACTACACCCATGATATTATGCCCTGAAAGTTGAATCTCAGGATATTCCTTCGCTGTAAAGGCAGTTGATTTGACTGCAACCATTCCGTTCACAGCAGAGGCTAAATTGATTTTTTCCGTGCTTTTTTCGTAGGCAGCATCCAGCTCGGTTCTGACGTTCCTTGCTTCGTTAAGGATCTTGAAGAACTCAAGGATCAGACCATCTCTTTTCATCTTCAGGAGCTTGTGCCCACTTTCAGATAGCTTGATCTTTTTCTTGAGGTTAATTAACTCCGAACGAGTTGGTTTTACGTCCTGCTGAGCCATGGCAATCACTTAGCCTTTCTGTGCGCCGGGTGATATTTCTGGATATATTTGTTGTCTATCCTACCCAACTGGTTCTCAGGAAGGTGAGTGAGAATCTGCCATCCGATCTCCAGAGTATCCTCGATTGTCCTGTTTTCGTTTCTGCCCTGACGGACAAACTTGTCCTCGAAGAGGTCAGCAAACTCGAGGAACTTGGTGTCTCTTTCGGACAGAGCTTCCTTCCCGACGATTGCCACGAGACCTCTCAGGTCACGCCCTTCTGCATAACCTGCATACATCTGGTCAGAAACCGCCTTGTGGTCTTCCCTTGTCTTGCCGGGACCGATACCGGAGTTCATCAGCCTTGACAGGGAAGGCAGCACATTAATTGGCGGGTAAATACCCTTCCTGTGCAGTTCTCTGGCAACCACGATCTGGCCTTCGGTAATATAGCCGGACAGGTCAGGAATCGGGTGGGTAATGTCGTCACCGGGCATCGAAAGAATCGGAATCTGAGTAACGGATCCCTTGGCACCCTTGACAATGCCTGCACGCTCGTAGAGGGTTGCAAGGTCAGTGTACATGTAACCTGGGTAACCACGGCGACCAGGCACTTCGTTACGGGCGGCACCCATCTGACGGAGAGCTTCTGCATAGTTGGTGATGTCAGTCAGAATGACAAGAACGTGCATGCCGTGCTCATATGCCAGGTACTCGGCTGCTGTAAGAGCCATACGTGGGGTGACTATACGTTCGACAGCAGGGTCGTCTGCCAGGTTCAGGAACACAACTGCTCTTTCCAGAGCGCCTGTCTTTTCAAAGTCGCTCATGAAATACTGGGCTTCTTCATTGGTGATACCCATTGCAGCGAAGACCACAGCGAAAGCAGATTCGGACCCGGGCACAGAAGCCTGTCTTGCGATCTGCAGGGCAATTTCATTGTGCGGGAGACCTGAAGCTGAGAAAATAGGCAGCTTCTGCCCACGAACCAGGGTGTTTGTCCCGTCAATTGTAGAAATACCTGTCTGGATAAAGTCTTTTGGAGGCAGCCTGGCGTAAGGGTTCATTGCGGCCCCATTGATGTCCAGGAGCTGGTCGGGCACAATCCTTGGCCCGCCGTCCCTTGGGTCCCCCGAACCGGAGAGGATCCTGCCGAGAAGGTCAATGGATGCGGGAAGCTTCAGGGTTTCCCCGGTGAAAATCACACCACAGTCCTTGTCAAGCCCACCAGTACCTTCGAAAACCTGAACAACCACAATGTCAGAAGAAGAGTCCAGCACCTGACCTCTGCGGACAGTCCCATCAGTCATTTTAATGTTAACGATTTCATTATAACCTACAGGCTCTGTTTTCTCGACAAAGATAAGAGGCCCGGCAATCTGAGTGATTGTCTTATACTCTTTTACCATTGTTACCTACCTCCCAGGGCTGCAAACTCCTTGTCCATTTTTGCAAGGACAGCGCTCAAAGAACCATCGAAGTCCTCTTCGAACTTGACTTTGGGAAGCTCGTCCTTTGATTCCATCTTGATGATTTCCGAAGCCGGTACACCTGATTTAAGGGCGTCCATTGCAGCGTCTCCGTATTTCATGATGGCCTGCATGATCTTGTACTGTTTTGCGAACGGGCTGTAGGTGTCTATCGGGTGGAATGCGTTCTGTTGCAGGTAGATTTCCCTTATCATACGGGTAATTTCAAGCAGGAGCTGCTGTTCTTCAGGCAGAGCATCAGAACCGACAAGCTGCACGATTTCCTGCAGTTCGGATTCTGTCTGCAGCATATCCATTGCCTTTTCCCTCATAGCAACATAGTCAGGGGCCACATTCTCGGTAAACCAGTCATTAAGATCTTCTTTGTACAGGCTGTAGCTGTTCAGCCAGTTGATTGCCGGGAAGTGACGCCTCTGGGACAACTTTGCGTCCAGAGCCCAGAACACCTTTACGATACGCAGAGTGTTCTGAGTAACAGGCTCGGAGAAGTCACCGCCTGGTGGGGATACTGCACCGATAGCAGTAATTGAGCCTTTCTCGCCACAGAGAGTCTCGGCAACCCCGGCACGCTCGTAGAATTCTGCCAGTCTTGCAGACAGGTATGCAGGGTAACCTTCTTCACCAGGCATTTCTTCCAGACGGGAGGAGATTTCTCTCATGGCTTCTGCCCACCTGGAGGTGGAGTCTGCCATCAGGGAGACGTTATACCCCATGTCACGGAAGTATTCAGCAAGTGTCATTCCGGTGTACACAGATGCTTCTCTTGCAGCCACAGGCATGTTTGAAGTGTTTGCCACAAGGATGGTACGCTCCATGAGTGGCCTTCCGGTCTGCGGGTCTTCAAGTTCCGGGAAATCCCACAGAACGTCTGCCATCTCGTTTCCGCGTTCTCCACACCCTACATATACCACAATCTCGGTGTCACTCCACTTCGAAAGCTGCTGCTGGGTAACGGTTTTGCCCGACCCGAAAGGTCCCGGAATTGCAGCAGTACCTCCCTTTGCGACAGGGAAAAGTCCGTCGAGGATTCTCTGTCCTGTGACCAGAGGCTTTTCAGGAGTAAGTTTTCTCTTTACCGGCCTTGGTCTCCTTACCGGCCATCTGTGCATCATTTGCAGTTCTGTCCCATCAGTTAAGGTACAGACGGTCTCCAAGACAGTGAAGTTTCCGCTCTTTATATCGGCGACTGTGCCCGACTTGTCAGGGGGCATCATGACCTTGTGTTCGAGGTTTACTGTTTCCTGAACAACACCAAGCACTTCTCCGCCTTTTACGAAATCTCCCTTTTTGGCAACAGGTTTGAATTCCCATAGTTTTTCGTGGTCAAGCCCATCTGCAGTGACACCTCTCTGGATGAACCCACCCGTCTTTTCAAGCAGGACATGAAGTGGCCTCTGAACCCCATCATAAATACTAGAAAGAAGACCTGGGCCAAGCTCTACTGCCAGAGACATACCTGTAGTTACACAGGGCTCTCCTGGTTTGACGCCTCCTGTCTCCTCGTAAACCTGGATGATGGTCTTGCCACCTACTATCTGGATGACTTCACCCATCAGCCCTTCGTTACCGACTTTGCAAAGGTCATACATCTTTGCATCCAAGCCGATAGCGGTGACGACAGGCCCAGCCACACGATAAATTTCACCTTTTACTTCCACAGATCAACACCTACCGCTTGTTTTATTTTATCTCTTAAACTCATTGAGCCTTCCCCAGTTCCTCCGAGGGCTACTACTGTTGGTTGGACAGACTCATTCAAGTTTCTCCTTAAAATTTCCGGCAGATTACTAATGTCATCATTATGCATTACAAGAATCCCGATACTCTTATCTTCAAGCACCGATTTTACCGCGGACTCACTGGATGGGACATCAACGATTTCATAAACTTTTCTGATACCCGCCAGCCTGAACCCCGTGACAAACTCGCTCTTTCCGATCACTGCCAACTCCATTAGATAACCACCAACTGGTCTTTAATTAGTGTATCACTGAGGTCAGCCTCCTTACCTCTGAAAATAATCCGGAGGTTGTTGACCTCGTTATTTTTATGGATAATATATTCCATAATAGGTACAATTGAGATCGGAGATACATGCGAATAAGTGGTTGCAGATTCAAGATAGTACCTTATGAGCCTGCTTTCAACGATAGTCAAAGAAGCTGTCTCCAGACCCGTTACAGTAGCAATTGCATCCCAGTACTGAGTTTTCCGAAGTTCATCGATAAACTGTTCGTAAGGGAGCGTTGCCAGTTTCTCGGGCTTAAGCTCAAGACCGCCTTCGATCATGAGAGGCATGATCTCATCAGATTTCTCGACTCCTGCTTTTTTCAGCCTGAAGAGGGTACCTAGGTTCTTGACATCGACTTCGAGTTTGATGAACCTTGCAAAGAGCTTACGGTCCTTGGACCTGGGTTTTCCAATTGCGGCAAACAGGCTTGAATAGTACATCTTGTCAAGCTCGTTTTCTATGTATGCCAGGTTATTTCCGTCAAACTCCTGCAGCAGGGGATAATAATCGGTCTCTTTCAGGGCATCAATGATTTCCTGATATGTGGCCTTGGCTGCAAGTTCTGACAGGAAGGTATAGGTAAACTCCCCGGCAGAAATCAGAGACTCCAGGATATCCTCAACGGATGCATTGTACAGTTTACCGCGGAGAAGCGTTTTTACATTCCAGATGTCATATCTTAAAAGATATGCCGCGATCAGGTAGTTTAATTCTCCTGAGGTGATCCTGAGCAACTTGTCATAGGTGAGCGCAAGATTCCTATTTAATGCGTGTTCTGCCAGATCGCCACCGCTGTATTTCATTGCCAGTTCGTCAACGTCGTTTTTGTATTCAGACTCTTGGATAAAGCGGGTGATTTCATCGATCCCCATGTTGAGAAGCCGCGGATACGTTTCTTTTGGAAGCAGCTTACTCTTCATCGCACGGACACGGGTTACGGCATAAGCATAGTTAGAAGTGCCTTTTTTCTTCTTATCGGATTTTCGTGAGGGTTTTTTCCCCCAGAGTCTCTCCAAAAGCCGCATCGAACATCACCCGTATAATATATCAGATATCTGCTTCAATGAACGCTCATACACGTTTTTCAGGATTGAATCGTATGTGTAATCTAACCTGACTGTCCCGTCTTCGTTTTCCAGAACAACGCCGCCGATACAGTCAATATTACCAGCATAAGTTAACGAAGATAATTTCCTGACGGTCTCTTCTGAAGCCTTAGAAGAATAAATTTTATCACCGCTAGCCTCATATTTGTCGATAATGTGCTTCAGTAACTTTTCATTTTTGGACGCCGGCATTGACTTGATGGACTCAACTGTCTGGCTATAAACATTATCTAGAAGTTCCTTGCGCTTGTTCAGCGTAATTCTTTTTACTTCCAGGTTTGCACTTGATATAACCTGCTGGTGCAGCTTTTGGAGGTCCTCTTCCACCTTAGCAAGGCTGTCCCCGAGCATCTTCTTCTGTACTTCTTTAGCCTCATTTGTGATCTCGGAGGCCTTTGCATCGGCTTCGGTATTTATACGGGAAACCTCAGCTCTCGCACCCTCCTGGATGTCTTTTATAACGATCTCTAGTCCCATGCTTACACCTCCAAATAAATTTAGAGCAAAAAAGTGCTCTAAAGCTTAGAGCAAAACTCTAAGCTGCTTAGAGTGCAACGATACCTAAGGGGAACTTAGAGCATATAAACACTCCAACTCCGCCTGGTAAGGGAAAAAAACACCCAGAGAAGCTAAGAGTAATGCTCTAAGAAATTTAAGAGCGGGTTACGCTCTTAAATTTAAGCAGAATTGATAAGCAATGCAACGACAAGACCGAAGATAACGATGGTTTCAGGAATGACAGTAAGGATAAGACCCTTACCGAATAACCCTTCGTTTTCTGCCATAGCGCCGATTGCTGCGGTACCGATTTCTTTTTCAGCCCATGCAGATGCAAGCCCAGTTACTGTGATTGCGAGTGCTGCACCGAGTGCCTTCATTCCGTCTGCGTCCAGGAAAGGTCCACTTATTAATTCTTCTCCTACCATGTTTTTATTCCTCCGTGTATTTTCTTATGTATCCGAATGGGTTGTATTTTCTGCCCCCACCTTCGTAGAATTTTCCGAAGAATTCTACATACTGCAACCTGAGTGCATGCAGTCCGGGAGCGATGATACTCAAGACAGTGTTAAGTGCGTGTCCGAGTATAAACACAAGTATTGCAGCTATTGCTACGAAACCGATCTTGGAGTGATCAGCCCAGATCATTTCAAAAGCAATATCATTGACCGTTGAAGCGATGTAAATCGAAGACAGACCGACTGCAATAATACGGGCATACGACAACGCATTACCCATAAGAGATGGCAATTCAATCGGACCTTTGATACCTTCACCCATGGTGAGCATCACAATTCCGAGAACAAGAACTACAGCACCGACATAAGCCAGTCCTGTGCCGCCAAGGTAGCCGATGGCTGCAAGAAGTACACCGAGTTCAATAACAAGCCAACTGCCTTTTTCAAGAACTGCATGCTTTACTCCGTGGTGCTTGGAGATGTTTGCAAATCCTAGCAGGAACCCGAGATTCAGTTGAAGCAGTCCTATCAGGACAGTTACTGCAATCATAGTCATTACCATGTGAGTTCTGTGAATCGGGAATGTAAATTCCTCGCCTCCGAGCCCTTCAAACAGAACAATAGTTTCCCAGCCCGGAATCAGGCCTGGGACCGATCCATGTTCCGTATGTAAACTCGCAAGAGAGAATCCCAAGAACTCGCCATAAATAATTCCGAATATAAATGTTGATATCTGACAATAGATCAGAATATTCATGAGATCGCCAACTGCATCTGACTTTATTGCTTTTTTGACAGCCAGTGCAATTGCTCCCAGTATCAGTGCATATCCGATGTCTCCGAGAATCAGCCCATACATCAGTGGGAAAGTGATTAGGATCACTGAGGATGGATCGAGTTCAGTATACTTGGGCCTGGAGTACAGGTCCATAATCTGCTGCATCGGCGCTGCAACTTTTGAGTTGTTGTACTCAACAGGGACATGCTCTTCTTCTTCCTCTTCTATCTCGAGGCTTGAGACATATGCCTTGCCGTTGGTGGCACTGTTGACCGCACTGACAACTTTATCATAATTCTCGGTGGGGGTCCAGCCTTCTATTATGAATGCGTTTGCAGATGTAGCTATTCTCAGAGGCAGTTCTGCCTTCTGACTCTCGATGCTCAAGATCTCGTCGCTGGCAAGGATGAAATCGGCATACTTGGTTTTCAAGGATTCGATTTCATTTCTTAAGGACTCGATCTTCCTGGTGACTTCGGCTTCTTTCTGTTCGATAAATCTTAACAGCTCGCTTGGGACACCACCTCTTTCCGGAACTCTGAGTTCTCTGAATCCAATGCCCTGAAGTAATTCGTAGACTTTGTCGGCATCGCTTTTGGCTACGAACAGTACAATAGCCTTTGATTGAGGGTCAAAGTATAGCTCGTAAGCTTTGGTGATGCTTGAAATCTGACTTCCATCCAGGTTTCCTTTTACCATGCCTGCGAAAACCTTAAGGCTCTCGTAACCACGGTAGTCATCAAAGTCCAGATTGATGGCAAGATAAGGCATGAGCTCCCTTTTCTGGGAATCCAGGTCTTTCAGCTCATTTTCAAGCTGGGCAATTGCATCGGTTTTGGTCGCAATTGCTCTGTCCAGTTCATCCAGCTTTGAATCAAGGTCGCGCAGAACAGAGTCAGTTTTCTGAACTACCGGTTCTTTGTGTACAATCCCCAAATAATTGGCGATAGAACGGATCTTCACAAGCTTTTTCGAGACTTCTTCTGCGTTTTTCAATGGCTTGCTGATCTTAAAACCAGACTCGTCTTCGACAAAATCTTCGATATGAAAGAGATTCGTATCATACAGTGAATCGATGGTTTGTTTCAATATGCTTTTATGCCCGACAATTACGGCCCTTGTCATTTCTTTAGGTCTACTCATTAAGGACCGCCCTCTCAAACTCCTGTACAAGGTAATTGACGGATTTGTCGATATTAGCTTGAGCTTTTTGGGACATGGCTAATGCGTTTTTTTCACCATCGTTGACGATCTTATCTCTTTCCTCCAGGATCTTTTCTTCACCTACTTTAAAAGAGTCTTGTGCAGCTTTATGTGCATCGATTTCGGCCTGTCGCAGGATTTCCCTGGCTTCGGCCCGGGCATCGGAAATGCGCTTGTTTTTGGAATCAATGGCTTCATCAACCATTGCTTTAGCGCTCTCTTCCGCCTTTTTTATTTCGGATAAGATTTCATTTTTAGCCATGTGAATCTCCGTCTCTCAAAATTTAATATATAAATTAATAATTAAAAATCCCTACTCCAATGGAGGTAGTTAACAAATCCTTTGCGAAAGAACTATATAACAGCTTCGGTTTTATCGAAGAGGACATTAATAATTATCACGATCAATCATTATGTACTGAATGTGCAGGAAATTTTTAAGAATTTTAAAAATATAAATATCAAAATATATGGTTAAAATCCAAAAGATTAAATAGAACAGTAAAAAATAATTAAATAGAAACAGTTGAATATAATTAATTGATAAAAAATGCCGAGTCCTGCCCGCATAAAGAAGGGCAAAGCCATGAAAGAACTTTTTTGAATTAATGTTTTAATAGGGGATTTTGAGTTCAGTCAAAAATAAATGTGAATTTACATCCTGAATTTAAGACTTTGTAAAATATATCCAATGTGTGTATTTAGCCTTAAAACGCACATATTCCCCTTTTTCACAGTTAAGATATTTAAAGTGATTTTAAATATGAAAAAAATGAATTTATTAAGTATGAGATATATAACTATATTTTAAAATATATACTGTACTTCTCCGATGATGTAAGTCTTTTCTCCCAACAATAGGTTATTTTTTGAGAGATACGGGTTTTTTAATGTTATATATTTTAATTCGTTATATATATACAAAAATCATAGAATGGAAATTCCTGTTCAAGCTCCTCTTTTACTTGTGAATATGTCCAGATAAGATTCCAGTATAATATTTCTGGTTCCATTTACTATTTTAAACAGAAATTGGAAAAATAAGGATAAAAATCTCTCCTGACACTCTAAACTTCAAAAAAATATTATAGAAGGATGTGCAGGGAAAAAGAGATAAAACTGAAGATTGTCAGGTAAGATAAAAAGCTGGAAAATGAATCCTGAATATACGAAAACTCCTTAAATACACTGAAAAATACAAAAAACCGAAATAATAAATCTCTTATAATGTTAAAAAAGATGAAAGAACCTGATAAAGGCAAAAAAACCAGAAATAAGGTCCCCTTTTGAGAGTATTAAAATAGAATTATTTAAGCCGGTAAGGAATTTTTGCTCCTTTGGGAATGGTATGTATGTACTCCTTCCGGAATTCCGGGTTTCGCATCATGCAATAGGCTGCGTCATCCTTTTTGTAAGCATTATGTTTCCCCATGCGCCTCCAGATGGTCTCCAGGGGCTCTTCGGAGACATTGCCAAAAGATAGTGGAGTATACGCACAGGGCATTACCTCTCCGTCCGAAGCGACATGCATCCAGCGCCTGCCAGCAAAGCATCCGAAAAGTTCAGGTCCCATAAAATAGGGAAAAGCCGTAACCCTCGGACCTTCAGGTTTGCTATTCGTGGATTTCTGGAAACTCTGAAGCCTCGAGACGTCCTTTTCGCTTATTACCTCGTCCTCGTGCTCAAGCCAGCGCCCTACCGCAATGATCTCATAAATTGACATTTCCTTCATTTCCAAATCGGCTGCAAGGGAGTAAAACTCCTCAAGGTCATCGATGTTATGCGGTGATACAACGACAAACATGTCAGTAAGGATTCCTGCAGCATTTGCATTCTTTATCCCGTCAATTGCATCTTTGTATGCCCCGGTTCGGCCTCTGATGCGGTCATGCTCGGCTTCAAAAGGACTATCAAGGCTAATCCTTGTGGCATACAGCCCTGCAACCTTAAGGGCCTTCGCTCTTTCTTCGGAGAGCTTGAAGCCTGAAGTAAAACATGTGGCAATTGCTCTTGTCTTGTTTACCCTGGCAACCATCTCAACGAGGTCATTTCTGAGCATCGTCTCCCCGCCATCAAAGGAAACCAGATAGGCTCCAAGGTCAAGGCTCTGGTCAATAGCGGAACAGATTTCATCCAGAGTCAGTTCCTTTTCAGGTTTTATGTCGGCTGCCCCGCAATGAATACACCTGTTTGGACAGCGAGCGGTAATCCCTATTGAAAATTGATCCGGAACGCGCTTCTTCCTTATGGCGGCAATTTCAGCACTTATAACCCTGCTGAAAACAGGGCCCGGGATAGGGGGAATCCAGGTAGAAAATATAATCTCTTCTTCGCTTATTGAAATTGGTTTTTCTTCCGCAAAGATGTTATTTATACGTTTCAGAAAGGGTTTTGCAAGGTGGGAAAGAGGGCCTTCTGCATCGAGCACCATCTTTTCATTTTCCGTGCTGGCGTTTACCTTAATCACCGGGCTATCATATACTCGCATGGATACACCTGATAAAGTTAGTGTCAAAAGCTGAAAACTTTAAGGGTTTAAGTAAGAAACTAAATGGTATCATTTGTGGCATTTTAGATCCAGGAATTTGACAGAGTTAATTCATTTTTCAGGATGAGCGGGACTAAATCAGATATTCTCAAGCATGTCTACAGTTATATAATCCGTTATCTGGAAAAGTTTATTCCTTGCCGAACATGCTCTGAATGTTCCCAGGGTTTCTTTTGCGGCACTAACGTGCTGCTTTACAGAACCTATGGACTTTTCTAAGGCTTCTTCCTTTGACATCTTCCTCATGTAAATGTGCGGCAAGGTTTCAGACGTGAATTTGGACTCCTTGCCCTCAACAACTTCTAAAAATTCAAGGATGTCATCAACAATCTGGTATGCAGTTCCCAGGGAATTTCCAAAGAAGCTAAAACGCTCCGCAAGAGCCTCATCAGCTCCTCCGGTATATGCTCCAATGGATGCACTGATTGCGAATAGAGAAGCTGTCTTTTTATATATGCATTTAAAATAATCGTCTTCTCCGAACTTATCGTCATCAAGCCTCAGGTCAAGAACTTCTCCTTCCGCCATATCCATTCCGGCTTTTCCGAAGTCCCTAATGACTTTTTCCCCATAAGGAGATATAAAAGCAATTGATTTTGCAATGAGATAGTCCCCACAGAGCAGGGCTCTGGAAGGCCCGAATTTTTCGGGGGCAGAGGGCAGGTTCCTTCGGATAAGTCCCTGATCAAGCAGGTCATCATGAATTAAAGAAGCCGAATGCATCATTTCAACAGCAAGGGCAGCATCAAGGCTCCGGGAATACGAGCCTGAACAGATCTCACTGGCCAGAAGCAGGATAATTGGCCTAATTCGTTTTCCACCGAAATGACAGACATGTTCAACCATTTTTTTTAAGCTGGAGTCCTCTATCCGGGCAATTGAGTCCTCGATCCCGGCTTCAACATATCTGTATTCTTCCCACTCTTCAATATTCATCAATATTACTCCGTATACTTTGACGGGCATCCGGTAATGATCTTATTTGCCTCAAACGTAGATTCGGAAATCATTGTTCCGCTGACGGTTACCTGTTTTCCTTCGGCAAGATTAGAAGGGAGGTCTCCTACATAGTTCACATGTATCTTAAGGTTTTCATCATTTTCGTCTTCCAGTTCAAATGATGTCACACCAGGAGCCTTTTCAAGGCTTCCTGCTTCTACGATTCCTACGGCATTCACATTCTTCCCGGTATAGCCCTGAGGGTCAGAGAGCAGCTCAGATACTGCAAGGTATCCTTCTGAAGAGTCGACTCCGTATAACCCTATAAGGAACACACCAGCAATAAAAGCAACTGCAAGCAGTGATTTCTTTTTTTTATTCATTTTAAAACCCCGTATGGCTCGATCATTACATTAATCTTTTGTTGAACTCCGCATACGTCTTGAGTAGTGAAAGGAGGTAGGCAAATATGAGTATCCAGCTGATTGCAAACGCCAGAATAAAAGGTTCCATTCTTATCACATCTCTTTGCTATCAGTTTCTTCATCCTGATTTTGAATCCAGGGCAAGGTAGAGAAGAAAGCTGGTTTTGAAATCTTGTGTCTAGCTCTATATAAGAGTATATATTCCTTCTCAGAGAAATAAGATTCCCGGGAAAGCAGGGAAAATTCTAATTTTATTCTCCACATTAAAAATAATAATAGTTATTTTTATCCTAAGTTTGAAATATTATTTCCAATGTATTATATTATCTTTCCTATATTTATAATGTCAGAAACTTTTCAAAGTAGATGCCCGAAGGAGAAGCGCTTTTCTTTTAAAAAGTAGCAAAAAACGATTAGTTTGCCTGGAATGTTCGCTTCAAACCTAATCAAATTTATCTCATTGTTCTACCTGTATTTTGTGAGTTTTACTCTAAAATATTCCTGTTAAAAAACCCATTTTTCAGGCTAGCAGGGTTAACAATAAAATAAAATGGCTCGTATAAAATTTGACTATACATCTCACGATATTTATCGTGACAATCGTGATAATTCGACTGATGCTTTCAATTCTTTTCTAAATGTTTCTTTTACACGGTTCAATAGTGTTAAAGGTTCAATAGTGTTAATTTTATTCAGCTTCAAGGCTCCTTTTGGCCACCAGTTAATCAGTTAGTCCTTATTTATATGTCCATTTATTTTATCCGAGAAGATCGCCCTCTAGGACTGTAAGAACACATTCTTATATTTGGATTTGAAAATACATATAAAAAGTCTCATATCTGCGTATAAATCCAGATTCTTTTCTTACCGGTGACAGGTGGCTTAGATCCCAGCACCGCGGGGGAGAAACCCGAAAAGTCATTTTCAGTTGTTCTGAATAATATTTATCAGCTGATTAATCAGACTATTGAGAATTAAGAAAGAAAATGGTAAGGGTTAATCCGGAAAGTTTTGAATTAAGAGAGGGATAATTAGGATTAAACCCGGGAGAATTTCATAAAAATGAGGCAAATTATGGTGAGTTATGGTGAGGGGAAAGAGAGATTTGCTGTACTTATTCTTAAGTGTGTGAAAAAAATGTATTATGTCAAGCGAAAACATTATATTTAACAAATACCTCTAAAGGTGTTGCAGTTTGCGTTGATGGTCTAGCGGCTATGACTTGGGCCTTCCAAGCCCAAAACCCGGGTTCGAATCCCGGTCGGCGCATTTAACCTTTTTCAATAGTTTTAAAGTTTCTTTTTTCTTATTTTACCACAACCAGAGACATTTTAGTGCGAGGGTTGCCCAGCTAGGTCAAAGGCGATGGGCTTAGGACCCATTTTCGTAGGAATTCGTGCGTTCGAATCGCACCCCTCGCATTTTCTTTTACTTGGATTTTTTCCTTAGATTGTTTTCCATTTAGATTGTTTTCCATTTAGATTGTTTTCCATTTAGATTGTTTTCTATTTACACTGATCCGTTTTTATTTCTTCCGATAAGGTTGAACATTCGGATTTCCAGACAATATCAGGGCTGCTGAAGAGTTTGATCTAAAGCCCTGTCTTCACTTTCCTGCCGGGGTTCCGGAGTTACCTAAAAGCCCGTACTTTGTCAGCATCTTTTCGACATAAAGCCAGAATATTCCGGCCAGGCAGCCGATAAATGCACCTACGATCACATCCGAAGGGTAATGAACTCCTATAAATATCCGACTCAAACTTACTGTAATGGCAAAAACCCAGACTAAAAGTTTGTATTTTCCTGCCCTCGGATGTAAAAATATAGCCAGAGCAAAGGACATGAGAGAATGCCCGCTCGGCATGGAGTATCCCGTGGTGCAGGTCACAAAGCGGACGTCTTCAGGTCTTGGGACTTCAAAAACAGGCTTCAAAGCCAGAGCCAGAGCCCAGGCCGATACGAGTAAGGCAAGGAAAAGGATCGTTTGCTCCCTCCCTTTATAATAGTAGAGTATAGCAATAATCAGGAAAAGAAAATAATCGAATTTAAGGCTTACAAATAACATGAAAGGGTCTAGAAAGGAAAAAGAGTTTAGAAACATCAGGACATAATAATCGAACTGAGAAAACATTGACAAGCAGGATCACTTCTTAGCTTTGCCGAATACCAGGGCTAAAACGGGTTATCTTAATTTAATTTGTTTATTTTCGGATTTCAACCTATCTATTTTCTAAAGAGCTAATTTTCTGCCTATGCTTTTCTCTTACATTTTCCTCTTACTTTCTACGGAGTTTTTCTTGCAAGGTATCTCTCTGAACCGGAATGTTCGACAAGCTTTCCGCCTTCAAGTTCGGATACTGATCCATGTCCGCAGCAGATGAGGCATTTCTTGCCTTTCTTTGAAAGCTCGCTTTCAAGTTCAAGTATCAGGGACATGAGGGCGTTTCGTTCTTCTCTTGCAAGGGTGCTGTCTACATTTACCGATGTCATGAGGTAATCGGCAAGGATATTGTACTCCGTCCTCTCCTGGCTCAGGCTCCTGAAGTTAATCACCGCGTCCTGGGGGAAGATAAGCCCTTCTTCAGGGCACAGGTAAAAGATTTCCCCATGCATGTGTCCTCCCAGACCCTGAAGGGCTTCAAACTCAAGGTCTCCTATCCTGAAGCGAGCAATAAGCGGAAAAGCTCCCCTTTTCTCGACTTCTTCGGCCTGAACCGGGATCTCGGGGAAAAGAATTACATTTGAAGGAGGGGTGAACCTTGAAAAGAGATTAATCATTTTTGTGTAGATCTCTTCTAAGATGCAGCCCTGGTTGCTGGATCCGTAAGCTCTACTGGTTTCCCGCGTGATTTTCAGGGTTTCCTTATTGAGGTAAGAAGGGGCGGCAAAATAGCCTGCAGCTCCGCAGTGGTCCGCGTCTGCATGGGTAATGTAGATCCTTTTAAGGAGGCTCAGGTCTCCAAGCCCGTAGTGCTGGAGCGCATTCACTACATCCGGCTGGTATATCCCGTATCCCGTATCGATCATGACCCTTTCGTCAGGAGTATCGAAAAGATAGATGTTTCCTCCGCAGGGCAGCTGGAAGCAGAAAAGTTCAATTCCGTCCTTTATCCTGACCCTTTGCACATCGGCATAAAAGCCTTCCCCTGAAGTCCGGCTGAGGGTTTCCCCGACTTTGAGGATGTTTTCAAAGACCTCAACAGGGTCTTTCCGCAGGTTTGAGAGCTCCTGGGCGATGTGGTTGATGTCGTGCAGAAATTTCATTAAAAAAGCATCTTCTGCGTTTCCGACATAGTTCCTTAATTTCTGGGCAAGTCGGAGGTAAAAAACAGTGTCATCGAGCTTTTCTCCTGTGGTGTCATACTCAACGATCTCAAGCCTGTACTTTGATTTGAGCCGGTTCAGGAGTGCATCTATAAGGCTGGCATCTTCGATGTTCAGGCTCACGACAAGCCTTTCGGGGTGCTGCCCCTGGTCATCAAAGTCGAGAAAAGTGATATTTGCCCCTGAAGAAGTAGTATGATTCAGGAAATCGAATAATGCTCCGGGGCAGTTCGGGAGATAGACATTGAATTTCAGAAACGCCACAGGTTGCAGGGAGGTTTGGAGGTACCCTATTCTTTCCAGCTCCTCAAGGATTTTCCGATAAGCCCGGGAAGCTGCCGTCACCTCGAAAAAAACGGTGTTCCTGTCGATCCTCCGGTCATACTGTATCCGGTTGATGTTTCCTTCATACCGCGTGATTATCTCGGCTGCTCTGTGCAGGGCTCCGGGCTTATCGGGCATGCAGGCGATAAAAGAGAAGTGTTCCATGAAACATCCCCTGATCAGGTAAAAACCGTTTTTCTGGTTAATTTAGATAAAATCCTGCCTTACTTTAAACTTTCCCGTTTCTGTAAAAAAGAAGGACTAAAGAAAAATAATAATTCGTTACTCAATAATAATTCATCATTCAATAATAGTTCAATGCTCAATAATAATAACGTCATTCAATAATAGTTCAGCACTCAATAATAATAACGTCGTTCAATTATAGTTCAGCACTCAAGCACAACAGCCCGGAGCCCAAGCGCTTCAAAAATCCCTTTGACCTCTGAAAGAGGGTTATCTTTCCTGTAAAAAAGATGGGATTTGCAGGCACAGTCCGTGCACCCGAAGCCCTGAACCGAATCTCCTCCGAGTCCGCGGGCAAGTTCGCACTCAAGCCGGGCAGAAGTGGCGGCACAAACTGCCCATGTCAGTCTGAATGAAGAATTCAGGTGTAGATAATCGACATGCCATCTGGGTTTTTTATCCTTCTTTAAAGAAAGGTCGATATGCCTTTTGACCCGCTTCATGCCTCCGGGTCCGAGCGCCGAGCCTGTGTAGATATGAAAACCTTCAGAAAACGAAAAAAAGCCTTTTTTCCCTACTTTAATTACGCAATCCAGGTTTTCGAATACCAGGCAGTAAACTCCTTTTTCGGAAAAATCCATTTTCGAAAAATCCATTTTCAAAGACCTCTGGTTTTAAGATCTCACTTCATCCCTGAAACCTGAAAATACTTTTCAAGCAGAGGCATAACCATTCCTTCTAGTTTCTCTTTTTCCTTCAAGGCTTTAACCCAGGAGGTCGGAACTGCTTCGATTCCGAGTCTTGCCCCGAGAATTCCGCCTGCAACACTACCCACTGAATCCGAGTCTCCGGTTATGTTCACCGCAGTCTGAACGGCTTTTTTGTAATCATCAGGATATCTCAGGATGCAGAAATAGGAAAGTGCAAAGGTTTCATCTGCATACCAGCCCTGACCGATTTTCTGGAGAGCCTCTTCGTCGCTTAAATTACTGTGAGCAATCTCATAAGAGCCTTTGAAGGCTTCCGTAAACTCGTCAGAAATGCCTTCTATTACCTTGAGAAGGGGTAAAAACATATCTTCAGGGGCCACCCCATCAAGAGCCAGTTTTACTGCATATGCTCCTGCAATGGATGCGGCGTCTGCGGTTGGATGGGAGTGAGTAATTCTGCCGGAAAGAGAGGCGGCTTTAATCAATTTTTCCGGATCATTCTGGAAAATGAAGCCAAGAATCCCTACCCTCATAAGGCTTCCACACGTTTTTGAATTTATTCCTGACATGCTCCAGGGAATCCCGTCCCTGAGATTGAGGGCTGCACCTCTGGTCGTCGCTCCTGCACCAAGGTCGGGTTCATCCAGCCACAGGATAAGTTCTTCTGCAATCTTATCCATAAGTCTGGGAAGTTCGAGTTCTGCTCCATTCAGAAGGCCACGGGCAAGCACAAGCATTAACTGAGTATCATCAGTCCAGGGGGACTCAGGAGGAAACTCAAGGATTCCATCTTCTCCGTATTTCCCCCTTATTTGTTCAAGGGTCAGGCGTTCTACGGGGCGGCCGAGGGCATCGGCACAGGCTGTGCCGAAGAGGTAGCCTCGGAGTTTGTTTTCGATATTCAGAGCGTCTTCCATATTTCTGATTATCATTGTGTCTATCAATACATAGTTGATGTTTTTATAATTAAGTTTCTAATGTAGCAAATGTTTACTTTTCTATAGACTGAAGTATATCTGCTCTAACTAATATCACTGAATTACCGAAAAGTTCGAGAGAAATCACTAAGGTTCTATCCGAAAAGTCAAAAGTGGCACGTTGTAAAAGTTACAATAGATCTAAATATCCGGGAATCTATTTCAGTTTTGCATATTGTATATTGTAAAAGTTATAGCAGATAACCACTTTTCGAATAGCCCCTAATCTAGTATATCGATTCCGAATTAATTGCATATTTGTTTCATATTGCAATTCCACCGGGAATCCTGTCTTCTCCTTCAACTTTATATTTCCACACAAATACCACAGGTTCCTCATTGAGTAAATTTATGTATTGATCGATCCTGTTCTTTAATTCCATTATTGATTTTACTCTTATTGCCTTTAAAAAGCCTCTACTCATTTTGCTTGTGAAACTTTCAATAATATTCAACCATGATGCATGTTTTAGGCCAATGCTCTCTCGTTATTATTCAACCCGCCCTGACCAGAACTGTGTTTCTGATGAAGGGAGGGGTGTTTGATGTTCGTTCCTGGAATAATGAGCTGCAGCTCTATCAGGAAATGCAGGTTCTTTAGAAGGCAAGGGTCCAATTGTTTTTGTCAGCTTGCAGGAAAACCGCTCAGGTATATCCGCAGATGCCCGATACGCCAGGACAGCCCCCAGGATCCGGAGGGCATGAACAAATCTTTCAAGCCATCCGTCAAAGCCTGCAAAGGCTGTGGAAACTTAATCTGGACTTTTCTTCTAGGAAGGGGCCGGCATATCTGCTCTGTCTCTGACAAGACCCCAGGAAACATGGCAGAATGCCCCCTTCAGGCATCTGAACGAAGACTGGATCAACTGAACCCAATTAGAGAAAATCTGCAAGAAATGGAAAAGGTGATGGAAAAAGCCTGTAGGGTCAGCCCTGAGAATTCAAGAAAAAATGATCCAATCGCGAACTTTGTAGATGATCTAATACTTTTTGGAGGTCTGAATGTTTCGTTCACCTCCCCGCAGGCAAGAAAAGATCGGGAAGAATATCAGGAAATTGTCAGCTGCATTGTGAAGGCTGCCAGGAAGCACGGCTATGAGATCCCGGAGGAAGAGGCATGAGTACCCCCGTGGTAATTTCCCGAAAAAAGATGGGGGAGGCTGTAATAAGAGATGTTCCCTGCTGTCCGGAGTGCAAAAGAACGAGTATACATAGAAGGATAAAATCAAAAATCTGGATCTGTGATAAATGCGGCTGGTCCGGGAAAAAACCTGGGAAAAAACCTTCAATCTATGTTGTGAATTTGCCGAAGGCCTTGAAGGAAAGGTTTGCTCGAGAAACAGAGCAAAAAGAGCAAAAAAACCCTGAGGGGGCAGAGGCATGAACGCCCGTGATGTCCTCCTGTCCCCTGTCTACATCACTGGAATGCTCCTTGCAATCCTCGCTTGTGGATTGGTGTACCTGTTCTTTGACTTAACGGAGGTAGAAGCATGAGCAGGAAACCCCATTATCCCAGGATCTGCAGGTCCGGAATAGATTCCCAAATCAGATTCAAGAGTTTATCAAATCCTGATACCAGGAGGGCTTTAAGGGGGAAATCTTATGTCTGCTAACAATCCTTGGGAGTCCTCAAAAACCATAAAAATATTTTCATGCCTGATATTGTTTTCAGGGTTGATATTTGGAATATCGTTATCAATGGCTGGATATTCCTATATTTTTTCAATTTTCTTGTCGGTTCTCACAATAGGTTCTGCTGTAACTCTGCCTGCTTGTCTGCTTTCAGGAGGGAGAGTATGAACTTCCTATATAGAGAATATACAGGGACTAATGCTTCCATAATTGGGTTCCTGGCTTTAGGGGGCTGTGCTGCAAGTCTGGTTCTTGCATTATATCCCTTCTCTCGTGAAATGCGTATAGGTTTGGCATTTGCGTATCTACTTTTGTTTTTTATTTGCGCAAAGATAGACGAGCATTTCCGGAAAAAACAATTTTCAGACCTTAAGCAGGGGGTGGGCCAGTGACCCTCAGCATAGACGACGAAAAACGTTTCTGGGAATTGCATAAAAAAGTATGTGGTTTTGAAGGGGAATTTGAAAAACACATATGTTTAGGCTCGGAAACATACTACTGTCCCAAATGCAATTCTCAATATTACATTGACGGGGGCTGTTTCTTTGGGGATGTAGTAACATCCATTGAAGCCGAAATAGAGGAGGACTCTCCAGAGTTTGCAATATTGCAGGAATTAAGGCCTGAAATCCTTGAGTTTGCCCTTGCAATAGAGCAGGTTCTGAAGGAAAAAGACGATTCCTGGAAGACAAAAAACATATATGGTCTTATTCTCGAATTACGCGCGGAACTTAAAGAAGTTTATGGCATTACAACGGAACTGGCTTTTGCTAATGAGGGTTTTCCTGATGTCTTAAACCGATTACAGGGTAAATTAGAGGAACTAGGGACATTTGCCGTGATGCTCTGGCACAGGACCAAGGAGGCACAGCAATGAACCAGCAAAAGGAATTTAGGGTATGCTGCAAAACCTGCCGGAACTATGCCTGTAACTCTAGAAATCATGGTGTGGGCTGCTGGGGCTGCCATAAATCCACTCATGATGAGGATAGCCAGGACTGCAGGACCTGTACAGACCTGTACAGAAAAATGTCCTCAATATGTTCCAGGGGGCTTCTGATGGTCAGCAGCCAGTTTGTAGCCTCAAAAAACGGAGAGTATTTTGAAAACTTTGTTGGAATTATGGTCCCAGGTCTTGAACTCACCAGAGGGGACATAGATGCAAAGCTGGATGATACTGATATTGAAATAAAAAGCTGTCAGTTCGAAGTCATCGACAACAGCCATAATTGCAGGTCCAGATCCGGCAGGTTCATGTTTAGAGACCACCAGCACGAGTTATTGAAGGAAAAATCAGGAGACTATATTTTTATAGTTCATCGAAATGGGAAGCCTCTATTATTTATCCAGGCCCCAGCTGCAGCTGTAAATCTTCCTCAATTTACCGGGACTAAAAGTCTCTCCTGGAGGACGCTATTCATGCAACTTGCCAGGAGGATCTAATATGTATCATTACGAAACCCTCCGGGCCCGGATCTGGGAGTTTATTGACCTGATTGAGCCCAAGAAAAAAACGGAGGGGGAGTAAATGATAGAAGAAAACGACAATGAAAAAGGGCTCACATTCAGAGATGAGATCCTCAGCAAATACCACAAAATACCGTTTGACCCGGAAATGGACCCCAAGGACCTGAATGAAGAATTAGCAGATATCCTGATCATGCATGCCGAGATCAGAGATATACTGAAGAAAAAACCGAATAAATGGAAAGTGGAAGACTTCAAGAAAGCAGCTGAAATCCTTGGAAAATATTTCGCAGATTGGGAACTAAATAAGATCCTTGAGGCCTGTGCTCAAGAGTCCTGGAAAAACCTGGATGAATCATTAAAATCAGAACCATGCGTCTTCGGTTAAGTGAGGAATCATGATAAATTGCCTCCATTTTCGTAACAGTTCTCAAAAACTGTATCCCATTGAGAGTTGGAACTGGGTATCGATTTCATGTAAAAAGGACAAAATTTAAGGCGACTTTTGGTGCAAAATCGATATCCTTCAGGCAAGAAAATTCCTTAACCGATGACCAATGAAATCAGAACTAAAAGAAAAATACTATTCAAGAGAAGAACAGTCTTCAGAATATGATTTCACTATAGATTTTGATATACATCCCTTCAGGATCTCAAAAACCGGCATAGAAAAATACTACAAATACGACAGGAAGGATGGCCAAGAGGTCGAAGGCTGGGAGATGGTAACCTGTACGCCCATAATCATTCACTCGATAGGTGAATGTGTGGATGATGAAGCTTACATGTACCAGATAAAATACAGGACCGTAATAGGCCAGGAGTTTTCGAAATGGGTAACTCCTGAAGTCCTGCTCACGTCAAGCATGAAAGAGCTGGTAAATTTAGGTCTTCAGTTTGTGGATGCTGATCAGAAAAATCTGAAATACTACTTTAAGCAGCTTTTAGGGTATGCCTACCAGATCCCAACAGAATTCACTGCTAGGACAAACGGCTGGAAAAAAGAAAACTCTATTTTTATCACAGGGTCCTATGCGCATATGGCACAAGGAAGAAAAGAAATCCTTGCTCTTACCGAAGAGATAGCAAGCGCATATGAAATTAAAGGAAATAAAAAAGAATGGATAGAAAACCTTACCCCTCTTCTCGAATATGACCTTATCCGGCTGAAGTGCTATGCAACCGTAGCAGCCATGCTTATCCGGTTCATTGGCGTGAAATCCTTCATAGTCCATAATTACTATGAGAGTAGCGGGCTTAAGTCCGTCTCCATGCAGCTGGCCAGCTCCCTGGTAGGCAACCCCCTTGAACTCATCAAGGATGCAGACAGCACCAAAGTAGGCATAGAAAAAACCCTGGAGTACAACACCGATACCCCTATCTATTTTGATGAAACCAGCAATAACGAAAAGTTCCGAGAAGCAATTTACATGATAGGGAATGAGCAGGGAAAAGGAAGGGGAAATAAGGAAGGAGGAATCGACAAAACTGGAAAATGGAAAACAGTGGTACAGACAACAGGAGAACAGCCTTTAACAAAAGCCAACAGCACTAACACAGGACAACAAATAAGAGTGCTGGAAATCTTCGAAGGAATTCCACGCCTAGACTCGGATTACATAGAGACGGTAAAGGATACGCTGGAAAATAATTACGGGTTATTTCTGGATGAAATAGTCCAGACTATTTTTAAAAGAAAGGACAAATTAAAACAGGTATATAAAAACCTGACTATGTTCTTTGATAAGTCAAATACCGTATTTGCCGACCGGTCCAAAACATATTTTGTTGCCCTTGCTGTAGGCGGTTTCATCCTGGAAGAAATCTTCGAGAAAAACGGGATCCCCACAAAAGACCCTCATAAGGTATGCAACAAGTACTATCAGAGAGTTGTAATTGAGGATCGCACAATACCATATTATTTGAGGGCACTTGACACAACTTATTCCTGGCACCTGAGAAACAAGAAGTTCTTTGAATACTCAAAGGAGCTGGACCCGGAAGAGATCTTTACCTATACAAGGGGATCTATAGAACTTTTTGGCTGGATTACAAAAGATGCCATATACTATGATCCGGACAAGTTGCATGATTATCTGGTATCCAAAGGTTTCAATTTTGAAAGGGTAATCCAGGACTGGAAAAACAATAATGTCTTAGAGCCCACAATGATGAAAACAGATACAGGCGAACTTAGATATAAGTCCTGGAAAAAATATACGGTAATAAACGGACAAAGAGTAAAAGGCGTAAAGATTCCATTTACCAGGTTACAGGAAGTTCTGGAAATAAGAGATGGTGAAATTTACGACATAAAGAACAGTGACGAAGTGAAGATAGAAGAGATTCATGTTTCATTGATAGAAGCTTGCAGTAAGTACTTAGCAGAGAATCAAAAATTTAAAAATGTATCATACTCTCCTGAAGACGTTGCAGACATGTTCATAAGATCGGAGGACAGAACAGAATTATTAATGTATGGAAGAGATAATATAGTAAAAGCCTTTAGAACCTGTAAAAACCGAAAATAAACTATTTTCTTTTTCATTTTTTCCTATTTTTCTTTTTTCTTGTTTTTTTCTTAATTTTAGAGACTTTTTATTATTTTCTGGTTTTTCGTTTTCCCTCTATATCGTGCAAAACAATAAAATTTTAATTATATTGATATATTTTTTCTATTTATGGGAAAAGGAAACATTGCAATAGATAAATCAATGATAAAAACGATAGTTGACGGCAAAATAATAATTCCTTTGCCAAAAGTTTTGGTTGGAAATCGATACTATCCCATGTTCTCTATATTCTCCCCTACTCAGTGTGATAGTTGTGGAAGTAAATTACATGTTAACTCTCATCACACTCGTTTTATTATATCACGTTACGGCACTATATCTCTGAGTCTTTTTAATTTTTTCTGGTTTTTCTTCAATCTCAAGACAACCACAAAATTTTATCCCAATTTGAGCAAATCAATTCACTCATTAAAAAATGTTGATTCATTCACACAAGCATCCACCAAAATTTTCCAAATTGTGGAACTATTTTTGTGGGAATTTCCGACAGCTACAGCTATAAGCCATCAAGTTTAAGAACTAATTATTCTCCAATTCTAGCATTATCCATATTGGAATCTTGCTCTCATTAAAGGTGAGAAACCTTTCCATTTTCCAGTGCTGAAACACCGTTTGTTGAAAAAAGTAAATAGATTGTAACAAAAATTAGTTAGTCCATTATCGGTTTTGAATGACCTCGCTTTGTCTACTATATCACATATCAAAGAAAATATCTGTTCCATTGTATTATCTTTCTCAGGTGTAAAACCTTTTTTCAAGAAGCTCACATTCTTGCTGAAAATCTCTTCGGCATAAGAAATCGCTTTATGAGACGCTTCAGAAAGTTCAAGATCAGAGTTAAATTCTCGTATCTTCTGAATATGCGCAACAGCACTGATAACCGTATCAGACAGTATCAATTGAGATATCTCATTGTAGGTAATCTTATCGTTATCTGGAATCTCTTCAATAGAACTGAATTCCTCATAATACCTCTTACTAACGTTTTTTAATTGATGAAACACACAAAAAGAATGAGTCACTTCAGGAAAGACCATTTTTACGGCTCCAATGATCGCTTTATCCTCATCAGAAACAATCTTTTTGATTTTATCTTCAGGAAATCGGTTCTTTATTCGTATAAAAAGAGGCATCAGAGCCTCAATTGTTGGTAACCTCTCAGTTACTTCAAAATCTAAAATGACCTTCTCTTTGGTAGCAACAACGTAAACAGATTTATATCGCATTTTTTTCCATTCTTTCTTTGTGAGTTTCGTTCCAATAAATTCTTCAAGCTTTTTTTTCCATCCATTCTTGATCCAATTCCCATCAACATACAATGTTTCTTCAAAGCTAACTCCTTGGTTCAAAAGTTCTTGCTTTGAAAGTTTTGCTAGTTTCTGTTCATATAACCACAATGAAGTGGGACAAGGAGCTCTTCCACAGACATTTATTACTCCTTCTGTATATGTTTCCCCAATTCGCCGAGAATTGTGCAGACTGCATCGTCCATCGTATCTGACATTTATTTGTGTATCATAATATTCAGAACTGTAATTTGCAGAACCCTGAACACCAATAACCTGATCATGATAATGTTTCTTACAAGTGGGACAAAGCCAGTATGTAACATTGAGAGATATAGTGCCGTAACGTGATATAATAAAACGAGTGTGATGAGAGTTAACATGTAATTTACTTCCACAACTATCACACTGAGTAGGGGAGAATATAGAGAACATAGGATAGTATCGATTTTCAACCAAAACTTTTGGCAAAGGAATTATTATTTTGCCGTCAACTATTGTTTTTATCATTGATTTATCTATTGCAATGTTTCCTTTTCCCATAAATAGAAAAAATATATCAATATAATTAAAATTTTATTGTTTTGCACGATATAGAGGGAAAACGAAAAACCAGAAAATAATAAAAAGTCTCTATAATTAAGGTATGATTAAACCTAATCATACCCTAATCATACCCTAATCACCCCTATTAAACGTTATCAGTTGACATGATTTTACCTAATCGTACCAAATTGAAGATATCAGAAAATATTTTTTGAAAAAACGTTTTTAGAACTATGCTCTATTCTTGAAATTTTAGAAAGATACTCTCATTTTTAGAGATAAATTCATCCAGGACTAGGACCTCAAGGTCTGGATCTGAAGGAAAATCTTCCTAGCCCGGGGTAAATTCTTCCTTGCAGCTGCACATAAAAACAGCATAAGTAACAGTTATACTCGTGAACCTAAGAAAGGCCTTCGAGGACCTGAAGCATCAGTACCAGGAAATTGAAGGAAAAAAAGGACAGCAAGAGATACTATAATATTAAAATTGAATAAAAATAAAAATATACTAGTACATCGATTCCAAATTATGGGAAGAATTGGACTTTGAAATCAGCACTGGTCAATGTTTTTTCTATGAGAAAACCACAAGCGGACAAGAATAAACACGAATTGAAAATATTTGTGTTCACTTGTTTTTATTCATGGTTTATTGAGGATATATGGAATCGATGTACTAGCATTACCTTAAAAAGAAATAATATAATATATATGTAAGTAATATTCATATATAGAGTAAGAACACAAGAATATATATATATACAGAAATTCATATTTTTTAGTATGCTCCAACTCGATAAAGAATCAAAGGCACTTGTGATCTGTATAATTGTACTCATTATATACACATTATTCAAGGGATATTCTGTAGGATTTATACAGTTGGGCTGAAAAACAATTTCGTTAAACCTTCCATTGTCTAATAAAAAAGGAAAAAGAAATTAGAGCTCAGGAATCTTGCGACGCAGGTTATAATATTTCTTGTCAGAAAAACCCGCGAGCTTGCAGGCTTCTTTCAAATTAATTCTTTCACGGTCCCGGATCTCATGAACAAGATTAACCAGTTCACGAGCCTTTTGAATCTCCGGGTCTTCGCTATCCGTATTTTTTTGAAGTATCACAGACGTATCACAGCTTTCCTGTATCACACCAGTATCATAGTTTTCCTGTATCACATCAGTACTCTGGATCTAGACCTCGACTTGGCTCCCGGGAAAGTCCTGGTCTTGTCAGTCTAAGTGCCGTTGGAATGGAAGCTCCGTTGGAAATGGAAGGAAAGTCCTGGTCCTGGCCTGCAGACCGGGAAAGTGGGCAAGGAAAGTGAAGTGGAAGTGAAGCTTCCTTGGAAGGCCTTCCTCCGGATCCAAGACTACAGCTGCAAGGTAGAGTTCCTTCCAGTGTCAAGGGCGGTTAACTTTTTTCCATTTTGGGCGGTTTAGAATTTGCCAACCTTTTAATATAAATTTTACTCAATTTTTCATAAACTTTTAGAAATTACTGGCATATATTTCCTGTTTTTATTCCCTGTTTCTTCCTTTCTTTCAGCCTGTAACTTTCCCCTTTGATGTTAATCGTAGTTGAATGGTGGAGAATCCTATCAAGTACAGCAGCCGCTATTACATGGTCCTTGAATATCTCTCCCCATTCTCCATATGATTTATTTGATGTCAAGATCGTTGAACTCTTTTCATACCGTCTTGAGATCAGCTGAAATAGGCAGTGAGCTCCTTCTTCGTCAAATGGGAGATACCCTATTTCGTCAATTATCAGCACTTTATATTTCATCAAGTCCCTTAGTTTCTTTTCAAGCATTCCTTCTCGATTTGCTATTTTCAACTTCTCGATAAGGTTTCCTGTATTGGTAAAGTAAACCGAAATCCCTGCTTTTGCTACTTCAATCCCAAGAGCGATTGCAAGATGAGACTTTCCAACTCCGGGAGGACCAAGGAAAACGACATTCTCTGAATTATGAACAAATCTCAAGGTTGCAAGGTCTTCGATTGCTTTTTTATCAATGGATTTCTGAAATTCAAAATCGAATTCCTCAAGAGTCTTTTTAACGGGAAAAACTGCACTTTTCATCCTTCTCTCAATTGCAACAGCTTCTCTGTGTTTCTTTTCCTGTTCAAACAAGTAATCAAGGACTTCCATTGTTGTCTTGTTGTCCCTTGCAGCAATTTCAAGGTAGTTATCCAGAAGCTCTTCGATAGAATTAAGTTTCAGGTATTGCAGGTTATTGTGAAGTCTCTCATAGGTGAAGTTGTTCATTCAAAACCACCTTCACTAAATATTTCATAGACATCAAGAGACCTTTTTTCAACTTCGGGATCTGAGAACTTCAACGGGATCTGTGAATCTTTTTTGCATTTTGAGTTCTCTTTAAGAATCTCACTCAGGAGACCCTGGAAATGTTCCTTTTTCCTTGAAACTCTGCAGTTTCCAGGAAGGATTTCATGTTCACAGACTTTCTCATAATCAACATAGACCTCGAATATTCCTTCAAGGATCTGAAGCTCTGCAGTTCTCCCTGCAAACCTGTAAGGAACAGAATACTTATTTCCAAGGAACGAAATATAACAGTCTCTGGAGACCTTTCTGGTCTCCTTATGGACAACTTTGTAAGGAGGAACCTGATCCAGAGGGCTCAGTTTCTCCTCCTTAAAGCGTTCAAGAGGGATTTGATAGGTTGTTCCGTGGACAGTTGAATTTACCCTTTCCAACCATCTGTGAACTTGGGCGTTCAGGTCTTCGAGAGAGGTAAACCTTCTTCCAAGGAAGAAATCCCTCTTGACGAAACCGACTGTATTTTCAATTTTCCCTTTTGTCTGAGGCCTGTAAGGCCTGCATAACCGTGGAATAAAACCAAAGCATTTGAAGAACTCCTCAAACTGTGGGTTCCATTCGGAATCTGATGATTTTAAGGCTCTTTTGATAACAACCTGTTTCATGTTATCATAGAGGATCTCCTGTGTAAATCCTCCAAAGTACTCAAAAGCGTTCAGATGACACTGAATAAGAGTGGGAGTGTCTATGCTCAGTGTAAATTCAACATATCTCATTCTGGAATATCCAAGAATCATGTTGAAGCAAAAGAGTTTCTTTACCTTTCCATCAACCTCAACTGTTCCCATCTCTGCCCAGTCAACCTGAGCCTGTACACCTGGTTTTGTTTCATAGCGGAGTACAGCAGGGACTCCCTGTTTAGGTCGGACTTCTCTTACGAAGTCCTTGACTATGGTTTTTCCTCCATCAAAACCCATTTCTTTGATTTCCCTATAAAGGCGAACAGCAGTATAAGGACCTTCTTTGAGTTTTTCTTGTATGTAAGGTTTGAAAGGATCAAGTTTACTCGGTTTTGGCGGACGTTTCTGAGGTTCTGGGGCAGTTTTCTTTTTAAGATATTTCCTCACAGTTTCCCTAGCATAACCTGTTCTTCTAGAGATCTCACTGATGCTGAAGCCTTGTGAATACAAATCTCGTATCAATAGCCATTCCTCCGTTTTCAGCATTATCTACAATCCTCGAACTTTTCACAAGGATTGAGAATTGGAAGTTTTTAAACCGCCGAAATTGGAAGATTCTTAACCGCCCTTGACATCCAGGAATTTCTTTCAGGAAGAAATGCATAGATAGTAAGACGATTGCACGCAAAAAAACATAAAAAATAAGATCAGTTACACTAATTTTAGATTAAAATGGGGCTTGAATCCCGGAGTACCTCGTTTTATCCTATGTGTCAGAAAACATGATCGTTCTATCTCATATAAGAATAAACTTGTTTCCTCCTGCTGGTAGCAGGATGAATGCAAAAAAACATAAAGAAACACATATGCACGTTTTAAGAGTGTCTATTGATAGTGTTTTTTAAGGAAATTTTTGAAAGGCTATTTTCCGGAAAATAATGTTAAATGTAGATTTTTCATAGATCAAATAATCTTAGAAGAAGTATAAGCCCAACAGCTGCTATATTTATTTGAAAAATCAATTTATAAGGAATGGTTTCCTTTGGAAAAAATCCCCGCAAAACCGATGACAATAAGCGATATGTCAAAATTAAACCATTTGACACAAAATAGTTGAACTGGATCTTCTATTACTTTTTATCGCTTTAGCTTGATACTGGGTTTATTAAGTGGTGCTTAAAAGAACAAATCGTTACCAAACCCCAACGTTTTATCTATCAATAGATCACCTAAGCTCATTAATAATGACCATTTTTAATGCTAGAAATATATTTTCCAATTTAACATAGCCGTTATCATGATCTTGTTTACAATCAATGAATTTTTGTTTTGTTCTATCGCAGTAAATTGGATCACTATGGAAACAACCTCCACGATGAGCTGTGCAATTTCTACGCCTGTACCAAATGCTTACACTCCCATCTTGCAGTATATTGGCTAAATTGCTAAAGTTATAAGAGATATAGGTTTGTCTAATAAGTTCAGTAACTAATTCTTCAGCGTCATCTCGAATAAATCTTGGCTTACCTTTCCTATTCTCAATTTGGTTACCATGAATATCAAGCAATGGTTGTCCTATATAATTTTTTGAGCGTGCAATCGTTTCTAAAAGGTTCCAACATCTGAAAATCTGAAAATCTGGTCTTTCTTCACGCAAAATATCAGTATAAAGTGACAGATATAATTGATATTGGGAATTGTTTCTAATTTTATTCATTCGCTGTCTAATTTGTTGAGGAATTTCACCAGATAGCATTCCGCCTACTAAGTTACCTCTATATGAGGGAATTGGGATAGTGGAAAGAGTTTTACCCTCTGCCAAATCTATGACTATTATACCGAAAATTGAACCATAGCTTGAACGTTGAATTGACAATAAATCCGATAAAGACTTAACTTCTTGTCCTATTAGCTTGGTAGCTTCCTCAATCGAAGGAGCAATAACCTTGGGAAAATCAGCGACAAAAACTGGCTGAGCGTTCAGAAATTGATCCTTTTTAGTCTTATCACACAAATGTTCTAAATTTAAATTAATCCCTTTAATAGATGAAAGAATTTTGTTGATTTCATCAAAATATGGTAAATAACCTGATGGAATAATTTGATAACGATCAAGTTTCATTTGTGTTTTAAGTAAACAGTCTTTAACAAAAACAAGGCCTCTGTATTCTTTCATGCCTTCTTCCTGTGACGAACATCCAAAACCACTTAAGAACTCTTCATTTCTTTTTTTAATTATTTCATTATATTTTATGGATAATTCTTGAGGTGTATGAGGAGTTTCATCGACTACTCTTATCTCAAATAATACAAGATCAAAATCATTAACGTTAGTATACATTGGATAAGAAATTGGTTGAGTCATAGGGTTATAAAATTTTAATTGACTAAGACCGTAAAATCCCTTTTTTAGAGAATTTTTTAAGTTGCATTTAAATTTAACAATGTTATCTTCTTGTGAAATTCTACTATCCTCTGTAAAATACCAATTTGTGTAATCGTCATCTATCTTAAATATGCTATATCTGACATTCGTGCAATCGTTAGGATTAAAATCACGTATAATAATTTCTAGATATTCTCCATCAACAATTGAACAACTAAAGGCCATTATATTTAATTTTGAAATCGAAATATTATCAGTGTACTCGTCCATAAATACCCCATCCTCTTTTAAACGTATTAGCCTATCAATTCAACCAGATCTTACTATGTTAGGACTTACGTGGTTGAACTGAGAAATCAATAGCATTAAACCCTTAACTGTATAAAACACAAATTTAACCATGAAGCCTATTGAATTTGATTTTGTACCTCAAATGCGTAAATCCTATATGTATAAGAACTCTATATAGCTTTCTTATTTTTTCGATAAGATCTTATGAATAACTAAAAGCCTCTTTGATGAAGCATAGGTAGAGTACCTTGGTCTCTGTAAATTTGCTCTGTGGATTATGCACAGGTTTTACCTTAAAACCTGTGTATGTAGGAAAGAGAAAAAGGAAGGAAGCATCTGTATTCACTCATTAGCCATTCCTCCATTTATTGAAAAATTCTTCCCACGAAAGAACCGGAGCAGATTTTAAAGCCCGTTCCGCTAAGGTACTCTAAGGGCTGTCTGCCTTTGGAGTCTTCCGGGGCCTGGGCCTGCAGGGATCTTCCCGGAAAGACTGCTGAAGCTGCCGATTGGAAGGCCTTCCTCCAGATCCAGGAAAAGAAAGTAGGAAGGCAAAGGAAGTGAAGCTTCCCTGGAAGGCCTTCCTCCGGATCCAGACCTGCAAGTTTCATTTTCAAGGGCTGTTTATCCTCTCTTTGTCCTTCTCTTATGCCCTCCGATATATCCGGCTTTACTTTTCTTCATCCGTTCTTTTTCGTCATTACAAGGGTTTTCTTGAGTTCCAGGGACGTTTATTTTTTTCCAGTTTATTGCCATTTTCTATCCCCGTCATATGTAATAATAAAAATATGCACTCATAAACAGCATGCCTAACAAAAAACTGAACCCTATAGACCATATCTGAAAAGTACTGATGCCTGCAATATAATGAGGCCAGGTCTTTTGTTTCGGGGCTGTTAATTTCCGGATCCTGGCATCCAGGCTAGAAATTAACCTATCCTTTTCCTCAATCCAGCTTGAGAGCTCTGAGATCTGCCTTACCTTTGCTTCTGTCCTGCTATTTGCAGCTAATATTTTATTTTCCATTTGTTTTATCTGCTCATCAAAGTTGGAGTCTCCATCTTCTTCCAGCAGTTTTTCAAAACCCTTAACTATCGCCTCAGTTGTCTTGTATCCTGTAGCTTCGATTTTCTGATACAAATTCATTGGAATTTCCGCATTGATCCGCTTTTTTTCATCGATAACGGTTGACATCTCTGTACTCATGTAACCTCTTTATGTATTTGGTCTGTATGGTCGATAGATATTGATTTTTCTATGTATGAAATGTTAAAGTCTGTAATTGATATACAACGTCAACCGATTCAGATTTCCGGTTATACAAAAAAACCACTTTTCCTGATATCGATTTCCTCATATCTCATATAAATATTGCCAGAATTAAAGACAATTAGGTATTCTCAAATCGTTGTCGGCTTCTTCCTTGTCCTCGGTTGATTAAGAGCCGGGGGGTTTGCCGTCGCGAGCGAATTTTTTTGTTTGCTTTAGTTGTCTTGTTTATTTTTGTCCTTGCCTTCTTTGCTTGTTTGACTGCTTCAGCATTCACTTTTTTTTGGTTTGAAGATATTCCAGCTGCTTGCAGTCTGTCTCTTGATACCTATTAGTCCGCCTATATCATTTTGGCTTAAACCCTGGTCCTGCAGGCTTTGGTATGGTCTTTGCAGCAATAGGGTTTTCGAGCTACATCTATATGCATTTGTAAATTATTATATGTATAGTGGTTCTCTATGACTTTGCACAGTAGAAAATGTAAGTTATATATATTACACCTAATACATATATAAAATATGTCAAGTATTTATCTAGATCAAGAATCTCTCAAACTGCTTGACTCGGTTACTGGACCGTTCAAACAGTTTAAAAGTAATTCAGAAGCCATAAGATTTGCTATAAAAAAGATGTATGGAGTTTCTCAAAATGAACCTAATTGAAGAAATTAAAGCAAGTGATAAAACAATGCTTATACTCGCGCTTTCTGCATTAGCTGGATTTGCAATAATGAAGGTATCTGCCGGATTCGACACAGGTGTATATATCGGTCTTGGAATTGCCCTTACCTCCGCAGCGTTGGCAGTTTATCACAGGACGAAAAATAAAAAAGTTAAAGCCGACCTTCAGCAAAGTGATATAAAGCCAGTGAAAATTAGCTAATCTGCTATCTTTATCTTATCTTTTTTTAAAAACATATCCTGAGAGCAATATTTAGAGACCTGATATAAACCTGCAAATTTACACGTATATTCTCTTTATTTTTAACCGTCATTTTTTATTTTAGTTAATAGCGTAATATTTGAAATATTTGTTTTACTATTTTTGATTCATTATGTCTTCAGAAATACTATCATCTTTTTCTTTAGATTGTAGTTGTAGGGGTTTTTCTTCCAGAACTGTAGATTATTATGTTAGCTGTATTCGGTATTTTTTGGAATTGCATTCTATAGATTCTGATTATGATGATTTGAAACGTTTTCTTGTTCATATCAGGGATGAAAAAAAGTATAGTGCTTCTACATGTAATGGGTATTTTTCGAGTTTGAATACTTTTTATGATTATCTGGTTTTCGAGGGTAGGATTGATAAAAATCTTGTTCCTTCATTTCGAAAGCGCTATATGCGTACTTATAAGAAGTTTTATGAAAGTGAATCTAGAAAATTGATTTCTGTTGAGGATATGGCTCTTCTTGTAGATGAGCCGGATGAACTTGTTTATAGGACCATTATTCTCTTCCTGGCTAAAACTGGCCTCCGGAGAAATGAGCTTATTACTCTGGACCGTGAGGACTTGGATCTTGACGGGTTGACAGTTTACCTTAAGCCTACGGCTAAAAGGTCTAACAGGACAGTGTTCTTTGACCTTGAGACTAAGGCCTTTTTAGAAGCTTATCTTAGTGAAAGGTCAGATAATGAAAAAGCTCTGTTTGTAGGGCTTCAGAATGGCTGTAGAATCAATAGAAATGTTATCTATAATGTTATTACCAGATCTGCTGAAAAAAACGGCCTTCATGTTCCTGGTGGTCATCTGGATCAGAAGTTTACTACCCACTGTACAAGACATTGGTTTACTACCTGGTTGAGGCGTTCAGGTATGGATATTTCCTTTATCAAAAAGTTACGCGGTGATTCGATGAATGAAGCTGTCGATATTTATAATCACATCGAATTGGATGAATTGAAGGCAGATTATTTAAAATGTATTCCGCAACTTGGAGTTAAACCTTAGCCTTTTTGTGTATCCTCTTCAAATTCAGGGGTAGCAACGTGAATTCCACGGGTTTGAGCGAAATTAAATTAATTGGATGAGATGTGGAATCACGTGTATGCACCCTATTTAAGCCGCAAACTTTACGAATTTATCGTTTAAGTATTTGTTCGGCTGGAAAATTTACCGCTAATTTTGAAGAGGATACGAAATCTTTGTATCCGGGGTTGTGATGCCCTAACTTTTTTATTTTTTAGAAAAGAATAAGTCTATTTATCAATTCAATCCATTCATTCCGTGTAATTTTTGCATCTTTTATTATTTTATTGATCATTCCACTTCCGATTTTTTCTGTCGGGTGCATTGGGACTATAGTGGTCCTTCCATCTGGATGCCGTAAAAATAAGTGACTACCCTTCTGCCTTATCTGCTCGAAACCTATATTTTCAAGTGCTTTTACAACTTTTTTTGCAGGAAGAGGTAATATTTTACTCATTCAAACCTCAACTTTAACTTTCTGTATTCCGATGAAATCAAGATGACTTTCTTCCTCTTTCTCGGCTTCAACTTCAAGGTAAAGTTCTATTGCCTCTTTTATTCTTCTGTTTAATTCGTCAAGCGTTTCAGCTTGTGTATGGCATCCTGGAAGTTCTGGAACTGAAGCCACGTAAATTCCATTTTCGTCCTGTTCGATTAAGACGGTAAACTCTTTCATTAGGTTTTGCCCCTTTTGGTTTTTAACTTTTTTATTAGATATATTTCAATGACTTTATTTATAGCTGTGTAGCATTCTCTTTCTACAGCAGACTTGGTTAATCTGGATCTTCAAGGCTTTCCTTTGGTTAGAGAATATAACTGTTAATGTTAGAGAATATAACTGTTAATGATACTGTTTTTATGTGCATCTGTTCAGGTAATGAAAAAGCTTTGTTTGTAGGGCTTCAGAATGGTCGTAGAATCAATAGAAATGTTATCTATACTGTTATTACCAGGTCTGCTGAAAAAAACGGCCTTCATGTTCCTGGTGGTCATCTGGATCAGAAGTTTACTACCCGCTGTACAAGACATTGGTTTACTACCTGGTTGAGGCGTTCAGGTATGGATATTTCCTTTATCAAAAAGTTACGCGGTGATTCGATGAATGAAGCTGTCGATATTTATAATCACATCGAATTGGATGAGTTGAAGGCAGCTTATTTAAAATGTATTCCCCAACTTGGAGTTAAACCTTAGCCCTTTTGTGTTAAAAAATTGGCTCCTGCAGCTGCCAGATGCTAGAGTTAAATTTATATAAAAAAAATATTTTCGGCATCTAAAGGATTATCCTTTTTGAGAAAAAAAGGTATGTATGCTCCGATGGGGATTTGAACCCCAGTCGCAGGAGTGAGAGTCCTGAATGATTGGCCGAGCTACACTATCGGAGCCTTTCGTTATTATATAAAACATTACTATTATGCTTTGCCTCTCAGGCAGCATATCTTCAAGTAATTTATAAAATATAAACCTTTCGACTGCTTTTTAAAAAAATTTGAAGCAACCGGGAGGGTGTTTACCTTTCCCGGCAGAGAACTATAGGATAAATTCCTTCTGTTCAATGGTTGCTTGCTTATCGTTTTTAGTTTGGCAGACCAGGTGATGACAGTTTCAAAAGCTACTTCTAAATGGTGATTATACGAACATGGCCTGAGGAATGGTGGGTTCCTGCACGTTTACGACCTTTTCGTAAGCTTTCATGAAGTCCGCCATGGTAATCTCTTTGCCGCGCCTGCGCAGGACAAAGATCCCGGCTTCTTTGACAATTACGCTGATCTCTGCTCCGCTCTTTCCTGTCAGAACCTTTGCAAGCTTCTCAAAGTCCACATCATCGGCAAGTTTCATCTTACGGGTGTGGATCTTCAGGATCTCAACCCTGCCCTTCTCGTCAGGAAGTGGGACTTCAATCGACCTGTCAAACCTGCCGGGCCTGAGAAGGGCGGGGTCAAGCAAGTCAATCCTGTTGGTTGCCGCAACTACTTTTACATTGCCTTTCGGGTCAAAGCCGTCCATCTCGGCAAGGAGCTGAAGCATTGTCCTGTTTACCTCGGCTGAACCGCTGGTCCCGTCATATGTTCTCATACTGCCTACTGCATCGATTTCGTCTATGAAGAGGATGCTTGGGGACTTGTCCCTTGCAAGCTGGAAGATGTCCTTGACGAGCCTTGAGCCTTCTCCGACGAACTTCTGGACGAGATCGGAACCTGACATCCGGATGAAGGTGGCTTTTGCCTGAGAGGCTATGGCTTTTGCAATCAGGGTCTTTCCCGTACCCGGAGCGCCGTGGAGCAGGACACCGGAAGGTGGTTCGATTCCCAGATCCTCGAAAAGCTCGGGTTCGGTAAGCGGGAGTTCCACGCTTTCCCGGACTTCCTGGAGCACGTCATCAAGCCCGCCAATCATGCTGTAGTCCACACCTGGGGAGTTGATCAGCTCCATAACCTGGGCTCTCACATCGGCAGCCCTGCTTACTATGGAGATAATCGAGTAAGCTCCGTTTACGGCAACCCTCATTCCGGGCTCTATTTTTCCGAGGCACTCTTCCGGGATCTGCGTGAGGACTTCCTGGTTGTTGCCGTGCTGCCTGATAAGGGCAATTTCCCCGTTTACCTCAAGGATGGTGGCAATGAAAAGTGGAGGTTCGGTAAGCTGTTCCAGGTGAGCTTTTAATTTATGAGACTTTTTATTATTTTCTGGTTTTTCGTTTTCCCTCTATATCGTGCAAAACAATAAAATTTTAATTATATTGATATATTTTTTCTATTTATGGGAAAAGGAAACATTGCAATAGATAAATCAATGATAAAAACGATAGTTGACGGCAAAATAATAATTCCTTTGCCAAAAGTTTTGGTTGGAAATCGATACTATCCCATGTTCTCTATATTCTCCCCTACTCAGTGTGATAGTTGTGGAAGTAAATTACATGTTAACTCTCATCACACTCGTTTTATTATATCACGTTACGGCACTATATCTCTCAATGTTACATACTGGCTTTGTCCCACTTGTAAGAAACATTATCATGATCAGGTTATTGGTGTTCAGGGTTCTGCAAATTACAGTTCTGAATATTATGATACACAAATAAATGTCAGATACGATGGACGATGCAGTCTGCACAATTCTCGGCGAATTGGGGAAACATATACAGAAGGAGTAATAAATGTCTGTGGAAGAGCTCCTTGTCCCACTTCATTGTGGTTATATGAACAGAAACTAGCAAAACTTTCAAAGCAAGAACTTTTGAACCAAGGAGTTAGCTTTGAAGAAACATTGTATGTTGATGGGAATTGGATCAAGAATGGATGGAAAAAAAAGCTTGAAGAATTTATTGGAACGAAACTCACAAAGAAAGAATGGAAAAAAATGCGATATAAATCTGTTTACGTTGTTGCTACCAAAGAGAAGGTCATTTTAGATTTTGAAGTAACTGAGAGGTTACCAACAATTGAGGCTCTGATGCCTCTTTTTATACGAATAAAGAACCGATTTCCTGAAGATAAAATCAAAAAGATTGTTTCTGATGAGGATAAAGCGATCATTGGAGCCGTAAAAATGGTCTTTCCTGAAGTGACTCATTCTTTTTGTGTGTTTCATCAATTAAAAAACGTTAGTAAGAGGTATTATGAGGAATTCAGTTCTATTGAAGAGATTCCAGATAACGATAAGATTACCTACAATGAGATATCTCAATTGATACTTTCTGATACGGTTATCAGTGCTGTTGCGCATATTCAGAAGATACGAGAATTTAACTCTGATCTTGAACTTTCTGAAGCGTCTCATAAAGCGATTTCTTATGCCGAAGAGATTTTCAGCAAGAATGTGAGCTTCTTGAAAAAAGGTTTTACACCTGAGACAGATAATACAATGGAACAGATATTTTCTTTGATATGTGATATAGTAGACAAAGCGAGGTCATTCAAAACCAATAATGGACTAACTAATTTTTGTTACAATCTATTTACTTTTTTCAACAAACGGTGTTTCAGCACTGGAAAATGGAAAGGTTTCTCACCTTTAATGAGAGCAAGATTCCAATATGGATAATGCTAGAATTGGAGAATAATTAGTTCTTAAACTTGATGGCTTATAGCTGTAGCTGTCGGAAATTCCCACAAAAATAGTTCCACAATTTGGAAAATTTTGGTGGATGCTTGTGTGAATGAATCAACATTTTTAAATGAGTGAATTGATTTGCTCAAATTGGGATAAAATTTTGTGGTTGTCTTGAGATTGAAGAAAAACCAGAAAAAATTAAAAAGACTCTAATTTATTGATCTCCTGAAGGTGCCTGCCCGTGGCTACGCTGGCTTCAAGGAGTCGTGCCTTCATGTTTTCGTTCTGGACTTTAAGTATCTCGATTTCGGTTAAGAGGGATTTCACATCCTCTGGACTGATCTCCCCGCACTCAAGCTGAAATTCCACCTTGGACTTGATATCTTCCAAGGAAGATCTTATAGCACTGTCGTCTGACATTTGAAACACCTGTTTTGTCAATAAAATTGATCTGGATATCCTGTTTTCAGGGTAATTGGGTTCTAAATATGTATTATATGGTTGTTGGGTTCTAAACGTGTAATATATAGTTGATTTGAAGGTGGAAGGTTACAGATTAATTCGGTTTACAGGTACGGGCTGCAACTGCAGAGTTCTGATAATTGCCCTGCAGACTTCTGTCCTGATCATACAATTCTTCAGGGATCTGCTTCTGCTCTTTCAGGGCTTTTACAAAAAAGCAAAAGCCTGAAAAAAGACGCCAGGAACAGAACATACTTTGTGACCATTGTCCTTCGGAGGGCAATTGCATGCTACCTTTACAGGACTTCATATATATGCCTTTTACAGGACAGCGTGCACACATCAAGGGTTAAAATGCAATTGAAGAGGTTCTTATCGTATTCACAGTATATATAAGATGCCGGGAATTATATCTAATGCCGGAAATAATTATGTTTACTTAAATATAAAAAGGATATATATAAGTTCCTGCAATACTTGCAGCCCATTGACGGCCCCTTTTAATTACTGTCTAATACTCACTTAACATACATCAGCTTTTTTGTTTCTTTCAGACTCTTTATTTTTTCCTTCCTCGTTATACCTGTTTGTCACTTTCGATGTCCCCGCATCTCTCCCTGATGAAACCCTGATTCAAGACGTAGAGGCTGAAAATTCCGCCACTTTTATATTTCTCTGCCCCATGAAAAAAGTACTATAATAACCTTTCGTTAGAAAGTTGAAGTATTCAGGGCTGAAAAGAGACAAACCGGCATAAATAGTTAAAACCAGTCCCTCACTTCATCACATTATAGATAATTTATCCGTTCTTCATTTCTAATCCTCCGTTCCAGATTATAAAAAGCATAAACTCGGCGACATGCCTAAAAAATTCAAAGGATAGATTTAATAATAAAAGCATAATATCATTCCACATGCGTGCATCAGAAGATTTTCTAAGAGTAGGTGCAACAGTTACATTTGTTGGCTTTATCATAGTATTGTTAGGAATTGCTCTCACAATGTTACAGCATCCCGCAAGCACTCAAATGGGCGGCCTTATTATGCTCGGTCCCATCCCGATAGTATTTGGCTCTGCTCCTGAAATTACAACAAATATGCTTGGACTTGGGTTATTGATAATGATTCTTTATCTATTCCTGTGGAAGACGAAACGTTGATCGGAAACTTACTTGTTTTGACTGGAATTTTCATAATACTCTTCGGGTTTTTAATGCTTATAATCGGAACAGCCATAGGCATGCGCGAGAATTCCGAACCTGGAAATGGATATTCAAATAGAAGGGACCGGTTCGGAATGGAAGCTGATTCGGGAAGTTCTTTCGGTTTTGAAGGCTCCGATAAAAAAGCTCATCATGCAGAAAAAGCTGAATCAAGGATAAAGGGTGGAGGAGTAATTATGCTCGGCCCGATCCCTATAATCTTCGGAAGCGATGGAGATAGTGCAAAGACAGCAATATTCCTTGCGATAATCCTGATGATTCTCAGTCTGCTTATTTTCAGAGGTATGATCTTCTAAATGATTATAGTCTAAACTAAACGATTCCAAATTTGTTTAACTCTACATTCGATTACTCATTTACTCTGTTATTCGTTTACTCTGTTATTCATTTACTCTGTTTTCAGTGGCAAAGAATCGAAACTGCCTGTTCCTTTCTACTACTTTCTATTATTATTTCGGGTAGCCTGGCTGCTACCTCTTGAAATGTACTGCTTAGTGAAATGTGCTACTAAATGTATTACCTCATGACTGTTATTGTTTCATGGCATGTTATTGGTGTATAGCACGTCATTGCTTCTTCTATCCCTGCCTACCTGTACCAAGCATTGCCTCTCCGTACCAGTCGTCTATTCTTTTGAAAAATGAGACCTTGAAGGATTCAGGGTGAAGAATCTCCGGGAGTAGGCAAATAAAGCGGACAAAACCTTATTAAGGTTAAGCCCGATTCAGGGCTTATGTTTACGATAATCACAGGCGCGCAGTTCGGTGACGAGGGAAAAGGCAAGATTGTCGACCTTCTTGCAAAAGACTATGACATTGTTGCCCGTTTCCAGGGTGGGAACAACGCAGGCCATACAGTCAGGGTAGGAGATGAGGTCTACAAACTGCACCTGATCCCCTCAGGCATCCTGCTTGATGCCAGGGTCCTTATCGGGCCTGGGGTTGTCCTGAACCCTGAAGTTTTAGCCGAAGAAACCGCAATGTTTGAGAAGCACGGGATAAAAGTAGATGCGGAGAAACTAGGGGTAGATGCAAAGACAAGCATCATTATGCCCTACCACATAGAAATGGACGGACTCAGGGAAGCCGCAAGGAAAACGAAAATAGGGACCACAAAGCGCGGAATCGGCTATGCGTATATCGACAAGGTAGCAAGGGACGAGATCCGCATGGCTGAACTTGTGGACAAAGAGCGTTTCCTTAAAAGACTTGAAGAACTTGCTCCTCAGAAAGAAAAAGAAATCGAGGCAATGGGGGGAGACCCGAAGATCGTCAGAGACCCGTTCCTCATTCAAAAATACCTGGAACTGGGTGAACAGTTTGCTTCTTATGTTACGGATGTTTCCAGGGAAATCAATCAGGCTCTTGACGAAGGAAAGCATGTCATGGCTGAAGCTGCCCAGGGTACTCATCTTGATGTGATACACGGGACCCAGAAATTCGTAACTTCTTCTTCAACAATTGCAGGTTCCGCATGCGCCAACCTCGGAGTGGGTCCGACAAGGGTGGGCAATGTTATTGCCATAGTAAAAGCCTATATCACGAGAGTAGGAGAAGGTCCCCTTCCAACAGAGCTTAGTGGAGAATTGGGAGAGAAGATACAGAAAGCCGGTGGAGAGTTCGGGACAACCACAGGCAGAGGCAGAAGATGTGGCTGGTTTGATCTTCCACTTCTTAAAAAGGCTATTGCACTTAACGGATATACGGAAATTTCCCTTACCAAGCTGGATGTGCTGACAGGGCTTGAACCTCTCAGGATCTGTGTCGGATACAAATATAAGGGAGAAGACCTGGACTATCCCCCGGAACTTACCGAAGACCTCTGGGAATGCAGTCCGGTCTATGAAGACCTTCCGGGCTGGGAAACTGATCTTACGGAAGTAAAAGCCTATAGTGAGCTCCCGGAAAATGCCCAAAACTATATCAAAAGGCTTGAAGAGCTTATGAAAGTCCCTATCAATTATATCTCTGTGGGGCCAGGAAGGGAACAAACCTTTAAAAAAGAATAATACCATCTAGTAAACCTTCCCGGCAGATTACCGAAAAATGTATATATTAACCAATAAATTTATCAACCCCATTTTCCAGTTTAGACTAAAATCATATTAACCGGCATTATCGGGCCTTCTGGCCCAAATTTTAAGAGTCCGTAGCCAGCTTAAAAACCAGCAATGGACCTCTCGGGAGAGCATAAGAGTTACCTCTTTTCGAGAATAAGAGTTACATTCCTGACAGATTCGGGGGAAGAATCGGCACTATCGCCCGAATCTGCGAGACTAATGGAATTCGCATAAGGAGGAGAGTATGACAACAGTATTTGATGTCCCTGCAACGGAAATGATCGAAAAGCTTGCAGGTATTCTTAAAGAAGATGATAAGATCGTTCCCCCTGAATGGGCAGGGAACGTGAAAACCGGGGTTCACAAAGAACTTCCCCCTACCAATGATGACTGGTGGTACATCAGGTGCGCAGCAGTCCTGAGAAAGATCTATACCGACGGACCAATCGGGATAGAGAGACTTCGTTCCGTATATGGAGGTAAGAAGGATAACGGTTCCAAGCCTTTCCACAAGGCAAAAGGCAGTGGTTCTGTTGCAAGAAAGACCGTACAGCAGCTTGAAGCTGCAGGCTTCCTGCAGAAAGTAAAGGACGGAAGAACAGTATCTGCAAAGGGACGTTCCATGATGGACAATGCAGCCCACGAACTTAAGCTTGAGCTGCTCGAAAAGATTCCGGAACTTGCAAAATACTGAGAATGAAGATCCTTCGGAAAGGGACCTGAATATTCGGATCCCCTTTCATATATATTATTAACAATAATTCCAGAAAACCGGTTTTTTCGGTGATTGCCATGTCTAATATGGATGACGAACTCGAAGAAATCCGAAAGAGACGACTTGCAGAAATCCAGAGACAGCAGGCACAGCAACAGCCTTCCGACGTACAGGCAGCTTATCAGCAGGAGCAGGCAAGGGCTGAAATGGAAGCTCAGAAACAAGCTATCCTGAGGCAGATCCTGACTCCTGAAGCAAGGGAACGCCTGACAACTCTTAAGATGTCAAGGCCGGCCCTTGGGGAACAGCTTGAGATGCAGCTTATTTCGCTTGCCCAGAGTGGAAGGCTCAAGGCTCAGATCGATGATGAGCAGCTGAAAACGCTCCTTATGCGGATGCAGCCTAAGAAACGCAAGACGTCCATAACCCGGGTTTAAACACAATGAAAGTCTCAGTCCTCTTTAGTGGAGGAAAGGACAGTTCACTCTCTGCCCTTTTGTTGGAACCGTTTTTTGAGGTCGAACTCGTAACATGTAATTTCGGATTGCTTCCGACAGGAGAAATCGCAGCAAAAACTGCTGAGGAGTTACATTTTCCTCACAGGGTTCTTTCTCTTGATCGAGAGATTCTGGAAAAGGCATATGAGCTGGTACTAAATGAAGGGTTTCCGAGAGGAGCTATTAATTATATTCATGGAAGAGCTGTCGAAACACTTGCTCTGGACCCGGCAGTTAAACTGATTGCCGACGGAACCAGGCGGGATGACAGAGTTCCGATGCTTTCGATCTCACAGGTGAGGAGCATTGAAGATCGACTGGGAGTACAGTATTTTTGCCCCCTTAAAGGCTGCGGCAAAAAGATTGTGGATTCTCTCGTCGGAGCTTACCTGAATATCGAACAGGGGCCGAGTGAGAGCACCCAGAAAGCAGATTACGAAACCGAACTCAGGGAGTTAATCCGACAAAGACAGGGAGAAGCTGCAATAAAAGAACTGTTTCCAGTTCATTTCCAGTCCCATGTGTTTTCCAGGAAGAAATTTCCTTAAAAAGGAAAGCAGGTGCGCTTGAAAACTGGAGGCTTCCCTGAAGGGGAATATTCTGGAATAAAGATTTATAGAATAATCGAGTTATATTCAACCCTCTATACTGCTGCAGATTAACTATCGACCATCATAGAATTTACAGGATATGGTTTAACTGACCTGCCGATTCGTTCAGGCATGGTAGAGCCGCAATTACGTAAGGGTTTAAATCACAATCAGCTAATTATCGGATATAACTGTAAATTAACATAACTGTAAATTAACATAATTAGATTACTTACAGGTCAACAGGTGTGATCCACTTGAGTCATAACATGAAAGGACAGAAGAAGCGTCTTGCAAAGGCGCACAAACAGAATACGCGAGTCCCGGTGTGGGTTATTGTGAAAACTAACCGGAAGGTAGTGAGTCATCCCAGGCGCAGACACTGGAGAAGAAGAAGCCTGGATGTGAAATAAGCGAGGATGGTGGGAAAAAATGGCAGACGACATGGTCAAAGAACAGATATATACTATTCCCCTCAGAGAGGTAAGGAAAGTCCCTGCATGGAAAAGAGCCAACAGGGCAGTTATTGAAGTAAGGGGTTTTCTCGTAAGACACATGAAAACCGAATCCGTGCAGGTTAAGCTGGACAAGTCCATCAATGAACATCTCTGGGAAAAGGGTTGTGAAAAGCCGCCTCTCTCAATCCGGGTACGGGCTGTGAAATTCGCAGATGGTGAAGTACAGGCAGAACTTGCCCAGTAAATATACCAGAGTAAGCGAAAAGTCAAAGAATATGATTCGAACAGTGGATATCTACGATACCTCGATCATCGGGGTATTTGCAACCTGTACCGAAGATGTTGTTCTCGTTCCCCCTCTGACAAAGCCAGAGGTCTGCGCCCTACTCGAAGAGGTGCTGGATGTAAGAGTCATTGAGACCCTTGTAAATGGAAGCATTGTAGTGGGAGCCCTTTCCAGGGGCAACTCGAACGGCTTTATGCTTCCATACGGAGCTAGGGCTGAGATGCAGAGGTTCACCGACATTCCCGTGGGCATCCTTCCGGACAGGCTAAATGCAGTCGGAAACATTGTGTTTGCAAACGATTCAGCAGCCCTTGTGCACCCTGACCTGTCAGATAAAGCTCTGGAAGCCATTGCCAGGACTCTTAAAGTGGATGTTTACAGGGGAACGATTGCCGGGATTAAAAATGTAGGTATGGCAGGAGTCGTTACGAACAAAGGGCTTCTGGTACACCCTAAAGTGACAGCTTCTGAAAGAGAGGTTCTGGAAAAGATCTTCGGATTTCCGGTAAACATAGGGACTACTAACTTTGGAACCCAGATGCTTGGTTCGGGTCTGCTTGCAAACTCAAAAAACTTTGTGGCAGGCTCTGAAACAACAGGCCCTGAACTCGGGAGAATTGAAGAAGCCCTTGGGTTCCTGGAGTAAGCATCATATCATCCATCTGTTCCAGAACTAAGTTACAGCAAGAGAGTGGTAATGATGAAGAGTTTTATTGTTAAAGGTAAATTTAAAGCAGGAAGTACCTGGGAAAAATTCACAAAGAAGATCGAAAGTCAGAACGAAAAGAATGCAACTGATAAGACATACTCGATCTTCGGAAGCAAGCACGGCGTTAAAAGAAGCCAGGTACAGATCGAAAGCGTTGCTGAGGAGTGAAGGATATGGCAGAAGTCAGTGAAGAGATTAGAAATCTGGCAGCCAGGCATCAGGAATTACAGAGGCAGGCTGAAGCGCTCAGGCAGGAGATGGGCATGATACAGACTTCCATCTCCAGCTGCGACCAGACCATTGTGACGATAAATGAGCTGAAAGCAGCCTCAGAAGCAGGCAAGCCTGCAGAAACAATGGTTCCGGTAGGTTTTGGTTCTTACGTTTATGCTGAAGTAAAAAATCCAGATCGAATTATTGTCAATCTCGGAGCAGAATTTAGCGCTGAGGAAACTGCAGAAGAAGCAATCGAAACTCTGAACCGCCGCAAAGAGCAGCTTACGAAAATTCTTGAACAGATGAATGCTTCACTGACTAGACTCACACAGGGAATGCAGACCCTTGAAGCAGAAGCTGCAAAACTTCAACCTGGCCAGGCCTGAAAAAAAGCTCTGGCTCAGGCATATAACTTATTCGGGAAACAACGGATTTGAGGATCTCGAAGATTTAATTGGGAGAATCAAAGCTTGTATTTGAGAATCGAATAATATCATTAACTTTAATTATTCCATCAACTCTAATTACCTAACTGATCTTAATTACTTTATTAAACCTTAATTCCTATTTTTTACTGAATTTTTCCGGGATGGATCCTGTGTTCAACAAATTTAAAGAGAAACTTGGGAGTTTTAAGAAAGCGCTCAGCAAAACGATTGATGAAAAGGCAGTAGAAGTCGAACCGGTAGTCGTTGAGCAGATGCCTCAAAGTGAAGAAAGCCTCGAAGAGGAAATTGAGCCGATAGTTGAGGAAGAGGCCCTTGAGGCTGCCCTGGAAGCAGAAAGTTCCGAAGCTGAAACGGAAGCCGCTTCTCCGGCTATTGCTCACGTTCCGATAGAGGATCTGAAGAAGGCTGAATACAGGAAAAAGCTTAAAGACCTGAAGAAGGTCGGAGAGAAAAAAGTAGAGGAAGAAAAGCCTCCTGAAGAGAAAAAGTCTTTTTTCAAAAAGGTCGTTCCGAAAGTCGGGTTTGCCCAGAAAGCTAAAGCCCTTGTATTTAACAGGGAAGTGTATCTGGACAATAAAGACCTGGAAGAGCCTCTCTGGGAGCTTGAAATGGGCCTCCTTGAAAGTGACCTTGCTCTCTCGGTTTCCGAAGCTATTGTCGAGTCCGTGAAAAACCAGCTCACAGGTACCACAAAACGGATCGGGAGCAATACAGGGGAGATAGTTGAGGCTGCCCTGAAGAAAGCAATCCTTGAAGTCGTATCTGCCAATACCTTTGATTTTGATGAATATGTGAAAAACAGGGAAAAACCAGTCCATATCGTTTTTGTAGGGATTAACGGGACCGGAAAAACCACTTCTATCTCAAAGATAACCAACAGGCTGCTTAAATCGGGATATTCCGTAGTTCTTGCTGCAGGAGATACATTCCGGGCAGGTGCTATTGACCAGCTTGGGATTCATGCAAACCGGCTCGGGGTAAAGATGATCAAACATCAGGCCGGAGCTGACCCCGCAGCTGTTATTTATGATGCAGTCCAGTATGCAAAAGCACATAAAATCGACTTTGTGCTTTCCGATACTGCAGGCCGTATGCACACGAACATGAACCTTATGGCCCAGATGGAGAAGATTTGTAGGGTAAGCACTCCGGACCTTATCATCTTCGTGGACGAAGCCGTAGCCGGAAACGATGCGGTAGAAAGGGCTGCCCAGTTTAATGAAGCTGTCCCTATTGACGGGTCCATCCTGACAAAAATCGATGCCGATGCCAAGGGAGGAGCTGCCATCTCCATTGCTTACATTACCGGGAAGCCGATCCTCTTTTTTGGAATCGGACAGGGATATGAAGATTTGAAAAAGTTCGATCCCGAATGGTTTGTGGACCAGCTTTTCAATCAGTGAACATTAAGGAGCAGCAGCTCTCAGTAATCCGAAAAATTCCCGGAAATGAAATTGCAGAAACAGAAATAGACCTTGCATTTAGAGTGCGCTTACATTTAAAGCGCACTTAAATTTGCAGGCATTGGTAGTTAATTATAGTTATATATTATGAAAACCTATATTTCTGCATGAACTGCCCAAGATGCAAAAGTTCCAATCACACAAAAAACGGTATAGTTTGTGGACGTCAACGCTACAAATGCCACGATTGTGGATATAACTATTCAGTCGAGCTAAAATCAACTGCTAGTTCTCCTTTAGTTAAGAGACAGGCTTTGCAACTTTATCTTGAAGGATTAGGATTTCGCTCAATAGGACGATTTTTAGGGGTAAGTCATGTTTCTGTCCAAAAATGGATAAAGAAATTTGGTCAGGAGATAGAGGAGCTAAAAAGCGAAAATGAGATCTCTATTGTTGAACTGGATGAGATGCACACTTACATCGGTAACAAAAAAAATATTGCTGGATCTGGATTGCTGTTGATAGAGTTGGGAAAAAGTTCATCAACTGCTCTTTTGGTAGCAGAGGAACGAAAACTGGACAACTACTCTGGGAAAAATTAAAGAAGAAAGAGATTGGAGAGGTGATGACTGATCACTGGAGGGCATATGCAGAGTTTATTCCTGAAAATATTCATACTCAATCCAAAGCAGAAACGTATACAGTTGAAGGATATAACGGCATATTAAGGCACTTTCTGGCAAGGTTGAGACGAAAGACAAAGTGTTATACGAAGAGTCTTGAAATGCTAAAGTACTCTGTTCTTCTATTGATGAAACACAGAAATAAAGAGTTATCTATATTTAATTAACAATACCAATTTGCAGTTAGTTCAGAACGTTTTTCGGGAATTCAACTACAAAAGCGGGTATTTTTAAGGCTCTTCGGGAATTATAATCCAGGCTATAATATAACCAGGTATTCCAATTCCTTCCAGAGCAAGGAGCACCCATAAAAGCCGGATAAGCGTAGGGTCCACATCAAGGTATTCGCCTATGCCTCCACATACTCCGGCAATGATCCTGTCCTTTTTTGATCTGTATAGTTTCTTCATATGACTACCTCTAGTTCAGGAAATCATTTTAAGTTCCCTGAAAAATATTCTTTTTCTAATTATACCGGGTTTTTCCTGATTTTTTCCCTTATTATGAATTGTCTATATGAGATTTATAAATGACTCCCTTAAGAACTCTCTTTTTTCTGAGTTTGCCGAAGTCCCTCTAAATTTCAGGTTTTAAACTTAATCTCCGAATCTGGACTGAGTATTTATTTCTCTAAATTAAAATGGGCTTTCTTTCAAAATGAGCTTTCTTTCAAAATGAGCTTTCTTTCAAAATGAGCTTTCTTTCAAAATGAGCTTTCTTTCAATCTCTGAATCAAACTGAATTTTTTATCTCTCTTTGATCAGGACTGACTTTTTTATCAGATACTTACCCATTCACTCATTATCTCTTCCTTAAACAGGTTTTCCCCGAGAGCCCGCACATACACCCTGAAAGTCTTGTCTCCGGGAACTCTAAGCCCTGTTGCAGTAAACTGGTAAGCTTCTTCCGGTTCTATATCTACGGGATCGCTTTCTACCTGGTCCCAAATCACACTTTCATCATCAGCCTGAAGGGCTACATAAATAGTGGTATTTTCAGCCATTTCGGAACCCACATTTCTGAGAGTTACATTAACGTCCACCCATCCTCCTTTTTTCGAGTACTCGCACTGAGCACTAAAATCCAGGTTAATAAGGGGTCTTCTGTACACAGGGATGACCTGGACGGGCTCATCCTTATATTCCTCAGGCATCTCCCCTATCTGCCAGTTGCTTCCTGTGGTTTCCAGATAGTAATAGTGATTGTTCTTATATTCAAAACTCCTGCCTTCTGTTTCAGGGTCGCACTTTATTCCGAGCGCCATATGCTCCGGGAGTTCGAGGAGAACGACATCGTAGCCCATCTCCTGCAGGATCGCTACGGAAAGGATGGAGGTGTCCTCACAGTCTCCTCCGTTATCATAGAGAGTCTCATATGGGAAACGGGGGTACTGGTCATATCCTGAACTTGCAAAGTCCGAAGTGTAGTTCAGGGACTGGATAAAAGAAACACAAAGTCCGGGTACCTTGTTTTCTTCAAGCCCGTACTCTTTTGAAAGGGAAAGAAGGGTATCTGCAATATTTTTGATCAGCCAGTCGTCATAGGGATCCGAAGCAAAAAGGTCATACTCCCTTTTGCGCGTCCTTGACTTATAAGCGTCATATAGCTTGTCGTCAAGCAGTAAACTAAGGCTCCACCTGTAGCCTTCATAGTTCCATGAGTAAGTTCGGGAAGATTTTCCTGGCGCTACGGCTTCTTCCGAGACTAGGCTGCTGGAAGGCTCAAGGTTTTCATCCGCTACTCCCTGCAGGTTATTCTGTATCCCTTTGTCGCCAGAATCTCCGGACCCCTCGGAAAAAGGCCAGAAGAAGTAAATCCCGACCAGATAAACGAGTAAGAAAAGAAAAATCAGTTTAATTCTAGCTTTTATGATCAACACCCACCCGGATATAACTCAATCAAACCTCATTTCCAGAGATCCTCTCTTAAGTGAGACTCTGCAGGATTCAATTCTATCAAATCTTCGGGATACGGTTCGAAAAAAGTCTGATGCATAAGGTAGTCGTTTTCAAACCGTACGATCCATGACCTGATTGTATTTATTGCAGGACAGAGGGTAGCCTTTCCTTCCCTGTACTTCTGGACCCAGTCAAGAAACAGGGTCTTCTCGCGGCTCGAAAGTTTATCTGAAAAATACCCCAATACATGCATCAACACATTGATTGTTGAGGTATATTTCGGGGCACTGGAAAGAGCATTGTACAGGTGTATCTCATATCCGGAAGCCAGCTCTTTGAAAGGCTTAGCTTCTCTGTTTGCGGCAATTTCTCCCAATTTACGGAGCTCTGCCTGGCTGTAAGCCATAAGAAGAAGTTTGTTCTCAGTGTGGAAGTCTATAAGATCCTTCATACTACCTTCAGTCTTAACTTCTCGAAAAGCTGCAAATATAAAAAGTTTTGTCAGGAAATGCTCTTTTATCCGGGAATTTCGTAATCTGCCTTCATCTTCAACAGGGAGGAAAGAGTATCTTTCCAGAACCGCACCTCCGAAGTATCCCGAAGTTTTCCCAACGACTCCTTTTCCATCTGCGGACGGGTAAACCTTTACGTCCTTGAACCCACAGGAAGGAGACCTGAATTTCAGGATGAAGCCGTCCACATTTTCTATAGAGTCAAGGAAACGAGTACAGAAAGTTTTCATATCCTCAGTGACATCCTTCCCGCTCGAAGGCTGAATAAGCCTGTGTTCGCTTCTCTCCAGGACTATTCTTACCGGGTTTCTTGGAACTCCAAGCCCGATCTCTACTTCTGGACAGACCGGCAGGAAATCAACATATTCCTTAAGCTTTGCCACTACATGACTCCTTATCATATCTCCATTATATCGGCAGTGGTCGAACTCAAGGCACCTGCTAACAACAACCTTCGGTCGAGAAAACTCTCTCATTTAACCCCCATACAAAAAGGAATTACTTGCATAAATTGCTTTTCAGGCAAAAAAGAGCATGAGGCTTATTCAAAAGAGTTGCGAGGTTATAATAGGGGTTATAAATACAGTATTTCCAAAAAGGGGGGATTTTTTCCGTTATCAGCAAGAGATATATAACAATGGGGTGAATAATTAGATAGTTTTTGGGGACGATTAAAGGGAATGAGTAGTGCTTTTCAGGATTTAATACCATTAACCTGAAATCGTGCTTCCGATAACGGAAAATTGTTGTATCCTAGAATATGAGGTGAGAACATAACAGAAACAGAATCCGAACAGATACGTATGCCTCTCATTGGAGATGATGCCCCTTCATTCACCGCAGTGACCACACAGGGAATGATCAATTTCCCTGAGGATTATAAAGGAAAGTGGGTCATCCTGTTCAGCCACCCTGCAGACTTCACGCCCGTATGTACTACGGAATTCATGACTTTTGCCAGTATGCAGGAAGAGTTCAGGGAAATGAACACTGAATTGATAGGACTCTCCATAGACAGCGTATTTTCTCATATTGCCTGGCTTAGGCGGATCGAAGAGAAAATCGAATACAAAGGAATGAAAAATCTCGAGGTCAAATTCCCGGTGATAGAAGACCTGAAAATGGAGGTAGCAAAAAAATATGGTATGCTCCAGCCAAAAACTTCGACCACACAGGCTGTAAGAGCCGTATTCATCATAGACCCCGAGGCCAAAATCAGGACAATACTCTACTATCCGCAGTCAACTGGCAGGAATATGCAGGAAATCAAGAGAATCGTAATTGCCCTGCAGAAGAATTCAGCCGAAAAAGTTGCAACCCCAGCTAACTGGCAGCCCGGCGACGATGTTATCATTCCGCCTCCCAATTCAATGGAAGCCGTAAAAGAAAGGCTTGGAACGGAAGAGGAAGGAAAGTGTTGCCTTGACTGGTTCCTCTGCCTGAAAAAAGATAGCAAAAAATAAGCTAAAAAATATTTTACTTTTTTTGATGAGAGTTCCCCAGAGATATGAATTTCCGCGGGGACTGAAAATAAAAGAACAATTTGGGGAGGAACCTCTTTCCCCCATAAGAGATTCCTCCTGGCGAACGGAGAAGTTCAGGAACTCCGCTTCACCATAATTTATTGTAATTTTTTCATCTTTACTGTTTATCTCAGCTTTTCGTTTACTTTTCGTCTATCGTGATTTCTCAGTTCGATGACGAATGTCGCTGGAAGATAAATTCGCAGCTGGGAAGAATACGGATAGACTACTCCAAGTTCGAATATTGTCACAACTGAAAGCTGGACACGAGATATGAAGTATGACCCCCGTTGACTCCAATCTTACATGTTCAGCTTAATTATTTGACTAAAATAATATTGAATACGCTGATATATAATATTTACTCATATTTATCATTAACATTCGTTATCTTTTCTAGATCCTTAAACTAGATGAACAGGATAAAGTCAAAGGCAGAGTAAAGTCAAAGGCAGAGTAAAGTCAAAGGCAGAGTAAAGTCAAACCTATATTCGGCAGGTCGACATTAGATTTTAAGTATTTATAATGATGGCGTTTTTCAAACATTATGTGCATATATGTCGGGTTCGAAACTGGTTAACATATGGCCCAAATCTCACGACATATATAAACAATGAGCCGTTTTTGCAATAATGTCTAGTATCAGGAATAATGTGTTTTCTAGCAAAAACGCTATCAGTAAAAATATTACGAGAAAAACAAGTTACCTGCCGAAAGCAGGGTCAAAGGCAGAGTAAAGTCAAAGGCAGGGTAAAGTCAAAAGGCAAAAACGAAGCCTTAAAACCAAATTTTATCTGAATGAATTTACGTTTCGAAATTTTCTGATGAAGATGCCGAATTAAAAAAGAAGGATGAATGATAGAAAAGTAAAGAGATAGAAAAGTAAAGAGAAGGAATCGGATTTATTTCTTTCCGAGTTCCTTTGAGCGTTCACTTGCTCTTATTACTGCATTCATAAAGGCAGCCCGGATTCCGGCTTCTTCAAGGGAGTGAATCCCCTGGATGGTAGTTCCGGCGGGAGATGTGACCATATCTTTGAGTTCTCCGGGGTGCATGCCTGTTTCAAGCGCCATTTTTGCGGCTCCGAGCACAGTCTGGGCTGCAAGAGTGAGGGCGCTTTTCCTATCCATCCCTTCAAGGACAGCCCCGTCAGCCATTGCTTCAATAACCGGGAAAATAAACGCAGGTCCACTGCCCGAAAGCCCTGTAACGGCATCCATCAGGGACTCCGGCACCTGGACTGCTGTGCCGACTGCAGAAAAGATCTCGAGGGCAGCTTTCAGGTCCTCAGGAGTTGCATTCTTTCCGGGAGCAATCCCTGAAGCAGCTTCAGAAACTGTGGCTGCTATGTTTGGCATTACACGCACAACCCTGGTACCTTCAAGGAGAGCGTCCTCGTATGTGGAAAGGGGCACTCCTGCAGCAATTGAGATCACGAGTTTTTCCGAAGTGATTTCATTCTTCAGATTTGAAAGCACCGAACTCAGGGTCTGGGGCTTTACTGCAAGGATAAGAATGTCCGATTCTCGGACGATAACAGCGTTGTCGGTTGACACCCGGATTCCCAGTTTTGCCTGCAGGTCTTTCAAAAAGGGCTCGTATACATCACTTGCACCTATATTTTCAGGTGTTACGATTCCTGCTTTTATGGTGCCCTGCATGAGAGCAGAGCCCATTTTTCCTGCCCCTATAAATCCTATTTTTTGATTTTCCATGTACGAAATCTCCTTATTTCCAGAAAATGATTGTATATTAACTGTAAATTTGAAAAGGACTATTTTTGAAACTCATCTGCGGAATGCTAATTTCAACGCACAACTGCATTTATTACCTGTTAAGGTTTCGAAAATTCATATCCTGTTAGAGTTGGAAACTCAATATTACCTGTTAAAGTTTCGGAAACTCAATAGCCCGGTTGAACTCTCTGGATAGATTACTGTTTTCCGGGATCAGACGAGATTCGGAAAATTTTCCTGAGCCCGATGAATTTAGTTTATCCCTTCCAGTATACCGATATTTTCTTTCTTAATTACATTATCATAATTATTATAGCCCAGAATATTGTCGATTTGATTTGTCTGGGCTCCTTTGATTTTAATCAGTTCTTTGGAAGTGTAGTTCGTGATTCCCTTTGCAAAGACCTTGCCTTCACATTCGAGCTTCACGACGTCTCCCCTGTCAAAAGTTCCCTCAATATCCACAATACCTGCCGGAAGGAGGCTGTTTTTTCCCAGCACCGCAGCTTTTGCTCCGGCGTCCACGCGGACAGTCCCTGAGGCTCTGGCAAGAATTATCCAGCGAGCGCGGTTTTTCTGAATATGCCTCTCTGCAAGGAAGAGCGTTCCGATCTCTTCTCCGGAAAGGATCTTAGTAACCACATCCTCTATTTCACTGTTTGCGATTACGACATAGCAGCCTGCCATGCTGCAGATTTTTGCAGCTTTTATCTTGGTTCGCATCCCCCCCACACCCTTGAAGTTTGTGGGGTCTCCCCCGTAGCTCTCGATTTCAGGTGTGATCTTTTTTATAAGGGTCAGCAGTTTTGCATCACTGTGCGTCTTTGGGTTCCTGTCAAAGAGCCCGTCAATGTCTGAAAGGATGATCAGGAGGTCAGCATCAATTTTGCTTGCAACCATTGCAGAGAGCTTGTCATTGTCCCCGAAGATTGCTTCAATCTCGTTTGTACATGTACAGTCGTTTTCGTTTATTATCGGGACGACTTCATACTCCAGAAGGGTTGAAATGCTGTTCCTCAGGTTAAGGTAGGTTACGCGATCGGAATAGAATTCATAGGTAAGAAGAATCTGGGCTACCTTCATCCCGTATTTGGAAAAAGCCCTGCTCCAGTCCTGCATCAGTATGCTCTGCCCAACAGCTGCGGCTGCCTGCCTAATGGGGATCTCGCGGGGTTTGGGGGCTATGCCCAGCTCGTTAAGCCCCACGCCTATTGCTCCCGAACTTACAAGAATTACTTCTTTTCCATGTTTTCGAAGTTCGTAGACCTGAGCTGCGATGCTTTCCATAAAGGCAGGGTCAATATTGCAGTTTTCTTTAGTGTGGTCGCAACCCTTTCTGGTTATCGAAGAAGTTCCAATCTTAATAACGATTTTATTAACATCACGGAAGAATTGTTCTCTATCTGTCAATGGAAGTGCCTCTGAAGGTTATTTGGAAGATGGCTGCAAGTAATCTCGATCGCAGCCAGGATTTCCAGTTTTTGCACTTAACCTGCGCTGGTATTTCAATTCAAGTATATAAACATATCATAAATATTCAGGGATGTGTTAATTCACATCCGCAAACTTAAGGTCAAGCTTCCTGTGAGTATAGGGTTTTGCGTTTTCTCCTGCATAGTCGGCAACGACTTGCCCTTTACCCATAAGGATATACTTGTAAATCAGCAGCCCTTCCATGCCAACAGGTCCACGGGAATGGATCTTATTCGTACTGATCCCTACTTCGGCACCTTTTCCGTAGCGGTAGCCGTCCGCAAACCGTGTAGAGGCATTTACCATTACGCTTGAGGAGTCAACTAGCCCTATGAATTCTTTTCTCCGAGAAGCATTTTCCGTTATTATCCCGTCTGTGTGGTGGGAGCCGAAGGTGTTTATGTGGGCAATTGCTTCTTTTATAGTATCTACGAGTTTTATCGAAAGGATAAGGTCGTTATATTCGAGGCTCCAGTCCTCTTCTGTAGCCTTTGAGAGGGGAGAGAGCCCTTTTTCTGCGAGCAGGATATAGCTATCTTTGTCACAGCGCAGTTCCACTCCTGCTTTTATGTACATCTCTGCCATTTTCGGCAGGAAAGCTTCCGCAATTTTGCGGTTTACCAGCAGGGTTTCAATGGCGTTGCATACTGCAGGGTACTGGACCTTGGCATCGAAACAAACTTTCCAGGCAGTATCCGGGTCTGCAAACTCATCTACATAGATATGGCAAATCCCGCTTGTGTGCCCGAGTACCGGGATTTTTGTATTGTCCTGAATGAACTTGACAAACTCATTAGAGCCTCTGGGGATCAGGAGGTCGACATACGCATCAAGGCTCAGAAGGCTCATGATCTCTTCTCTTGTTTCCATTAGCTGGAAGGCTCCTTTCGGCATTCCCTCGGTGGATTCTATGGCTTTGACAAGAATTTCGAAAATTGTGCGGTTCGACTCTCTGGCTTCGCTTCCGCCTTTGAAAATGGTTGCGTTTCCGCTCTTCAGACAGAGGGACATTACCTGAGGCACAACGTCAGGCCGGGATTCAAAAATCACTCCTATCAGGCCTATGGGGCAGCTAATCTGATAGAGGATCAGATCGTTGTCAAGCTCGAGTGTGGAAAGAGTCTCCCCAACAGGATCTTTGAGCTTTATTACATCCATGATTCCTGCGATCATCCCGTCAATCTTTGAGTCCGTGACCTTGAGCCTGTCCACAAGGGCCTGGGTAAGCTTCCCGACTTTTTTCAGTTCGGATGCATATTCAAGGTCTTTTGAGTTTGCTTCAAGAATAGCTTTTCTTTCTCTGTCCAGGGATTCTGCCATAGCCTCAAGCGCCCTATTTTTTACCTCTTCGCTTACACTGGAAAGCTCAATTGAAGCTTTTTTTGCCTTAACAACTTTAGTTTCAATATCTTCAGCCATATATTCACCGTCTTTATGTAATGACCCTAATCGAGATTATAAAATATAATTGAGATTATAAGATGTAATTGATTGAGATTTATAAGAGGAAGAACTCAGTCCATAGAATACTTGGGTTTTTTCATGCACGGAGATGAAAACAGAACACAGAGAGTTCTATGATAAATATTTTTGTATACTGTCTCGGTATATGATATGGCAAGGTTCTAAATAAAAGATCCCATTTAACGAAGTTATTTTTGCCCAATATGGCAGAATCAAATGAGTAAGTTTATATTATACTATTTTTATTTAATGTAAAATGATATTTTAAGTGAATATATATATTCATTTAAAGTCTTGATATCCCCTTATTTCAAAAAAAACCTGGAGAAAGGGCTCCATTCATACTTAATCCGGGAATCAAAAAATGAAGTTTACGAAATCTAATAATAAAATATTATATTGCTTGGCCAATAAAAAACTTCTCTTAAAAACTCAACTAAGGTGGATTTTAAGTAAAGTTCCCCTGTTGGTAAAATATTATTTCAAAACGAATATATATACGATGCATATAAGTATAGCATATGCGACTCTATTTCATGGGAGCGCATACTAAATCTTGAAAAAAGAGCTTGTGAAATACCCCTGTAATTTTTGAACATATTTTGCAATAAGGCGAAAGGCGGACAAAATATTAAGGCCACGGAAATGGCAATTTTTAACAGTCTCGATCTAATGAGGGTGCTGCATTCGGCTGGGAATTTATGGTCGTCCACTAAGCCGTTTCATACACAAAGTTTATTATAGGGGTAAATCCATATCGAAATGGGGATAACTTCTGTAGATTGGTGGTGTGTAAAAAATGAAATCATTTGCGTTAGTCCGGGCAGACGACTCGGATAAAGTAAAAATAGCATTACATGATCTAGAACGATACGGGCATATTCAATTTTCAGCGACTCCTAAATGTATAGAACCTAATTATGCTGATGAGCTTCTTGTAAGTGTAATGGGCGTATCACTGAGGTCAAAATGCAACTCTGCAGCCCTTGTTGAGTTGAATAATCACGCTGGAGCGGCTATTAGCAGGTTGAAGAAGATTCACCCCCCTGCACATATAATTATTATTAGTCCAAGGCATAAAATGTTTGAAGAACTGGCTGGCAAATTCCAAAAATATCCTGAATTCGATAGAACCTTCAATCATCAAAAGAGTTCACAAAGTATGGATATGATTCAGGAGAAAGGGGAATCATCCAATCCGATGCATAAAGAGTAATACTTTCTCTTTTCAGGCGAAAGTTACAATTACCTTTTATTTCTCTTTTTCTGAAATTTGTAGAGGAAAAGAGAACTCTCTTTTTTAGTTTACTAACCTTTCTTAGATACGGACTTTTAGCTATGGACTTTTTAGATAACGGATTTCTTAAATATATGAATTTTTAGCCTAATTTTTGTCTGGACTCGATCCAAATTTATGTAAGCTTCATCCGGTTTAAAAGCATCTTTCAATCCTGAATTCCATCTTTTTAAGCGCATATATGCCTTTCCCCAAATCTGAGAGGTCAGATAATTGTGATTTAATATATTACCTTGCATCTTATGTGCTTATGTTTAAGCGCATGAGTCGACATCAAGCGACATTTATGCGCTTAAAAATGCGGAACTAAGGTTCAATATTAGGTTCCGGGTCTTAGGTTGAATCTTTCTGAGTCTCATATATTATCTTCCTGATCGAAAGATACACCTGTCTTTGACCTTAGTTTGGAAACGTAAGTATACAGGCTTTCAACATCTTTAATTTCTTTTTGTGTTATTAGCCTCAGTTTATTCCGGATCTGGAGTTCAGGCTTTATTCCAAAGTTCCCAAAGTATTCCGAAAGTTTGGTGGCAAGTATGTCCCCTCTTCTATCCCAGTCCGTGAGTATAATAACCTCGCAGCCGAGTTTCGCTATCCTCTCTGAAAAATTAAAAAGAGAGTGGCGGGTTGCAAGCTCAAAGTTGCCATCAATGCCGAGCCGCTTCATGGAAAGAATGTCTCTTTTCCCTTCAACGATAATCACTGCTCCCTTTTTTGAGTATTCCGAAAGTTCCAGAAGCAGTTCTTCAATTCTTTCCAGCCTTTTTCTGTATATTTCAATATCAGTCACGTTATTTGCAACCTTTTAGTTTCATAGGAGATTCGCTAAACAGGGGATTCGCTAAAAGGGGATTAGTTAAACAGGAGATTAGTTAAACAGGAGATTAGTTAAACAGGAGATTTATGTAAAAACCTGCCTTGCAATTCTTTTTTCATTCCTTTAAACGGGCTCCCAGAACCGATACTGCCTGTTGATATGAGATTCCTTTTATCAGTAAAGACTTCTTGCTGCTTGTAGCTCCGCTGTTTATCAGGATTTCCGAACTGCTGATCCCGAAAAGTTCGGCAAGGCTCTCAATAAGCTGTTCATTTGCCTTTCCTTTCTGGGCGTTTTTAGTCAGTTTTACTGCAATCCTCTTTCGCCATTCATTATAGCCGCTGGGAACGGAAAGTGACCTGGAGCCTGGGGTAACTTCAATTTCAATAATTATGCCGGAGTCCAGAGTTTTTATTGCCTCTTCGAAGGACATATATGTCATCATTTTGAAAGTAAATATATAAATGAGTAACTGGTATCCCGACAAATTAGGGGAATAATGTTCGATCCTTAAAAATAGCCCGAAAATAATCTAGTAAACTTTTTCGAAGTAAGCTATAAAAACAGATTTATGTAAAATAGTGCTGTAGCCCGAGCGCACTAACTCCGAAAGTTCATCCTCTGGTTTTCCGCAGTCCCTTTCAGTTACCCTCGTGTCGGGCAGTGTCACACTATCGATGTACCGCATTGGGGTTGTCTGTACACTCACAGTCAGGATTTTCCATTCTCTTATGCAAGGACCTATACAATGCGACAGGCGGTTATATATATTTACTAACTTATATATGTGCCGGTAAAATCGAACCCCGGCATGGGCATCTCTGATTGGGCAACTTCTTAAAACATAAGAGAAACTATTCTGATAAGTTCCGACAAGGGAAAAATTTCCGGGCAACATTAAACGGGCTTAAGGAAAAGTTATATATGATGTATAATGTTTGGTCTTCCACTAACTGAGCACAGGCGTTTGATGAGCAGCAGAGGTGCGTATATATGTACGGCACTGAACAGGTAATTTCCGGAACAATTATCGCAGGCCCCGAACTGGACCCCATAGAGGGGTATATCTGTGTAAAAAACGGGATTATAACGGAAATTGGGGAAGAGCATACATATTCTGCAAATATAATAGCTCCCTGTTTTGTCAATGCCCATACCCATCTTGGAGATTCAGTTTGTAAAGACCCTCCTCTGGGAAAAACCTCCGGTTTTCGGGTCCAGAAAGATCTTGACTCCCTGGTAAAGCCGCCAGACGGATTGAAACACAGAATTCTCAGGGACACTTCTTATAAAACACTCATTCAGTACATTAGAAAGTCTCTTCTGGATATGATTGAGACCGGAACCTGTGCTTTTGCAGATTTTAGAGAAGGAGGGGTCGTAGGGCTTGCAGCCCTTAATAAAGCCCTTGAAGGGCTGAACCTGCATTCCCTTATATTTGGCAGACCCACAGAACCCCAGCTTCCTCTGGAAGTGGTGCTTGCCGAAGTAAGAAGGGTTTTATCGCACTCTGACGGGCTTGGAATGAGTGGAGCAAATGATCTCGACATGGAACTCTTGCAGGAGATGACAACCTGCACAAGGGATCGGAAAAAACTTTTTGCAATCCATGCAGGGGAAAAGAACAGAAGTGACATTGAAAAAGCCCTGTCCCTGGAGCCCGACCTGTTGATTCATCTAACACACGCCACAAAAAAAGACCTTGAGGATGTAGCTCAGACAGGAGCTCCGGTTGTTGTCTGCCCGAGGTCGAACTTCGTGACAGGATCAGGGATGGCGCCGATAGCTGAAATGCTTGAGGCTGAAATCCGTGTAGCAGCAGGAACAGATAATGTAATGCTGAACTCTGTAAATATGTTTGCTGAAATGGAATTCATGTCCAAGGTCTTTTCGATCGAGGATAGGCAAGTATTTAAAATTTGCACACTTAATGGTTCTTTTGTAATGGGGCCTGATTCTACGGGTTCTATAGAAAAGGGGAATAAAGCGAATTTAATGATCCTGAATGGAAGTTCAAACAATCTGGCAGGAATAAAAGACCCTATTAGTGGAATCACAAAGAGGGCAAGGCCCGACGATATATTAGCGGTGCTTCATTCGTAAAGCAAATGGAGAACGAGATATGACGAGCGAATTTTACCGGAACATAGTAATTGCAACAGACGGATCTGAGAATACCCAGAGAGCAATTTCTTACGGAATTGAGATTGCAAAACTCAGCGGCGCCACAGTCCACGCACTTTATGTAGTGGACACATCTTCTTTTTCGTCGATACCCATGAGCTCGGACGGCGGCTGGGAAGCAATGTTCGAAATCCTGAGAAAAGAGGGCCAGAGCGCAGTCTCTGCCGTCAAGCAGCAAGGAAAGGCTGCAGGGGTAGAAGACATAAGAGAAATTGTCTGGGAAGGGAATCCGAGTTCTGCGATTCTCGAGTTCGCAGAGAAAAACAATGTTGACCTGATAGTCATGGGAACGCTTGGAAAAACCGGACTTGACAGATTCCTCATGGGAAGTGTTGCAGAAAAGGTAGTCAGAAGTTCAGATGTTCCGGTAATGGTCGTCCGGAGTGGAGAAACAGGCTGATATTGCTATTGACTGGAAGCCTTTTGAAGAGAAACGATTGATCAAAAAATCCAGGATTCAGAGGACAATACAGGTGTAGATCAATATGCCAAAAAACATCTTCATAGAAGATATCATGGTAAGGGACGTTGCATGTGCGACCCTGCCAGGTTCCAGGGACGAGGTTCTTAAAATTCTTAAGAACAAACATATCTCGGGAGTCCCGGTACTCAAGGATTCCAAAGTAGTAGGAATAGTAACCCGGACAAACCTGTTACAAAACCCTGAAGAGGAACAGCTGGCCCTCCTTATGACACGAGACCCGATAACCATATCCCCTGGATCGGACCTGCAGACTGCTGCACGCCTGCTTCTGCAGCACGGTATCAGAAGGCTTCCGGTTGTCGATGACGGAAAACTTGTGGGGCTTGTCACGGTTGCAGATGTAGTGGGCACAATTGCGGATATGAATATCGATATTCCTATCAAGGACTATGTGGAAAAGGAAGTAGTTGCAATCTACAACGAGACCCCCTTGCCTGTTGTAGCCAGGATCATGGAACTTGCCGGGGTCAAGGCTGTGCCCGTACTTGATGCAGCTCTTGAACTCATAGGGATCATCTCGGACCGAGACGTAATCGCCGCGAGCGTTATTGAAGACAGCGTGGAAATGTCGGATATGTCCGCAGGGCAGGATGACGATGCCTGGACATGGGAGTCCATGAGGGATACCATGAGCATCTACTATAGCGTGTCAAGGATTAAGGTCCCTAACCTGATCGGAAACGATGTCATGATCCGGGAACCGATCACAGCTACCTACATTGCATCTGTCAGCGACTGCGCAAGAAAAATGAAACGTAATAGGATTGACCAGATACCGATTATTAATTCAAACCGCAAGCTTCAGGGCCTCTTAAGAGACCACGACCTTCTTAAGCCTCTGGTAGAATCGGAATAAGCCAGGCTAAATGCGGGTTGAATACAGTTTTGAGCCGGGTTAAAAATAGTTTAAACCCCAGCTCAAACTTATTTCAGTCTAAAAATAAAAACAGATCAAAAAACCGGAAAAACTCTCACTTTAAACCTGGTTTATTTCAGAATTCTAATGTGTAACGGTGATTTTTATACAAAGTATCTTTTTATTTAATACTTTTTTCCGGAGCCATAACATGGACAGGCCCTTTATTTTTATAAACTCCGCTATGTCAGCCGACGGCAAACTCTCAACAAAAGAGAGAAAACAGGTAAAGATCTCAGGAAAACTCGATTTTGAGAGGATGGATGAACTGCGGGCTCAGGCAGATGCAATCATGGTTGGGATAGGCACCGTACTTGCCGATGACCCCAGCCTGACGGTAAAATCTCCTGAAAGGAAAGCCGCCCGAAAAGCCGCCGGAAAAAGTGAAAATCCGGTAAGGATTATTATTGATAGTGCCGCAAGAACTCCTCTTGATGCCGATATCTTCAAAAAAGGTGAGGGGCTCAGGATAATTGCCGTTTCAAATTCAGCTCCCGCAGAGAAAATCAAAAGCCTGGAAGAAAAAGCTCGAGTCATTAAAACCGGAGACTTTAAAGTTAACCTTCCAGAACTTGCGGTACTATTAAAGGAAATGGGTATAAACACTTTAATGGTCGAAGGAGGTGCTACTCTGAACTGGGGAATGCTCTCCGCAGGCCTTGTTGATGAGGTCTATACTTTTGTTGGAAACCTCATTATCGGAGGAAAAACAGCCCCGACTTTCACGGACGGAGAAGGGTTCACGGAAGCCGAACTCCTCGGACTTGAACTGCTTTCGGCTGAAAAAATTGAGGATGGAATACTTCTTAAGTGGAAGATCAAAGGGAAAAAATAAGATTATTTCTTAACTTCTTTTTGACTTCGCTTGTGAAATCCACGTCATGTCGTTTTCAGTCCCGACAACGGCGGTTGGAAAAATCAATTATTCTCATTGAAATTGATAATAAGTTCACAAACATTATCGCCGCAACTTCTTCTTTTAGTATATGCGTGTTCCGAATGCGGAAGTATTCCTTCAATCAACCCTGCCTCATAGTTATCTATAGATAAGCAGGTCCTGTCATTCCATTTTGTTATATGTCCCCCCAACGACACTTCCGAGCATGAATTATTACTTTGTTCTTATCTTTCTGTACTATTTTACTTTTGATTCCGAAAATCCGGTGAACTGCCAGCAACACATAGGCACACCCTTCCAGATCTTTTTTTAAATCCAGCATCTCAAGAATTTCGGTTGACTGTCCAAGCCCAATATTGTACATAACTTCATTTAAGTTGTTTACACTATCGTTTCCACATTTTCCTGCATCACTTCAAGAGTGTTCGCATATATCGTTCCAATGCCACTGACGGATTTTTTCCATCTCAGGTGATAGGGGATGCCATCCAAATCAATCAATCTCTTCAGCAGGAAACTTTTAAAAGACATGCTGTTCTCTCCAGTTTGGGCCTTGAAATCCTTCTACAGGAAAAATGAAGTTATTTTTTAGTTCTATTAATAATGGGATTCAAGGAGCAAAGTTTTGGGATGAGTTCGTTAATTAATCAGTTCCGGGCTGAAGATTATGTTTCTCAAACCCTTTCTCAGTGTATACAAATACTTCAATCTTGCATTCCCCTTTAAGGAATTCCCTCATTTTACGGTCATAGGTCCTCTGGACATGTTTTAAGTTGTTCTTCCGGAAGTGAGCCTCCAAAGCTTCGAGAAACCCGATCATCTGCACCAGATAGGTTTCTTCATAAGCCTTTGTCTCCTGTGCAATTGCTTCACACGTAGAGTCATCGAGTTCCGAATGATAGCTCCCGTGTTCGTTTAAGCCGCTTATCTGCCGCCAGTCTACTTTTCCAGTTTCGTCGGCTTCCCTGTGCAGCATGTGGGGATACACCCTGCAGATTGAGGGGCGGCTTTCGTAAATCCTGCATCTCTTATTTTCCAGGAAAATGCAGGAACCGTCAGGTTTTGTTTTCAGGGCATAGCCGGAGACATAGAACCTTCCGTTCTGGTCGCAAAACTCGTAATACGGGGCAGGAGTGACGGCATACGGGTCGATTTGTTTTATTATTTCCAGATCCGAATCGAGAAGAAATACGTGGTCGTTAAACTCTTTAGTGCAGCAGCGGGCACAGAGTTCACACCTGAATCCCAGTTCTTTGATTATGCCGACAAATTTTGAGTCCGGAAAGTTCTTTAAGTCCCGCAGTTCTTCTCGCACTTCGGTAAGTCTGGTTTCAATTGGATTATTTTTTACGGAAATCACCTTTTAAGAAAAGAATTCTGAAACATTTGTTCTGCTATTTGCCAGTCCCTTTATCCCTTTTCTTGCTGTTCATCCTTTATCTGGCATCATTTGAGTGCCTTATCATCCGAGTACGGTACCATCGGAATATCGCATCACTTGGGTACCTTAATGTCTGAGTACAGCCCCAGCTGGGTGTCATATCACTTGCGTGCCTGTAAAGCTTAGAGGGATCTATATGCATCTTCCCTTGAAAGAATTATTTATATCTTGCGTATGTTTCCTATATTTTTGTGCCCGGATTCAGGGCAATGTCCGTAACATTTAATTACTAGCATTTCTCTTTATGATAAACTCAAGGCTTGATGAAACTCATATCTCTTACTTTCAGGCTTCAAGGAATCTCGGTATTCCAATTAAGATCATTGAAAGATTATCGATTTGACAGATCATCGAATCAAATACCTATGTTGCGGGATCGCTGCTGATGGGTAAATCCGCGGCAAACAGCAGTGGCCGGCGATAAAGCAGACATGGTATGTGAATAAAGTTAAAACAAATACAGACTAAATCCAGATCAAAATTAACGAGGAATGATAATGGGCAAAACCGGTAGCATTGATTGGGTAAAGGTAAAAGGCAGAAAAGGCAGAGTAATCAAGATCCAGAAATCGAAATCGCAGAAAGCACACCCTGGACCTGCACAGCGCTTCACATCTTCGGGTCACAAGAGGCGCTTCATTAGAAGATCTGCAAAAGCCCTCGTAAAATAACCTCAGGGCTTTCCCATTTTACCATTTTTAGTTCTATTTTTTAAGTTACTGACGGTCTTTTTTACACTAATTCTCAAAAAATTAATTTCTCTATAGGTTTCTCTATCTTTATCCGGAGCTTCGTTTTTTGATAGAGATGCACCACATGAATCCGTACTTCTTTTTGACGAACTACCGGGCCGGCTGGTGGAGGCTTTTGTGTTTTTTTCATGAATTGAGAAGCGGTCCCCGGAGTTAAGGAAGTATCTCTCTGGCTGTCGGGCCTGTTCCCTCACCGTGCGGCGCAGGAGAAATAAGTGATTCTCCCATGGGTTTCGGAATGGACCTACAAATTAATCTGAAACTATTATGACCGACGCTTCAATACAAATAAATTCAGAACCGACAGGATGCCTTAGTACTACTAAACAGTTTTTTAACCTGGTCTGGGTACCTGCTTGGGGGATTTATTCAAAATCAAAGCATGAGGGCAAGATATGCGATGCTTACTCCCAGGAGGCAGAGCATGACATTCAGAAAGATATTGAGGAAAAATGAAATGTTTTGCCCGTCCTCAAGCAGCCTGAAAGTTTCATAGGCAAAGGTAGAGAAAGTTGTAAAGGAGCCAAGCATTCCTATGTTTACCAGATAGACCACGGATTCCGGTTCCGAAGAAAAAGTTAAGAGTGCGAGCACTATGCTGCCCAGAAGGTTTACCGTAAGGGTTCCTGCCGGAATATTCTGGATTTTTGGCACGCGGCTTGAAATCGTATAACGGAGGGATGCCCCTATGAAACCACCCGTGCCTATCAAAAAAAGTTCTCCTATGCCTGAAGTAGGGAACATATCTCAGATCTCCCTGCTTGAGAGGGCTTTTATGACACTCCTGCCGAAGAACACGCCTGTAAGGGTAAGAAAGATATTTGCACTGATATTCCCGAGAGCCGGGATGAAAGGCAGGCTGAACGACTGGACTGCAAAAGTGGAAAAGGTCGTAAACGCTCCCATAAAGCCTGTCCCGAACGCAATTTTTCCTTTAGGGCCTATGAAGCCAAGGTATTCGGTATCGTACATTATCATGCCCAGCATGAAGCTCCCAATTACGTTTACGGACAGGATTCCAAGTTGCCCTTCCACAAGCTCACAGAGCAAAAATCGGCAAACTGCTCCTAGAAAGCCGCCGGCTCCTATTAAAAAAATCTTATCTATCTCTTTATCTTGGGAGGGCATTTTTTTCACTTTATATTACTGAAAATTGGAGTAAAGGACGGTTACGTCCTTCCCATTACCTCCTGTTAGTATAAAATTTTATTCATTTCATATAGCGAAGTAGTAAAAGAAGCCACCCGTATCTGTTTACATACCAGCTTCTTGATTCCAAGTTTACTCGATCAGAAAGACGTCCACTTCCTGTCCTTCTTCATAGCCTTCCAGGTTCTCAGGCACGAGAACATAGCCGTCAGCCTTTGCAACCGAACTCAGGACTCCTGCTCCTGCTCCCATAATTGGGCGTGCCCTGTCTCCTTCAAAGACAACGCGGATGAAATTAACGTATCCGATTTTTGAACTTATTTTTGCAGCCAGGCGCTTTCTAAGGACAATTCCCGGTACTTCAGGGATCGAACCCAGTTTCCGAATCCCGGGGCGGACAAAGAAATACAGGGCAACAAGCCCGGCAACCGGATATCCCGGAAGGCAAACTACGGGAACTTTTCCTATGACCCCAAGAGCTACAGGCTTTCCGGGACTGAGCGCGACCCCGTGCACAAGCAGTTCTCCCATAGACGTTACAACCTCCGGGGCATGGTCTCTTTTCCCGACTGAAGTCCCACCTGAAAGGAGGATAATATCGGCGTCCAGGTTAGATTCCATTGCTTCTTTTAAACTCTCCGGGCGGTCAGGCACAATCTCCGTGCATCGTGAAATCCCCCCCCACTTTTCCGCATAAAGGGCGGCCATCAGCCCGTTGGTCTCAAGCACCATTCCGGGAGGGGGGATCTCTCCGGCTCTTTTGCGGCTTATCAGTTCGTCTCCTGTGGGGATGACTGCGACCAGAGGTTTTCGGAAAACCTTCACCCTGTCGAGTCCGAGGGAGGCGAGTACGGCAGCGTCACAGGGGCGGAGGAGATGCCCCTCCTTAAAAACCAGCTCTTCTTTTCTTATATCCTCTCCAATCTGCCCCACGTTCCTCCCCGGATAGACCTGAGCCCTGATTTCAACCATGTCCCCGACAGTCACGGTGTCTTCAACCATTACGACCGCATCGGCACCTTCCGGGAGGGCGGCTCCGGTATGGACCCACATGGAGGTCCCTTCCTCAATGCTGTCCGACAGCTGTAAAAGCACGGGATTTGCGGGAGATGCACCCGGCGTATCAGCTGCCCTGACAGCGTATCCGTCCATCGCAGCCCGCCTGTAATGAGGTATATCTCTTCCGGAAACTACGGTTTCTGCAAGTACCCTGCCTGTACAGGCTTCAAGGGGCACTTCTTCTGCATGCCTTAGCGGGGAGATGTTTTCAAGGAAAAGCTGCAGAGCTTCATCAACGGAAGTACGTTCTTTAAATATCCTTCCCATACTCCTGCCCCCTGGAAAAAATCATCCCCCGGAAACAGGGGGCAGAATCCCGATTTCATCCGAGTCCTTAAGGAGAGTCTCAAGCCCTTCCAGGTGCCGGATATTGTTTCCGTTAATCAGAATATTTATTGAACCGCAAAGTATCAGAATCTCGCTTTTTTCATCGCCTTTTTCAAAAATAACATATTTTAAAGCGGGATATTTGTCGGTGAGGGATAAAAGGACATCAATAACCTTTTCTCCGGAAAGCGGGAGTTCCGGGGTGCCTGCGGCCTCACGTAGATTTGCAAATAACTTCACTTTTACTTCAGCCATGAGGAAGACTATTTCATCCTACTCCTTAAATATACCTATGCCTTATAAGAAGCAGCCATCACCTTAAGGTTTGGGAAACAATGCAGCAAAATCCATACAATGACTCGAATAACTCCGTAAACTCATCGAGGCTGTCCGTAAATTCATCAGGGCTCTCCGACACAAAGTACAGGCTTCTTGGGCTTCTGATCGTTTTCTTTGCCCTGGCCCTCAGGCTCTTTGAGCTTGGAGAGAGGGTTTTCCACCATGATGAGAGCGTACATGGCAGTTTCACTCTCAAGTTGCTCGAACAGGGTGAATATAGTTATAATCCTGCCTATCACGGCCCCTTTCTTTACCATTCTACTGCAGCCGTCTTTCACTTCCTTGGAATAAACGATGCAACAGCTCGCCTGATCCCTGTTTTTTTCGGAGTGGCAACTATTCTACTGCTCTTTTTGCTGAAAAAAGAACTGGGAAAGAACGGCGTGCTCTGGTCGATGTTTCTGCTTGCATTTTCTCCAAGTATGGTGTACTTTTCAAGGTTCTTCAGAAACGATATGATAATTGTGTTCTGCACCCTGGCGGCTGTTGCGGGCGCTTTCCGTTATCTCGACAACATCCACAGCTTCAAGCGCTTCCCTTACCTTTTCCTGACAGCGTCGTCCCTTGCCCTTGCCGTGACTGCAAAGGAAAACGCCTATGTAATCATACTTATATTCGGAGCTTATGCCGGGATGGGTTTACTATACTGGATTTATTCCGACTGGAAGAGAGAAAACCTGGGTTTGCAAAAGACCCTCCTCCGCAAAGTTTCGACTCTTTTACGCTTCCTCCCTGAAATTCTTCTCTCGGGAGCAGTTGCCATTTTCATTATAATGTTTTTTTATACCAGCCTTTTCAGGAACGACATTTCCCTTTTTTCAATCGTAGAAAGGGCTTTTCATCACTGGCTGGCAATGCACAGGATGGAGAGGATAGGAGGCCCCTTTTACTATTATATCCCAATTCTCCTGCGGTATGAGCTTCCGGTTGTAATCTTCGGGCTGGCAGGTTTTTCCTATTTCCTGAAAAGTAAAAGGGAGAATGCTTCATTTTTCTTTTTTCTCTGCTACTGGGCCTTTAGCAGCCTGCTGCTCTATTCCTATCTTCAGGAAAAAGTCCCCTGGCTCGTTGTGCATATCGTCCTGCCCTTCGGGATCCTGGCAGGAACTTATCTGGGAGAAACATTTCTCCGGAAGCCTGAATCAATTCCACAGGAACAGGAACTTCCGGAAGAACAGGCGTTTCCGAAAGGAGATCGGAGTCCTCTGACAGGTTCAACCTCTTTTCGGAAAAAACACTCCAGAAAAGTTTTCAATTTAACTGCAGGAATTCTGGCTCTTTCCCTGCTAATCTCTCTTGGTCAGTGTATCTCGGTAAATTACTACAGGAGTATGGATCCTGCAGAGCTGATGACTTATACACAGGCTTCTCTGGATATCCGGGAGCTTATGGAGAAGATAGAGGGATTCGACCGAAGGCCTGAGACCCTGAGGCTTTACGTGGTTGACCCGAATAAGCTTTACTGGCCCCTGCCCTGGTACCTGCGGGACTACAATAAAGTAGGATATGCTTCAAAACCCCCGTCCAGCAGTAAATACGAGGCCATTATTGTGCCCTCATCCTATGATATGTACAGGGAAATCTCAGCAGAAGAGTATTCCTCTTATAAGTTTACTCTGCGTCCGGGGAGAAATTTCACCCTCTATTACAAGAAGAAATTTGAAATGGGCGGATAAGCCCAGATTTTCTTTTCTAAATCTCTTTTTCCACGAGTTAAAAAACAGTCTTGAGTCAGGAAAATATTCTCTCAGCCGGGGAACATTTCTTCAGCATATTCCCTCTTCTACCCATTGCATTGTTTTTCTTGTTGTTTTTTCTCTGGATGACGGGTTGTTTCCGATCACGTGAGGTTCAGGAAGAAATATCTGAGAGCTTTATTCCTGGATTCGAAACAGGTCAACTGATTTCCCCGGCCAATCGGAATAGGGAGAAAAACAGATGAAAAAACCCGGAAAAAAGCGAAAAAAATACCGAAGAACACAAATAATATGTAAAAAGGGGAGAATTCTTAAATGGAGCTATTTATGGGCAAAATATTCTCTCTAACAAATAATCTTGCAGGAAGAAACTTCTCTCAAGGAAACAGCTATGAAGAGGAGGAAGAAAAGGAAAATGGAAATGAGAGGCATCCGGAAAAGGTTCCAGAAAGGGAAGAAGAATTATCCGATACTTTTGAAGAGTTTCTGGAAGACTTTATGCCATCCGAGAAGGAAGGCGAGAGATTTGAGAGTTGCCTCTGGATGACAATTGAAGACTTAATGACCAGAAATGTTGTCACAATAAAAGAAAATGCTCCTCTGGAAGAAGTCTTTTCGCTTTTTGGGAAATTCCCCTACCATACTTTTCCCGTAGTGAATGCGAATAATGAGCTTGTGGGGATCATTGACCTTGATGTTGTTCTAGAAATCTTGCTCTTGTGCCTGGTCCCCAGATCAAAACATACCCCCCTTACGGCTATAAGGTCTCTTGGTGGAAAAGCCAGAGATATAATGATCACACATCCGGTGACAATTTCTCTTGATGCTACACTCAAAGACGCTTCGGACCTGATGATGAAGCACAGGTTTGACCGCGTATGTGTCAGCAATAATGGAAAACTGGCAGGAATTATCTCCAAGAAAGATCTCGTAAAAGAGATTTGCAGGAGAAGAAAAAAGGTGAGCTTGGGCTAAAGCAAGAGAGGACAGTGGGGGACTAACAGCAGTGAGTGCTCTGTTTCAGATACTATTTCTTATTTTCAGTGTGAAAATCCTGGGGGAAGCGTCAGAAAGAGCAGGATTCCCTTCAATCATGGGGGAAATTCTTGCAGGTATCTTACTCGGAGTACTTTTTCTTGATGTAGAAACCGTGGTAATCGCTTTCTTTGCTCAGCTCGGGGCTATTTTCCTGCTTTTTACTGCAGGATATAAAGAAGTGAGCTTAAGGGAACTGAAACCCGCAGCATTAGTTGCTTTTGTCCCTACATTTTCTCAGATATTTTTTGCCTTTGTTTTCGGTTTCATGCTTGGAGAGATCTTTAATTTCAGTTTTCTTCAAAGCCTCTTCATAGCAGTTGCTTTTAGTCCGACAAGCATAGGAACAGTGCTCAATACTCTTATAGACCTGAACTATCTTTCCAGCAGACCCGGGACAATAATGCTTTTTTCGGCAATCCTTGACGATATTATAGGGATATCCCTGCTTTCTATCTTGATTACTTTTACCCGTTTCAATCTCATGCCTTCGGCTCTGGGCGTTCTTACAATTGCAGGAAAAATCCTGCTCTTTCTGCTGATCATGTACATCCTTGGAAAGTACTTTTTCCCCAGGATTTTTGTTTATGCCCAGAAAATGCACGAAAAAGAAGCAGTATTTTCCGTTGTGGTTATGGTAGCTCTTTTTTCTGCCTACCTTGCAGAGTTTTTCGACCTTCATGCAACAATAGGGGCATTTATCGGAGGGGTCTTAATTTCGGAAATTCCTCTTGCCAAAATTCAGGACGTACAGAGCAAAGTAGAAGGGCTGGCTTACGGGATCCTGGTCCCTCTTTTTTTTGCTTTTATAGGTTTTTCAATTGACCTTCAAGACCTGGTAAATGCAGGTATTTTTGTCCCCCTGGTTGTCCTCCTGGCCCTCTCCGGAAAACTGATAGGAGGCTTTATAGGGTCAAAAGCGATAGGGTTCGATTTTTATGAAAGCCTTATCTTCGGGATAGGGGTTATGCCGAGAGCAGGGATAGAACTTGTGGTGTTGAGCATAGGCAGGAGCGCAGGGATCATCGGACTGGAAGTATTCTCAGCGATGGTTTTTATGGTAATTATATCCCTCCTGGTTTCACCTCCGCTTCTAAAGTTTGCGATTCGAAATGAAAGAAAAAACAAAGCCGATAATGGGACCATAGAATGACAGTTTAGATCCGGAAAAAGATCAGAGCTCTCCCCTCTTTTTTAAAGCCAAGACCCGGATGAGCTTAGATAACCTTCCGATCAGTAATACTTCCTTGCATTCAGGTACTTTACAATCTCCATTGAGATGAGGGTGGTGGAAGCTAAAGCCGTTATGATTCCCAGCTCAGAAAGGGAAAGAGGGACTGTCCTGAAAGCAAATTGCAGGAAAGGGGTGTAAACCACCAGCAACTGCAGGATTACTGTGGTCAGGACTGCATAGACCAGAGCTTTGTTTGTAAAGAGCCCGAGAGAAAAAATCGAATACCTGTCAGAACGCCAGTTGAAAGCGTTGAACATCTCTGAAAAGACTACAAGTGTGAAGATCATGGTCTGTAGTTTCGGAATGGGAAAACCGCTGTTCAGAGCCCAGACTAAAACTATCAGGGCCTGAGTGGCAATAAGCCCTCCAATCCCAAGCCCGGCAGCAATTTCACGGCGGGTGATAAGTCCTTCTTCAACATCCCTTGGTTTCTGCCTCATAAGCCCCCTGTCAGGAGGTTCAACAGAAAGAGCCATGGGAGGGAGCCCGTCCGTAATCAGGTTGATCCAGAGGATCTGTACTGCAATCAAAGGTAGGATCTGCCAGCCCAGAATTGCTGTGAGGACGATCAGGACTTCTCCGATATGGGCTGTAAGTCCGTAGGCTATGAAGTTTTTGATGTTTTTAAATATGTTTCTTCCTTCTTCAACTGCCGAGACAATGGACGCAAAATTATCATCTGTCAGGATCATGCTGGAAGCTTCTTTGCTGACATCAGTGCCCGTAATGCCCATTGCTATGCCCATATCCGCAGCCTTCAGGGCAGGAGCATCGTTAACTCCGTCCCCGGTCATTGCCACAACATAGCCTTTCTTCTTTAGGGCTTCTACCACTCTCAGTTTATGAGTAGGGTAGACCCGCGCGTAAACCGAAACCTTTTCAACTTTCTCCTCAAACTCAATCTCGTCAAGGTTGTCAAGTTCCGAACCCGTAAGAGTGAGGTCGTTTTCCTTTAAAATCCCGAGTTCTCTTGCAATTGCAGCCGCTGTGATCTTATGATCCCCGGTTATCATTACTGTCTTGATGCCCGCCTCTTCACAGGTTTTGATAGCAGCTTTTACTTCTTCCCTCGGGGGATCTCTCATACCTATTAGCCCTGAAAAGATCATGTCCTTTTCAATTTCTTCTGCAGGGATTTCCCCGGAAGTAACTTTTTCGGGGGAGAAACCCTCTTCAAGCGGGCGGAAAGAAAGAGCCATAACTCTCAGGGCCTGATCAGCAAGTTCTTTAACCTGCTCGGAGATCTCCTGTATCTGCTCCTGAGTTAAAACTTTCGTTTCGCCGTCAAGCAAAATCTTCGTACAGGAGGCAAGGATTACCTCCGGAGCTCCTTTCGAAAAAGCCACAAGTTCGGAATCAAGAATGCTTCCGGGGCCGTCTTCCAGTTTGTTGAAGGTGGTCATTCTCTTAGTTTCGGAAGAAAAGGGTATTTCTGCAAGTCGCGGGTATTTTCGTTCTAGTTCGGAGTTTTCAAACCCTGCCTTTGCCGCAGCGACCACAAGAGCTGCTTCTGTCGGGTCTCCTGTAATTTTCCACACGTCTTCTTCTTTATGAAGGTTTGAATCGTTGCAAAGGGCAGCCCCAAGCAAAAGAGTCCGAAGATGTAAATCGTCCTCAGAGACCTCAGGGTCTTCTTTATCCGAGTCCTCTTTTAAAAATTTTCCTTCAGGATTATACCCGTTTCCCGTGACTTTGAGGTTCTGTTTATTAACATATATCTTTTCAACTGTCATTTTGTTCTGTGTAAGCGTGCCTGTCTTGTCAGAACAAATTACATCAGTAGCCCCGAGCGTTTCTACCGAAGGAAGTTTTCTCACAAGAGCATGTCTTTTGACCATACGCCTTACTCCAAGCCCCAGCCCTACTGTCACAACCGCAGGAAGGGCTTCAGGGATAGCGGCAACTGCAAGTGCAACACCCCAGAGAAACATGTCCAGCGGAGGGAAGCCGGAAAAAACCCCTAGCACTGCAACAAAAGCTACAATTACGAGAGTTGCCCCGCCAATCCATCTCCCGAATTTATCGAGGCTTTCTTGCAGAGGGGTTCTGGACCTTTCTATTGTCCCGAGAAGTCCGGCAAGTTCCCCAAAAGATGTTTTCATGCCTGTTGCCGTGACGACCCCCTTTCCTCTTCCGTAAGCAACTGAAGTCCCTGCATAGACCATGTTCTTCCTGTCAGCTTTGGAAGTGCTTGCGGGCAGAGCATCGGTAATTTTCTGGACAGGCACGGACTCACCGGTGAGCGAGGACTCGTCAACTTTAAGGTTGAACTCTTTAATTATCCTGGCATCAGCGGGGATGCGGTCTCCGGTCTGAAGCAGAATTATGTCTCCCGGGATTAGTTCGGTTGAAGGGATCTTTTTTTCAGCCCCGTTTCTTATTACGGTTGCCTCGGGAGACGTCAGGGACTTAAGGAGTTCAATTGCTTTTTCAGCTCTATACTCCTGTACAAAACCAAGAACTCCGGCAAGAAAAACAGTAAATAAAATCACCACCGAGTCAATGGTTTCCCCGAGTAAAGCCGAAACAATGGAAGCAACTATCAGGATGAAAATTAAGATACTTTTGAATTGTGAGAGAAAGAGTCGCAAGACCGAGACTTTTTCTTTTTCTTTAAGTTCGTTTTTCCCATACTCTTCCAGCCTTTTTTCAGCTTCTTCGGAGCTCAATCCTTCCTCTGAAGTCTTCAGCTCCTCAAGAACCGAGCTAATTTCCCGATCGTAGTACAAACCCTGACCCTCGTCTTTTTGTAACCCGATAGCTCTGTACTCGGTATGTACCGCGCTATAATATAAATGAGTTTAATGTATATATAGCGGTTAGACATATCGATATGCAAAGGGTTTTTTTGTAATATTTATAGTTCTACAAGACCTTTTCCTGTAAAAAAAGATTTGGAATCTATCTGTTTTTCCATATGGAAATTACAGGGTTTTAAAGCCCAATTCTCAAAAATTAGCTTAAAAATTAATGAATAGAGGGAAAAAATATCCATGAAGATAGTAATAATCGGAAGCGGACTTGCCGGTTTATCCGCAGGTTACAGGCTATGTAAATCTAACGAAGTAACCGTTTTTGAAAAAGATCCAGATATCGGGGGGATGGCAGCAAGTTACTGTCTGGAACAATCCGGGAAAAAATACTTTATTGAAAGGTACTACCACCATATATTCAGGACCGATTCGGAACTCCTTGCCCTCATAAGGGAACTCGGGCTTGAAAAGCAGATGCTGTGGCTGGAAGCAAAAGATGCCTATTTCGTGGATGGTAAGAACTATCCTATGAACACTCCTCTTGAGATCTTACACTTTAGCCCTCTATCCATTCTTGACCTGGCAAAACTTGGTCTGCTGGTTTTCAGGATCAGACTGATAAAAGACACGGTGCCCTATGACCAGATAAAGGCAAAGGACTGGATTCTCGATACTGCGGGAAAGTCGGTGTATGAAAACTTTTTTGCCCCTCTTATGAAAAGCAAATTCGGAGATAACGCCGAAAACGTTTCTGCCGCCTGGTTAATCGGGAGGGTGAAAATAAGGTCGGATAGGGGAAAAGAAGGGGAGAAACTGGGGTACATGAGAGGCGGCTTTAACTCTCTTCTGGAAGCCCTGGAAGGGGAAATAACTGCAAATGGGGGAGAGATTCGGACAAATAAGGAAGTAACTGAACTTGTGATCAAAAACAATGCCGTACAGGGAGTGGTGGTGGACGGGGAGTTTATAGCTTGCGATGCGGTTATTTCGACTGCAGAACCCGCGGTACTTGATGCGATCACCGGAGGCAAGCTAGAACTCCTGCATGATTCTTTAAAAAATATCCATTATCAAGGGACTGCGTGTGCTTTGATCGGGCTTGATAGGCCGCTTATGGAAGACGGGAATTACTGGATGAACATAAAAGCCGATGTGCCTTTTGGAGCCGTGATCGAACACACCAATTATATGCCTTTTGAAGACTATGGGGAACATCTGGTCTATGTGACTGCTTATTTTCAGGACGAAAAGAGTGCTCTCTGGACGCAAAAGGAAGAAAATGTCCTTGATTCTTACCTTCAAGGGCTTGAAAAAATGTTTCCCGGATTCTCAAGAACAAAGGTTCGCTGGACGAAGCTCTACCGCAGAATAGATACCGCCCCCGTATACGAGCAGGGCTATCTCAAAAATGTGCTTCCTTTTACTGCAGGCCCTTCTGGGCTTTATCTTGCAGGTATGTTCTCTTCAACCAATTATCCGGAAAGGAGTCTGAACGGTTCGGTAAAAGCCGGGTTTGAATCCGCAGAGCTGCTGATGAAAGAAAAAGGAAATTAAATTCCGGAAAAAGTGAGTTAAGAAATCCCGCAGGCATAGAATATATGGCATAGAATATATATTTCTATCCCGGAAGTTATGGTTCCGTGCTGGAAGTTATGGTTCCGTGTCGAAGTTTTGGTTCCATCAAGAAGGTTTGGTCTTCCACCCTTGTATGGTTGATATTGTGAGGAAAAAGAGAACGAAAATCTCTTACCTTTTCAACTATATTTGTTATTCGGTGTGAGTATTCTTTCAAATATTCCAAGATAAATATAATATCTAAAAAATAAAGTTTTGTGTATTAATGTGGATATTTAACTTTAAACAATCCCTCAGGACGAACTATTATATAGCCTAAGGGATAATATTGTTCTGTTTATGCCTGCAGAACTTCTTTCTGCATGGGCTCTGTCTTGCCGGATTTGTCACTCAAGGGGATTTGAGAGGGGCAGATGGGGGAGACAGGATCACTTAAAAAATGTTCTGAATTTCTGCCGCAAATCGGCTTTTGGGGGCACACAGGTCATGCCTGTAAGGGGCTGACAGAGGGGAACGGATGTTTTCCATTAAGGCTCTCAAATAAGAACCCGGATGCTGAATAGGGGCTGCCTGAGCTTCCGGGCAGGGGTATGGGCGGCATAACAGAGTAAAAGGAGTGGTAAAAGATGTTATTCATGGACGTTAGTACCTGGGACCCTTCGAATCGCGACAAGATCCTTGAACACTTCAAGAAACTGGAAATTCCAGATGGAATCGATATTATCAACCAGTGGGTTGACCTTTCCGGAAACCGCTATTATATCCTTTACGAAGCAGAAAGTGCTGAGGCTTACGGAGCCTTCAACCTGCCCTGGTCCGACATCTGCGTGATTGACAGTGTCCCGGTGATGGAAGCTTCTGAATTTATGCAGCTTCTGCCCAAGTACAAAAAGTAAGTTGAAAAGACCGGAATTCAGTTTGACCGACTTCAGTTTACCTAAAAGAATTCGGTGAGCCGGTTGATGATGGCTCACTGAAGATCTTTATTTCCTATTTTCAAACACGACTCCTCCAATAATTAGCTGGCTTTTTAACAGTTAACTTTACATCTGCCTTAACCTTCAGATTTTTCTACATCCAGATTTTAGCACCCAGGCTTTAACATTCAGATTTTTAGCATTATGGTTTTTGTTTCCAGATATTCGGAGAGGGATTCGGGTCCGTTTTCTCTTCCGAACCCACTTTCCTTAACTCCTCCGAAAGGAACTTCGGGGGCTACCTTCAGGTGTTGATTGATCCATATGATCCCTGCATTCAACTGTTCACATCCTTTCCGTGCCCTGTCTATATTTTTTGTCCAGATGGATGCCCCAAGCCCGTAACAGGTGCTGTTTGCTCCCACTATTGCCTCATCAAGGTTTTTTACAGTTACCACGGGGAGCAAAGGTCCAAAAACCTCTTCTTTCAAAAGCCTGGAGTCTCCGGGTACATCTGAAACAAGAGTGGGTTCAAAGAAGTACCCTTTCTCGGAATCTTTGAACTCAGGTACTTTCCCTCCGGTAATTATCCTGCCTGCATCTTTTTCCTCAATTTCGGCCGCAAGCTCTTTTATGTATTCCCACTGGGTGCGGTTGTTAAGCGGGCCCATACTGATATTTTTGTCCATCCCGTTTCCGAGCCTTAAGCTCTTTATTCCCGTTTCAAGTTTTTTTATGAACTCTTCGGCTACGGATTCGAAAACATACAGCCTCTTGACAGCAGTACAGGTCTGGCCGCAGTTATAAAACCTCCCTCTCAGGGCTCCGGCAGCAGCACTTTCAAGGTCAGCATCGTCACACACAAGCATAGGGTCACTTCCTCCCAGCTCCAGGGTAATCCTTTTCATCCCGCAGGCTGCAAGTTCAGCTACCCTTTTTCCGGTTCTGGCTTCTCCAGTAAAAGAAATTTTTCTTACCTCAGGACTGCGAACAAGGCTTTCCCCTACGGTCTCCCCAGGTCCTGTTACCACATTCAGCACACCTGCCGGCAGTCCGGCTTCCACAAAGATAGAAGCAAGAGTCAGGTTTGTAAGAGGGGTGTTACTTGCCGGCTTCAGTACCAGAGTATTTCCGGAAATCAAAACAGGGGCAATTTTCCAGCCCATAATCAGGGCAGGCATGTTCCAGGGAATTATGGCTGCACAGACCCCAAGAGGTTTTTTTACGGTAAATGCATACCCATTTCCCGGAACCGGAATGAAGTCACCTCGCTGGCTACCTGAAAGCCCGCAGTAATACTCAAGAACATGGGCAAAACCTTCGATTTCATTTCGGGCTTCTACAATAGGCTTTCCCTGTTCCTGTGTCAGCAGGGAAGCAAGCTCGTCTTTCCTCTGTCGGACAATTTCCGCAGCCCTGTAAAGCACTTCTCCTCTCTGCTGTGGAGATGCGGAAGCCCAGCCTGTGAAAGCGGACGAAGCAGCTTCGACCGCAACAGCCACGTCTTCTTCTGTACCCCGGGGGACCTGCTCGATAAGTTCTCCTGTTGCAGGGTTTTTAATCCCGAAGACCTCTCCTCCACATGCTTCTACAGCTTTTCCGTTGATCTGCATTTTCATAGCTACCACTATTTACAAAGCCCTATTTTAAGCTAACAAAGTGTTTTACAATTTTAGATTTAACGGTTTTAAAGATAAGTGCAACAGTATAGTGAGTAAAAAAATAACTTCCTTTTCGACAGGCATATAAGTATATTTACAAATTACATGGTTAACAGGATACAATGTACCAATAAGGATATAATGTGCCAATAAGGATACAATGTACCAATAAGGATATAATGTGCCAATAAGGATACAATGTACCAATAAGGATATAATGTGCCAATAAGGATACAATGTACCAATAAGGATACAATGTATCAGCAAGAATATAATGTACCATAAGGATGCAAGGTACCAATACAAAATCACTGGAAGAAGCAGAAAAATATTTGTATGGTTCCGATTTTAAAAGTCTCAGGGGGTTTAGAGACTTAAAATCTCTGATAAGGCTGGCCTCTGGATATAGGATTTGGACTCCAGATGTGCTTTTATCTGTAGATTAAGATATTTCAGGAATGTTATTTCGCAGGATCTAAGTAAGAAGTTTGCTTTGCAAACCGTATGTTTTCGGCAGCTAAACGAATGAATTTCACAGGCAGGTACAGAAAAAGTGTCAGATTACCTTCAAGTAATTTTATGGTTTTTTCTTATAGAGCTCCTGGGCTTGCTTTCTATTCCACTTGCTGAAAATGCCGGGAACAGACTGGCTGACGGAGGTATTTCGGCAGCAAAAACTCTGGGAATTCTGCTTGTAGCTTATTTTTCCTGGATATTTTCTTACATCTGGGGCTTTAACCGTGTTACAATTCTGATCTCTGTTCTTGTTCTTTGCCTACTGTCAATTGGCCTTTATCGGAAAAAGAGAATTTTCCCCGAGAGAAAGATTCTGCTAGTCAATGAACTCGTGTTCCTCACAGCGTTCTTTTTTTTCTTAATTATACGCGTTCATCTCCCGGAAATATATATGCATGAGAAATTTATGGATTCTGCCTTTTTAAATGCGGTAATAAGGACTTCCTCTTTTCCTCCTGCCGATCCCTGGTTTGCAGGCGGGTCTCTGGATTTTTACTATTATTTTGGGTACCTTTCCGTGGGTGTTCCGGGAGTACTCTGTGCTGTCAAACCTTCCATCCTTTTTAACCTGGCAGTTGCCCTTACTTTTGCTCTTTCCTTCAACCTCTTTTTTGGCATTGGGTATAACCTTACTCATGGGAAAATCCGATATGGGCTCCTTACGGCAGGGTTCGGGATGCTGCTTGGAAATTTGCAGGGACTTTTTGAATTCGTATCCATGTATGTCCTCAAGGAGCAGGTTTCAAGTATGTACTACTGGAGCAGTTCAAGGGTTATTCCTTTTACGATAAACGAGTTTCCATATTTCACTTTCATACATGGAGACCTGCACTCTCATATGCTTGCAATCCCGTTTCAGTTACTTGTGCTGGGGTTTCTCCTGAATATATATTTCAGGAAAAATGAACACTCAATTTTTGAAAATAGCCTGTCTTTTTTTACATTTTCAATAGCCCTGGGTTTTCTGTTCCCATCCAATTCCTGGGACTTTCCTGTGTATTTCGGCCTGACCCTTTTTGTTATCTTCGCATTCTATTACGGGCATTATATTCAAAAGAAAAATACTTCCTATTCCATTTCAGGTTTTTTCAGCACATTCATTCTTGTTTCGGTCTTCAGCTTCTTGCCGTACCTGCCTTTTTACCTTTCCTTCAGTCCTCAGGCAGCAGAGGGCTTCGATTTCGTTTTGCCGGAATCAAGGACAACGATTGATAAATTCCTTATCCTTTTCGGACTTTTCCTGTTTTTGGCTTTCTCTTTTCTTGTAATCCGTCTTGACTCTGGAAGAAAAATCGGATTTTTCATCCTTTTGATCGGAGGCTCAATCCTGCTTTCTATGGCATGGGCTATTCCCCTGCTTGCAGTCCTTCTGCCCTTGCTCACCCTTTCTCTGTTTATATTCCTGAAGGATCTTCCGGAAAGAAGTGCAACAGGTTTTGTATCTCTGCTAATCGCGACAGCCGCCTTCCTTGGTCTTCTCTGCGAAGTTGTTTTCCTTGACGACCCGATCTCAGGTGAATTTGCCCGCATGAACACGGTTTTCAAGTTCTATATTCATTTATGGATTTTCCTTGCTATTGCAGCCTCCTATTCTTATTATGCACTTCGTTCCTTTTCCTGGGGAGAGTCCGGGAATAGAGGGCTTTTGAAGGGGGCTTATGTAAAAAGAACGTGGGCAGCTGTACTTGTGCTGCTGGTTATTTCCTGTTCTTTTTTTCCTGTAGTCTCAACCTGTACAAGAATAAAAGAGATGAATGCCGAGCCTTCCCTTGATGGAATGGAATACATGAAGGAGCTGGACATGGGAGATTACAATGCCATAAATTGGATGCAGGAAAATATTACAGGATCTCCGGTAATTCTCGAAGCTGCTGCAGATGATGGTGGTTATGGTTATACGTCCAGGGTTTCTGCAAATACCGGGCTCCCTACAGTCATCGGGTGGGCAAGGCACGAAAGGTTCTGGGGAAGAGACCACAGAGAAGTGAAACAGAGGATAAAAGATGTCCGTTCTATTTATTCAACTGGCAATGAAAAGAAAGCTCTGGAGCTTATGGATAAATATAACGTAAGCTATGTGTATATCGGTAATCTTGAACGGCAGACGTATTCCGTAAAACTGGATAAATTCGAGGATGAAACCTGTTTTGAACCGGTTTACATGGGTACAGTCACAATATATAAATTAAAAGAGATATGTAAAAGATAAAATTCAAAAAAGAAGGTACGTAAAAGGTAAATTCAAGAAATGTACGTAAAGGGTAAATTCAAGAAATGTACGTAAAAAGGATATTATAATTATCTGTTTTCAGAGAAAACTGGCTAAGGAAAATAATCACGGTTTAGGTCCATTATCTAATTTATTTAATTATCTAAACATTGTTTCATAAATACTTTTCATAAATACGCTTCAAAACGGATTTTGCAAATTCATTACAAATACGGGATTTATTCGAGTATATGGAATTTGATGTAAAATCGAAGTCAACATAAAAGCCCGATTATTATCACAAACACTCAGAGGTTGTTCGTATAACCAGCGTCTCAGTAGTTCTACCCGCTTACAATGAAGCCGCCAGAATAGAAAATACGGTCTCGATAACAGCAGAGACTCTTTCAAAGATAACCGACTCTTTTGAGATCATCATAGCAGAGGATGGGAGCACGGACGGTACGGACCGGATAGCTTCCCGGCTTTCGGAACAGTACTCTTATGTCAAACACCTTCATTCCGATGAACGGCAGGGCAGGGGAAGAGCCCTGAACAGGGCTTTTAAGGCTGCCTCAGGAGAGGTACTCTGTTACATTGATGTGGATCTTGCAACAGATATGAGCTATCTGGAAAAACTGATCCGAGCTGTAAGTACGGAAGGCTATGACTTTGCCACCGGTTCGAGGATAATGCCCGAAAGTGATGCAAAAAGACCTTTCAAGCGGGAGTTTGCTAGCAGAGGGTACAACTCCCTCGTGCGGCTTTTTTTGCACTCAAAACTCTATGACCACCAGTGCGGATTTAAGGCTTTCAGAAGAGACGCCCTCTTTGAACTGCTCGACGAAATCGATAACCAGCACTGGTTCTGGGACACCGAACTCCTGGTCAGGGCTCAGTACCGGGGATACAGGGTTCTGGAGTTCCCCGTCTACTGGAGACACGGTGGGTCAAGCAAGGTCAATTTCGTAAAGGATATTCTTGGAATGGGGTCTGAGGTTTTCCGCCTCTGGTGGGAACTCTTTTTTCCGGGGCTTTTTTCTGGGAAAGGAAAGCTTTTTTTGGCAGCTTCTCTTGCCCTTCTGATCCTCGCCCTTGTTGCAACCTTTCTCGGGGCTTCCGATGTTCTGGATAATATAAAGCAGGTGTCTCTGAGCACCCTGGTTCTTGCTTCCCTTGTTTATTGCATTTCCTGGCCTCTCCGGGGGATTCGTTTCCAGCAGATCCTTAACAGGCTTGGAAACCACTACGGGCTTGGCTTTCTTACGGGAAGCATTTTCATCAGTCAGTCTGCAAATGTGATCCTTCCTGCCCGAATAGGAGACCTGAGCAGGATGTATATCCTGAAAAAGAGTAAGGACCTTGCCTTTACGACGAGTCTTTCCTCTCTGACCGTAGAAAGGGTCTTTGACATAATTGCAATTACCTCTATTGCCGCACTTGCCTCTTCAGGGGTAGCTTCCAGATTTGAACTTGCCGCCTGGATGGAGTCCCTTATCAGATTTTCAGGGTTTGCCATCCTCATTTTCTTTGTGGGTCTCTTTTCCTTGTCTTTCAGGGAAGGTCGCATAGCAAAGAGAGGAGGGAAAAAGGTTTCTGCAATTTCTTCTGGCGAACCTCTCCATAAAATAAAAGAGTTTATATCCGCTTTCATCCATCAGATGAGCATTGTTGCCGTCCGTCCCGGTGCCTTTCTTGCAGTGGTTGCTTCTTCCCTTTTTATATGGGGAATGGATATCTTTACCTGCTATCTGGTCCTGAAAGCCTTTCCGACAGCCGGGGTAGATATGTCTTCAGGATTCACGATCTCCCTTATCTTTCTGGCAGTAGCCCTCGGAAATATTGCAAAAACTTTTCCTGTTACTCCCGGGGCTATAGGGACGTATGAGGTAGCCCTTACCGCAGTTTTCGGGCTTGGAGGGATTAGACCGGAACTCGGGTTTACGGTCGCTGTGCTTGACCACATAATAAAGAACTCGGTAACATTGCTTGGAGGTGGAATTGCTCTTTCCGGGCTCGGCCTCCGGTGGAGAGAGGTCCTTTCAACGAGTCCCGATACACTGAAAGGAATGTGAAACCTTGAAGAAAAACCGGTAAAAAAGCGGTCGGTAATGTTCTTCCGGATCGGAATATCAGGAAAAGTAAACTTCTGTTTGGAAAGGCAACAATAAACGTGGGCAACAATAAACGTGGGCAACAACAAATATAAGGTAATTTAAAAATGAAAAGAAGTTACTTTAAGTTGGGAGAAATTACTGTAATTCCAGTGAAAGGAATAAACATAATTTTCATTTGAAAAAACAACTGGCAGCCTTAATCCTGGAATTGAACCAATGGCCGCATTTTTGCTTTAATAATTGGTTAAGTGCAAAAGTCTGAGTGGAAAAAATGTCCGAGAAAAAAATAATAGAAGTTCGGGATGCTTATTCTCTTCCTGAAGATGTACTCGAAACTGTTCACAAAGCCCTGCATGAAGATGTTGAAGAGATTGTCGGCTTATTCAAGGTTCTTGCAGATCCGACCCGTCTGAGAATTCTCAAAGCCCTCGAAGTCCAGAGCCTCTGCGTCTGCGTGCTTGTTGAAGCTACGGACCAGAAGCACTCTGCACTTTCTTATCACCTCAAACTCTTAAAGGAAGCAGGGCTCGTGGATTCGAGGAGAGAACGCAGTTTCCAGATCTACGACCTTACGGAGTTCGGAAACCTGCTCTTGAAGTACATCGAAAAGCACTTTGAAAAAAATTAAATTAAGAGATTGAGGGATTTTTTGCTGTTTAATAAGCTGGCACCCTTCAATACTCTCGAGTAATCACGCCTGTACGTGGATTCGCACGCCGGCAGGTAAAATTAGATTTTTTCGTTTGAAGCTACCGTGGTAAGTTTTGAGAATTTAACTCCCTTAAGGGCCATTATAGCTTCAGCGAGCTCTTTAATTTCTTCGCCGTCTCCATCCAGAACGATTACTTCAAAACAGTTGTCGTGGTCGAGGTGGATGTGTACGGAAGACTTTATCAGGTGAGAGTAGTGGTGCTGGATATCGGCAAGGGCGTTTGATAGTCCGCGTTTTGTGTGGTCGTATATGACAGCAACCGTCCCTACACGATGACCTTTTATGTCACCCATCCACTCATAGTAAGAAATATAACTCCTGATGGCGTCTCTTATGCCTTCCGAACGGGAAGAGTATCCTCTTTTTTCGATAATCTCATCAAATTTGCTAAGAAGGGTGTCTGGAAGGGAGACCCCTATCCTCATAAGTTCTGTTTCCATCGTATCACCAGGTAATTTGCAATTTATCCGAATGATAATACATTAAGTTAATGTAAGTATTACTATATATGTTTTATTCACTTGATCATTAATATAAAAGAGTAGTGCTCATATGTTATTTCGCTCCGCAGTATATTAATGTTTGGGAACTATAAAACTTAGAATATATGAAATGGGGGGGGCGTCCATATATTAATAAAAGAGACAAAAATAAATAAAAAATAAAAACAAAAGGAAAAGAATTCGCAAAAAATAAATACACAATACAATTTAAATAAAATAGGTAAGTCTGGGGAGAATGGATAAAATGTAAATCCTTTTTTCCTCTGTCCACCTTTCCCGATTATCGCCTGTCCACAAGCCTCTTTGGCCTTCCCTTGATTTTATACAACTCAAGCTCTCCCGGTCCCGTAAAGTTGAAAAGGATCTTGAAAGTGCCGTCTTCATAAGCCCTGGCAAGGGGAGGTTTGTACCTAAAAAATGAGTGGAGGAAGTTTTCCTTCACAATAGTACGGTCACAGGTCTCGGGGTTTTCGCATTCCAGACTTACCCTGAGTGCGTTTTCTCCTTCATCTTCTCCCCCGTAGAGAAAAGCTTCATACTCTCCTGTCAGGTAGTCCATGTTTCCACTCTGGAAGACGCCCCTTTCCACATCAACGCGGTTAAAAGGAGTTCCTTCAACCCAGGAGGTTTCTGCCTCTCGCTGGGGAGTGAGGATTTTCATGTGGGTCCTGCCACAGGAGCACGTTTTGCGCGTAAGGACGACAGTCGTGTCATCGGTATCGTAGTTTAAGAGCAGGTTCCCTGCCTTTGCCCCGACAGGCAAGAGAGTGCTCAGGATAACCCTTCCACAGTCTCCATCAGGTACGAAATTCTCCAGGCGCGGGTCGTAAACATCAAGATGGACAAAGTCCTCGGGAACATGCAGCCCCGTAATTTCGCTACATTCTCCGCACATAGTCCCTTCCGTGCTCCCGTAGGTATTATACACAGGGCAGCCCCAGATTTCCGAGAGATGGTTCCTTGACTCCTCAGCAAAGGCTTCGCCTCCGACGACCAGTTTGTTTACGCCTGACTGCTCTGGATCGATACCTTCAGCCTGCATTCTGCGGGCAAGGTTCAGGAGCTTGAATACACTGCCCACTATGCCTGTGGGCCTGTAGGCTTCAATAACACGCAGGGGGAAAGTGCACTTGCCCTCAGGGATAATGCTCATTCCAAGCTGCCTGGCAGCAAGGGTCATGGTGTTTGCCCCCACATTCATGCCGTAGGAGGCACAGACAACAACCCTGTCTCCGGGCCCGAAGCCCTGGGACCTGAAAATCCGGGCATATTTTTCTGCGTAGCGCTCCCAGTCCTCCCAGGTAAGGAAAAAGCTCTTTGGGGTTCCGCTCGTGCCGCTGGTCTCGTGAATGGTGAAAACATCTTCCCAGCCCACGCTCCTGAACATGAAATCCTTCCTCTCAGGAGGCTGGTTTTCCCGGATAGTTTTTCCGGAGATAATTGGAAGTTCAAGGAGGTCCTCATGGGCTTTGATATCTCCAGGGTTTACCCTGTGTTTTTCAAACCATTTCCTGTAAAAAGGAGAATTTTCTGCCGCATATTTTACCGTATACCGCACCCTTTCCTCTATGAGAGCATCTAGTTCTCCCCGGTACATGGTCTCGATTTCCGGATTAAAGTAAGATTTTGAGTTTTCCAATTTAAAACACCCCGGCTGCAACCCTTAACCATACAAAAAGTTATATACTGTATAAATCCCTGCTATTTCTGGTTTCAAATATGAATTTGGGCTTCAATTATGAAACAGTTTTGGGCAGGCATACAGCCGTGAGCAGGTCTTGAGCTTCGCTTCGGGAAAGTCCGTGGAAGCTTCTACTCATCCGGAAAGAAAAAAAGAAGAATTCACGTTTTTTAATCTATCAGGCTTCAAATGGTACAAGATACGCCATCGTCTCTTTTTTGGCCTTTTACCAGCTCACAATGTCTCAGGAGAGCAAACTGGTTTTCGGCTTCGCGGGAGGATATCTCGAATTTTTTGGCAATTTCTTCCTTTTTTACTCCTCCCCTGGAGACGATGAATTCATAAATGGCTTTTTGCAGTTCAGTCAGGCCTTCAGTCCCCTCAAGTCCGGCTTCTTCCCTGAAAATCTTTTTCGAACGGACAGCCCAGGGGTCACATGCCTGGATTTTATGGCGGCTCTCTATATAACAGTCCTCACAAAGGACCTTGCCATTTTCTTCGTAAATGTCTTCTCCTTCCAGTTTACATCCGCAGACCGAACACTCGGTTTTTTCTTCCGTAATCTTTTATCACTCTGAAGTTTAAATATCCATTTCATCCAGAATTTTGAGGACAACCAGTGATCCGTAAGCTACTGAAGGCCCTCCCCCCATCACTATTGCAGTGCTGACAGCCTCCAGAATCTCTTCCCGGGTCGCTCCAAGGTTTACGGCTTCGGGAACATGCTTCCAGAGGCAGGGCTCACAGCGCAGGGCAACTGCAATCCCTACCATCATCAGCTCTTTTGTCCGGGCACTTAAAGCTCCGTCTTTGACGACTTCGGAATGAAGCCCCATCATAGTTTTCATCACACCCGGGAGTTCCCCGGCCATTTCTTTCATCCTTTCGTTCATCTCGGTAATATCCATCAACCTCTCACCTCAGAATGCTTCAGAGTACATATCTAAACTCTATCTTAAATTTAAGAGTCAAAAGGCACCATATACGAGTCAAAAGGCACCATATACATTTCTTCTCTCATTTTTCTCTACTTCAAAAGTTCGCAGTGCCGCAGTATTGCAAGCTGGTTCCTGGTCTCCTGCAGAGTGAGCTTGAAAAGCTTCGAGATCTTTTCGGGGGTTGCTCCTCCTTTCTCCAGGATAAAGCCATAGATCTCTTTTTGCAGTTCGGTCAGGCCGTCGGTCCCTTCAAACCCGTGCTGTTTTCTGAAGAGTTTTTTAGAACGCACTGCCACAGGGTCTGCAAACTTTATTTTCTGGTGTCCTTCCAGGTAACAGTCCTCACATACCGTTTTTCCGTTCTCTTTGACGTATTCGCTTCCCGGTATTTCCTTTCCGCACCCCAGACATGTTACAAAATAAGCTACTGACTCGTCAATTTCTCTGTTCCCGGCTTTATTCATCTTTATATGGCCATGGAATTCCAAATAACCCACAATTTCGTAAACTGTTGACCTTGAGGTCCCATATTCGGCTTTTACTTTCTTTATAACGTCTCGAATATGAAATCTCTCGTCTATATGGGCTTCTTTTCTGCATTCAAGAATCCATAATTCTTCTTCATCCAACACAAGAGTCATTGACATTGAAGTCCCTTAGATTCTTATCCGGTCCAGAGTAATATTTTGAATATACACCGTTTTGATGCCTTACTTTTCCACTCTTTTACTCTTCTTCCATAGCTCATTAACAGCTTTTCTAATTAGATCCGTTTTGTCTCTCTATATTTCTACTCTAATTATATTAAAAGATATCGATAATTATATATATTATATCTCGAAAAATCCGCTGTTTGATAAATATTAAAAAAGTCCCAAATAAAGTTGAGATGTCCCTCGAAGAAGTCCAAAATTTACGGGTTTTATATAGATGGCTTGTTTGTTTTCTGAAGCTTACGTTCAAACCCGGCATTCGCACCCTCTTTCTTTGAGGATCCGGACCTGTTTTTCATAGGAATCAACAAATTCATCCTGCACGGCTTTTCCTGTAGCAAGGGCAGGGTCAAGAGGAGTATGGTGATTATATCCTCTTCTTCCCATTTCTTCCACAAGAGCCTCATGCCTCAGGTAGAGGGCCTTTAACTTTCCTTTCCAACGCAGTGTTTCTGGATGGTGGGCATAAGCTTTCTTGTCATTGGTAATTATGGACCACAGGGCGTGCAATTCGCGGTGTTCTCCGAGAAGGTGCTGCCTGCACATATTTTCAGGAGAGATGTCCCAGATTCTCATATGATGAACTTGAACGCATTTCAGAAAGGTCTTTCGGCAGGAAATTTTAATTTTTTTAAGCTTGAACTTATTAGGCCTAAGCGACTGTTTCTTATGCTAGATTCTGATACCTATTTACTTGCAGCAGGCAAAATCTGGTCTATGAAACGGTGGATATTGAGATATTCTGCCCTATTATTTGTTCTAGTGGCACTAATATGTTTTTTTCTGATACCTGTGTTTGCTCATGTTCCTACCTTTGGAGAGGGAGGCAAAAGCCCTGAAACCGCAACTCGAATCGAAAACCCTGCCAAGTCCAGAGTCCTTTACGGGCAGCTTTCAGAAGGAAACCTTCAGTACTACAGTTTTGAGGTAGAAGAAGGAGAAAGGATAGTAATTGGACTGATTGTCCCTGCTGTGGAGGAAAGCCGGACTTTTACTCCGGTTCTGATCTTTATGGGTCCCGGGCTTGCGGAGGAAGGAGAAGTACCGGAGACCTTAGAATTGCCTGAAGGATACGGGGGGAAGGTCTTTTCGGGAGAGATGCCTGAAAGCGCAACATACGAAGGTTTTACTCCAGCTGCCTTCTACTCCCTTGCCCGGGCAGACCTTCAGGCCCCGGAAAGCGGCACATACTATGTAGCAGTGAGTTCCATCAAGGAGGGAAGCAATTATGGGGTTATTCTGGGATACAAAGAACATTTTTCCCTTCTCGAGTGGTTGTTAATTCCTCTAACCCAGATCAAGACTTACCTCTGGGAAGGACAGAGCCTGCCTTTTATTTTCTTTCCACTGGGATTAACGCTTGCGGCAGGGATTCTGGTAATTTTACTTAAAAAAGAAGCTGCAGCCGGGTTTAATCCGGCACGTTGGGCAGGAATATTTGCAGGACTTTTCTTTCTGGGCACAGGCTTATCCTTCATATTCCAGATGTTTTTTTCACTGAGCAGGAGCTCGTATTCTCCCGAAGTAATCATTACGGTCTTTCTGGCTCTTGCCAGTATTTGGCTTGGGCTTACAGCCCTTATTCTTAGTCTGAAAGATGAAAAGTACGGTATAAAGTCGACCCGAAAACAGTTTTACTTTTTCGGGCTTGGGCTTGCAGGGCTTTTACTCTGGGCCGGCTGGTTTATAGGGCCTGTTCTGGCGTTTGAAGCGGCAGTTCTGCCCTGGAGGAGAAAAAGCTGAAATGAGGGCAGAGGCAACAAAAGCTATAATATAACCAAAGTACGAATAATAATACGTAGAAAATATAACCTGTGGATCAGATTAGGTTCCATAATTTTTAAAAATTTATTCAGTAACCGCATATAAGCGGCACCGGCTTATCAGGGGGAAAAAATATGGCAAAAACATCACTGGAATCAGGGCAACCTGCACCTGATTTTTGCCTTCCGGATCAGGAAGGGAATCGGACCTGTCTTGAAAAACTCAGAGGTAAATGGGTAGTCCTGTACTTTTATCCTAGGGACAACACTCCGGGCTGCAGTCTGGAAGCCAAAAATTTCAGCTGCCTGAAAAAAGATTTCGAAGCTGAAAATGCGGTTATTCTGGGGGTCAGCAGGGATAGTGAGGAATCTCACAGGAAATTTATAGAAAAAAAAGAACTCAAAATAAAACTGCTTTCTGACGAACATGCGGAAGTCCACGGAAAATATGATGTCCTGCACCCCAAACACTTCAGGGGCAAGGATGTTATAAGCGCTGTTCGGACAACTTTCCTTATCAACCCCGAAGGGATAATTTTAAAGGTCTGGGACAATGTTAAAGCCTCAGGACATGCCGAAAAGGTGCTTTCTGAACTACAAAAATTAAAAGAGACATGAAATAGGAATAAGTTATAAAGTAAATATCAGTAAAATTACATGCATCAAAAAAGTAAATATCAGTAAAATTACATGCATCAAAATTTGTTAATACGTGGTAAAAACCTGAGATTTAGTTCTAATCGAAAAATTAGATTAAAAATAAAGATAAAAGAAATAAGAATAGAATTTTTAAGAAGAAAAAATAACATTATCTTACTTTTATATCATCCAGCCTTTTAAAATAATTATAGCTGGTTAGGGCCCTTTCACAGTATTATACTGGAAAGGAGCTTTTCCAATCTTTTTTACTTAGTGACGTACTGCGGTCTCATGAGTCTGATACGTTTCGGCTCTTACAGTGAAATAGATCATATAAAGCGCTGCAAGCCCAACAAGTATGTAGATAATTCTCGAAAGAGTACTTCCTACCCCGAAAATAGCATCTACAAGGTTATATTCAAAGAGTCCTACAAGCCCCCAGTTTAATCCGCCCACTATAACAAGTATAAGGGCGATCAAGTCTACTGGATTCCTTACTGCCATAAGTATCACTCCCCTTTTACTTTATTTCCTGTTATTCCACGATGGGAAAAATATAAAAATCCCAATATTAAAATTGGATGTACCTGTATTTATATGTGACTAATTTTAAAATTGGAGCCTTTTAGAGAAGAAAATAAAAAATAAAATCATAATAGTTATTTTGGAACAGGGATTTTTTTATTTTTAGGGCCCTTTTCTAACCGGATATTATAAAAAGCAGCTTTGGATTTTAAATACTTTGTTAAAAAATAATTAATTATATGCCTGTCCTCTCGTCGAATCTGGTGGGCGGTTTTTTCACCTCCCGCCCAGGGTAAATAATCTTTCATGAAAGAATAATCCCTTCACGAAAGCCTACGGGCGAGTGTCAGAGAGCATCAAACACACCGGATACTAAATATATAGAAATTACATAAAAAATTAAGTTTACAAATACTTTACCAGCTTTATAGTCAGAATTTGCTTGATATTCATTTTCATATAGCTCAACGTATAATCTGTAAGCTATTGACTTTCGATTCCAGTTATCAATTAACACACAAAATGCTCCTACTAACATAATAAGAAAACTAGCTTTTGTTGCTAAATTAACAACCGCTGGATAACTCTTTATTATTAAGAAAGGAAGTATAATGCCGTCAAGACCTATGAAATACTTATAGTAATTATCCAAGGAAAAGTAATTCTGATTCATTATTGTACACCGTATAAAATCCTTTGATAAAATAAAAACATTAAGATAAATATTAATTTAATGCTTTTATGCGAATTCTGTTTACCCGCTGATTGTTAGGTTTAAAGGGCAGTCTCTGTAAAGAAATAGGTTTGTTTTAAGTCATATTTCCGGTAGCATGTGAAGCAGTTCTATTATCTGAGACAAACCCTAATTTAAACCTTAATAAGCCTGCATACATATCGATAAAAGTCAAAATTTTGGTATACAATATATACGAAAAAATGGTAGAATTCATCTGGATAAAATTGAGGGTTTCTACAGAGCTGAATATTTTGCAATATATAATTTGACGTTGAATTTCCTTTTGCAGCCCTCGTAACTCATATATCGGATTTTTCCTGTTACTTCTCTTTCCCTCCAGGCCCGGTCATGAAGGCCTCCGATACTCCAGGCAATTCCGGCATAACCATTGGGATCCCTTCCGTCCAGCTCATATCTGTCGTTCAGGCAGATTGCAACTTCAAGGGCTTTTTCGGGAGATTCGCTCCATTCAAGAATCTTTTTTGCCCAGTACATCCGCATATAGCTGTGCATCTTCCCGGTACGGAGCAATTCAATCTGGCTTGCATTCCAGAGGGGATCATGCGTCTTTCCGGCCTCGAATTCCTCAAATGTATAAATATACTTTCTCCGATCATTCCGGTGTGCATTCAGGGACTTCTTTGCCCAGTCGGGAAAACTCTCAAAGCTGTCATACCCAGGGTTGTAATAACAGAAGTTGTCTGCAATCTCCTTCCATACAAGGATCTCGTCCAGGAAAGCTTTCTTTGATTCGGGGTCACTTTTTGCTTTTTCCACCTCAAGCACGACCCTCTGCGCCGAGATCTGCCCAAAATGAAGGTAAGGGGAGAGGTTTGAGAGTGCATTCTTTGTCGGGTCGTTCCGTAACGTGTTATAAGAATCAAGCCTCGCTGCAAGAAAACTCTCCATTTCCTTCCTTGCAGCTTTTTCTCCGGGTTCGAAATGCTCGGGCTCAAAGAGCAAATCCTTATTTTCGTCGGAGATTTCCTCCGGAAACAGGGCCTTGATTTCGGTTTCTCGTGTCCTGAATAAAATTCCCGGCATACCGGTGCCTGATCGAATTTTCAAAGATTCGGAGTTCGGCTCAAGTTCCGGAAATTCTTCAAGAAACTCGGAGAGGTGTCCATAGAGTTTCGGGCGAAAAGTATGTGCAGCATACTCCTGTTTTGGAGAAGCTTCCCAGCAGGGCACTACATTGTGGGCATCAACCTCAAAAAACGGAATTTCTATTGCAGAAATAATTTTTCCTACCCATTCAGCCTTTATGCGAAGAGGGCTGAAATCAGTAATAAGAGTCCCTACCTCATACTCTTTCACAAATTCAGGAATTTTTTGTCCCGGGTCTCCTCGCAAAAAGTAGAAGGGAATCTTTTTCCGGGAAAGGGCTTCCTCAAGTTCCTGCAGCCCTTTGAGCATGAATTCATAATGTCTTCTCCCAGCTCCCAGAAACCCTTCAATCAGACAAAAAACCACAACAACAGGGACGTTCGCCTCCTGTGCTATTACCTGCGCAAAGAGCAGGGCCCAGTTGTCCTCAACCCTCTGGTCGCGGCTCATCCAGTAAGCAACAGACCCGTCCCCTGATTTCCCTGGTTTTAGAGTCCGGATGCGTTTAGGGTTCATAAGCAGTTTTGGAGTTCCGGGATATATAGAACTAACATTAGAATAATGAAAATGGAAATTATGCCCGGAAAGAGGTTCTGTTTTGTTATAAGTAGACAGCGCCTCAATGAGTGAAACAACTCAATAAGTTTAAAACTGTCTTGTTGTGACTAAAATTCAGTTCCAAAAAGATTGAAAATCAGATTCAAATAGATTAAAACTCAAAGACCTGCCCGTCATACCCCAGGGGCAAAAACATCGATTCGATGTGGTGCGGGCGGAAGAGGTGACTGAGGTGGGTCAAGACTACTTTTTTTGCGTCGAGCTTTTGAGCAAGAGCCATAGCCTCTTCCGAATTCATATGCTTTTTAATATGGATGTGCGGAGGAACTATTGCATCTGCGATAAGAAGATCCGGGTCTTTCATCAATTCCAGGCTTTTTTCAGGAATATCCGGGTTCGTATCCCCGGTGATCACAACCTTTGTACCCCCCTCACGGATAACAACGCCGGCAGGGTTTTCTACCGGAGGGTGGGAAACCTTAAAAAGAGTGAACTCAAGGCCGATTAAGTCGAATGGCTCATAGAGTTTTACATAGTGGTACCTGGGTTTCAGGAAAGAAACATACCGATCTATGTAGTCCAGGGTTTCTTGAATTCCATAGACGTCAACTTTATTCTGAACCCTATAAAACTCCCCGAAGCCTGCGTAGTGGTCGTAATGCCCATGTGTCCAGATCACCCCGTCTATACCCGAAAGTCTTTGCCTGAGGAACTGCTGCCTGAGGTCCGGACTGGTATCAATGAGAATTTTGCCCTGATCGGATTCCACGAGGATCGAAAAACGAAGACGCTGGCTCTTTCCGCCTTTACGGGCGTCTGCACATGCCGGGCAGTTGCAGCCAATTTTCGGAGTCCCAACAGCGTCCCCGGTCCCGAGCAGCGTTAGCCTCATGAAGAATTCTTCCCTCTGTATTCGTCGGATTTGAGGTCTGCTCTTTCATCAAAAGACTTTACGGCTTCCAGCAGGTCCTGCTGGGTGAGTATCTTGCGTTCTTCCAGAAGAGCGCTCAGGACAGCTTCCCTGATAACCATGCGCAGGTCGGAACCCGAATAACCTTCTGTCAATTCCGCAATCTCTTTCGTATCAAGGTCTCCCTCTATATGTCGGGTCACAATGTCCAGGATATTTTTACGCATCTCAAGGTCAGGCAGGGGGAAATGAACAATTTCGTCAAAACGCCTCCATGCCGCACTGTCAAGCATCCTGGGGTGGTTTGTTGCAGCAATCAGAAGGACTCCGTGCTCTACAAGGCTGATTTCGTCTATAGCTTTCAGGAGCGTATTGACCGCCCTCTTGATTGCGGCGTTTTCGTCTGAAGTCCTGGCTTTTGCAACAAAGTCCAGTTCATCTATGAAAAGAATACAGGGATTCAGTTTTTTGGCAAGCAGGAAAACCCGGTCTATGTTTTTTGCGGTCTCGCCGAGGTACTGGTCCGTAATCATTGAGAGCTTGACCTCTACAAAGGGTATGGAGAGCTGTTCGGAAAGGGCACGGGCAACTGAGGTTTTTCCGGTGCCCGGAGGTCCTACAAACAGGAGTTTTCCTATATCGTGCAACCCGATTTCCCACAGGTATTCCCTGTGCTGGATGGCTTTCATTATTTTTTCAATTTCGTCCTGCTGCTCTTCGGTGAGCACAAGGTCCCTGACTTTCTGTTTGACATCTTCAGGAGCGATAATGACAACGAGCTTGAGCATTTCTTCGCTCTTGTCCTCTTTCCTGATTTCAGCTATCAGGGATTCTATCCATTCCCTGTCGACTTCCTTCGGCCTGATCTTCGCTTTTGCGGCTGCATAGTTTGCAGCCTCAACCTTTCTGATTTCTCCGAAATAATAAGCAAGGACAGGATTGTTTTCAATTCTCTCCTGGTAGCCTTCCTGTTTTTCAAACCATTCTGCAGCAAGTTCAAATGCACTCAGACGAAGTTCAAAGTGAGCCCTATCAATGGTTATGAAAGGTACATTCCTTACACTTTTTTCGATATCTTTAATCCCATACAGTTTTTCGAGCCTGACAAATGAAGCTATTATGGGTTTGGGAACCGTTTTTTCTGTGCTGCTCCAGTAACTTTTCCGAATGTTCTTGGGAAGGTCGTTCACGTCCAGTTCTGGATAGCGGTTATAGATCTCTGCGGTCAAAAGCAGCTCTACTATGTCTAGTATAATCCCTGACATGTTTTTTTACCCGTTACGTATTGAGATGGACCCATTAGTATGTGGTGGGTGGTCAAGTCCTGTAATTTCCTTAATTCTTTGTTTAAGTTGCTAAAAATATTAATTGATTTTCTTCAAAGATATAATTTACGAAGCAGGCGACAGATCTTGTTGAGGGACAGAACGCCGACAGGAGGTGATAACTTTATCTATTAGAAAGGCTTTATCATTTACTCCGTCTCTTCATGAAATCGAGAGTATAATTTCAGAATACATCTCTACAAATCTGCAAGCATCTCGAGTTTCAGGGAGTATCTTCGGGAAGTGATTCGATCATTCCCATAAAGCAATCCAGTTCCGGTACATATTCCATATCCGCTTCTGAAATGCCAAGGCGTTATTAGAGAACTCATATATTAAATTTACTATTGTTCCGGGATAATATTTCCGGAAAATCTCTCTATCTAAGGAAATCCAGAATTATCCCTAGAGAGGACTACTGCATGAAAAGAGAACAGCTCTATTCAGGGAAAGCAAAGACCATCTATGCTACAGATAATCCCGACACCTTAATCGCCGAATTCCGAAACAGTCTGACCGCGTTCAACGGGGAGAAGAAAGGCGAGATGGAAAAGAAGGGTTACTACAATGCCCAGATCTCGAAAAAGATATTTGAGATGCTGGAAGCCAGCGGGATAAAAACACATTTTGTCAGCATGCTTTCTGACATTGAAATGCTTGTAAAGAAAGTTGAAATCATAAAGATCGAGGTCATCGTCAGAAACATTGCCGCGGGCTCCATTACAAAAAAATACCCGATGAAAGAAGGTACTATTTTCGAGTCCCCGGTTCTCGTCTTCGATTTCAAAAGCGATGAGTACGGAGACCCCATGCTGAATGACGACATCGCGGTTGCGCTTGGTATTGCAACCCGCGAAGAACTTGCTACCCTTCGGAAACTTGCGCTCAGGATCAACGAGCTGCTTGTGCCCTACCTTGATGAAAAAGGAATCCTGCTTCCCGACTTCAAGCTTGAGTTCGGAAGAAGGGACGGGGAAATAATCCTTTCCGATGAGATTTCCTGTGACACCTGCCGCTTCTGGGACAAGAAAACCGGGCAGTCCATGGATAAGGACGTCTTCAGGTTTGATAAGGGTGACATTTCCAAAGCTTATGAAGAAGTTGCCCGGCGCATCGTGCCCGAGATCTTTGAATAATATATGATCAAATATTGAGCTTGATCAGGTCTATTATGGAAGCTTGAACAGCCTGATTAAGGCTTTTAATACTTTTTTACTAATTTCAGCATAAAAGTGTTCTAAAGCACTTTCATTTTTTCTGCTTTTTGTTCAAAGAATTTCATGTTCGCTTTTAGTAATCAGGCGCTGTAGAATATCTATTTAAGCCAGCTTCAAGAGGCTGAAATTAAATAAGAGCCTATTCGAAAAGTCCTGCTGCTCTGAAAGTTATCCATGCGCATGCTAAATGTAGCATTGCGAGATAATTCTCAATCTTCTTTTCCCATTTAATTAGCATCCTTCTGAATCTATTCAGCCAAGAATGTGTCCTTTCCACAACCCACCTTCTTGCCCTGTAACCTGGTATATCTATTCTTATGTTTTCTTCTCCACGTTTCCTGATATGGGCAGTATATCCGTAATCATCAACCAATTGTCTGATATCAGGAAAATCATATCCTTTATCCATGCGGATATTCTGAGTTACTTTATGCGAAGGTCTTTCAATAATAATGGCATCAATCGTTCCTTTCACAAGCATTTTATCGTGACGATTGGCTCCATCCACGACAACAGAAAGCGGTATGCCTTTACCGTCTGTTAACAGACTTCTTTTTGTACCTATTTTGCCACGATCAGTAGGATTTGCTCCTGTTCCAGCTCCACCTAATGGTGCTTTTGTCATAGCTCCATCAATAGCTTGCCACTCCCACTCTAGCCCTTCTTCATCATCATAATCCATCAGACCTAATTGCCATATTTTCTCAAATAAGCCTGATCTTTGCCATTCCTGAAATCGATCATGGACAGTACCTGGCACTCCATAAAATCTTGGCAACGCTTTCCATTGGCAACCTGTACGAAGGAGGTAAAAAATGCCATTCATTATTTTCCGATCATCCTCTCGCGGTCTTCCAGCCTTCTTTTTAGGTTTGGGCAATGGCAGCAAAGCTTTTATTTTAGTCCACAATTCATAAGAGATCTCGTAGTCGTGTCCCGTTTTTCGTTCTGTCACTACAAAACATTACCCTAAATCGTAAGCAAAATACTTTTCGGATAGGCTCTAAGACGAGTTCGAGTTTTTCAGGAGAGCTCTTTTCGCTCTCCTGAACACCGTGTAATTACTATTAAGAATAAAGCTCTTTAATTCAAAGATTTCAAAGGTCTCCTCACATTTATGGTTTTAGAGTAAAGATCAACACGAGTGAGTTGACAATATGTATTTAATGTGTTCAAAATGCAGTTGTGCAACGGATTTATAATTATTTCTTAAAAAAGAAATCGAGCGTTTTCTGGAAACGGAAATCTGAAAGCATCTTTGCCTGCTGAATCCATTCTATTTTTGGAGTTTTCACCCTGCCTGCAAGGTCTGAAACTGCTGCTTCCAGGGATTCGAAGGTTCTGGGAGGATTTTGAAGTGCATTTCTCATGCCCTCCCTGACCACCCAGACTCCGAGAGGAGCCCAGTAATCGGGAGTAATTTCCCTCAGCACAAAGACCGAGGCCTGCCTTTTGATTTCTGTCAGGTACTCAAGTACGGGAAGCCTTGCTGCATAATAGCCCCCTGCCAGAGGGGAGTACCCTTTCTTTCCGTCAAGCCCTTCGCTGTCCTCTCCTATCCAGCTTGATTCCCCGGACCAGACAGTTTTTGGAAGCCAGATTTCGATGAGTTCAAAGGAATAAGCCCTTGGAAGGATGAGGACTTCAAAATGGTTTCCGAAATGTGTCCCGCTGAAAAGCTTGATATCAGAAACCCAGGGGAAATCTCTTATGCGGTCTGCAAGTTCCTTTCCGGCCATATCGTCCACAGCTGTGATAGACCAGCGGGTAGGCACTATTTTACGCTCTTTCCCGAGCAGGCCTATGGAGAAAAGGCGGGTGATATGTTCCGTGGAAACGTCGCTTTTTAAAAGTTCGGTAACAGCATCCTTTGCAAGAGCATCGGTATCATATACCAGATAATCCACCTTTTTCGGGACATCCGGGTTTTCGGCCAGCTCAAAGTTTTTCACAAGCCCGGAAGGGCCCATAGGCGTCAGGACTGCATCGAACTTGAGTTCCTGTTTGGGAGCTTTAAAAAACCAGGCTTCAGTATCCACTGGCTTTTTAGAAAGCGCCAGTTCCTGGGCTTTTACAAGAAGGGGATTTTCTTTTCCCCGTGCATCTTTTACATGAAGGTTCGTGTTTGCCCTGACCATACGGGAACGCATGGAAATGACGTCTTCTATCTTCATGTTTCCCCAGGCTGAAGGGTCTTCCAAAAGCAAAGCTTCGTTTTCCCTTGCTAAAGGAGGGATAAGGGGGCCTGCCGAAACCCTAGGGTAACCGTAGCTTCCTACAAAAAGAGCTGGGGGGGAAGCCCCAAATACGGAATCTCCTGAGATTGCAGGAGATATTGATTGCAGGGACCTGAACTTCTCAAGAATCGGGCAGCGGGGGCGCCCGCAAAGTCCTTTTCCCTTGCATTTTATACATAGTGAGTCTTTCACTTTTCGTTCATATCCTTACAGATGATGCAGGCTTTAGCTTCAGGCTCATTTTTGTATAGCCAGCCGGACTTCTGGACAAAACAGCAAATACTGCACATCCCCTTTACTTTTTCCTGAGAGGATAAACCGCCGTTTAAGAGTACGGCTGCAAATTTTCGGATTTCATTCTGTGTCTCCTCTGAGAAATCAACTTCAGCTCCGCGTTTTTCACTCACATACTGGGATACTGCAGCTCTTGAAAGCTCAAGGATATCCGCCACATCCTGCTGGGTGCATCCATGCTCAAAAATCATCACCCTTGAAAGCTCAGCTCTGATTGCAGGCAAGACTTTCTGTACCATTATTTCACATGTTGTTTTCATTGGAGACCAACACTTGCAAGGATAAATATATATAACGCACTTTTTGTACGATTTCCGAGCAGGACCTCATGTTCCGGCCATATATCTGGAAGAAAATGCATGCTATCGAAAAACTGTCAAAAAGATACGTACAACTCCGAATCTTAATTTATAGGCTGATAATCCTGTTCTCAGGCTATTTTTTCCGTTGGGGGACGGATTCAGAGTTTAATTTTTAATTTGTTCAGCAGAGAAACCCTTTTCCATGAGGACTTCTTTCATGCGGGCCAGGTGGTTGCCCTGAAGTTCGACAGTGTTTCCTTTTACTGTACCGCCGCATGCAAATTTTGATTTAAGATATGTGGAAAGTTCATGAAGGTCGATTTCACTTGCATCGAAACCTTCTACAACAGTGACTTCTTTTCCATATCTCCTTCTGTTTACTTTCACAGTAATTCTCTGTTGCTCTTTTGCAACCTCTTCGCAAATGCAAAGTTCTTTTGGAAGCCCGCATACCGGGCACATTCCGCTGCTCATTTGTTAGTATGTCCTCCAAATTTGTAATCATTGTATATGTAATTTACATCCGAAAATAACTAACTAGATATAAAGTACTTATCAATGATGGTATTAAAGCCTAATGGTATTTTTAAGGCACTTTATACTGAATTTCAGTTATATACTGAAATTCTCAGCAATCTAAAAGGCCAACCAGGACTTTGTATTTTTTTTCTTTTTTCTTTTTAGTAAATGACTTTAAAGAGGGGGATCTCTCAGTTTTGAACCAATAGGATTAACAGGCTTGAATAAAAAATGGAGCTTGTATTCGAAAAAATCTGAATATCCGGGTACATGCAGCTTCAAGAAGCAAAAGTGCCGGAAAACCAGATTCGTACCCTGAAGAATAAACCCCGAAAATTATGTTTTTACCGGAAAAAGCATTTTTCGGCCAGTAAAAAGCTAAATATAGCTTGAACCCCATCTTTTTATATAACCTATATGGTTACATATTTATGTACTTAATATATATATAAATATATCTGTATAATATCCGGAGATCAAATATATAGGGAGGTACCATATGAACGAGTTAGTTGGTTTTGTGAACGGAAACAGCGTAAGGCAAAAAGTGCTCTCTCTGCTTTCCTCAAAAGGGGAAATGGAAGGAAAGCGTATCTCTAAAACTCTTCGGGTAGTATATCCTACCATAGCAAAGACTCTCGAGGAACTGGAAGAAAAAGAGCTAATTACAAAAAAAGAAGATGTTTACTTTCTGACCGAAACCGGAATTAAGGTAGAAAAAATGGTTCAGCAAATCTAATTTATAAGTCAAATTTATATATTCAACTTCTACTTTTTCAGCTTCAAATTTCATTTTTTAGTAGCCGGTTACTTTTCAGATTTTCTGCACTCTTTTTCCTTATATCCGTTTTTGCAGAATACGTATTCTGTTTTGTCCTGAAATAATTTCGCTTTGAAACTTTTTTCCTCTTGTCCATGTTTTCACCACCCAAACAATCTCACTCCTATTCTGAACTTTGCCTCAACTGGTAATCTATTCCAGAATGCTTCCTGTGGCGATTCTAACTGTTCAAGTTTCAAAGCTCCATGTGGCCTCTTGTTATACCACTGTACGAATTCTTCAAATGATTCAAACTCTCCTCTAAACCTTTGATATGTATCGAACCATTTCTCTATTTTTCCGTTTGTCTGAGGATGTCTTACCCTTGCAAGTATTGGTTTGATTCCAAGTTCTTCAATGCATCTTTTAAAGTCACTATCCCATGAACCATCCTTATTAATCCTGTGAGCCCCGAATTCACTTCCATGATCCATAATGAGCTCTCTTAAAGGGTATATGTCCCAGTACTCTTTGACAAGTTCATCAATCACTTTAATGGTGTTCTCCGTGTTGCAATGAACGTACTCTCCACCTGCAATTATCATTCTTGATGAATCATCAAGAATGGCACAGACTTGCAGTCCTAACAGGGGATTCTCATGCCAATCGATGTGTGCAGCAGACATGCTGTGTTCGCGTTCGTATCTACACCATTTTCTTCTCTGTTTCTTTTTTCGGTTTTCCTTGGCAAGGTCCATGCTAAGTAGGTAGTTATGGATTCTGTTATGAGATATCTTACGATTATATTTGCCTTCGATGAGAATCTCAAGGTAACAGGCTCCAAACTTATAATCAGAGTAAGTTTGGTCAATCAATTCCTGATCAGAGGAGGATAAGGGGTTCTTTGGTCTTCCAAGATTAATGCCAACTTGAGGAAGCTGACCAGTTTCAACGTATTCTTTGTAGATCTGCTGAACTCGACGGGCTGAGATCCCCTGGATCTCAGCTATCGTCGAGGTAGATTCACCTTTCGATTTTTGAGCAATGATCCAACGTATCTTTTTTCCATTAAGTTTCACAAAAGATAAGGGATTACAACCGACATATTTAGCGCGAAATAATTTCGGGATAAAACAGCAGAATACGTATTCTGAATATCTTAAATTCTTTCTTTCTCCTGATGACTTTTTCTCAAATCCCTTCTTTCTTCTGATATCTTTTTCATATTTTTTAATTCATTCTCTCTTTTTCAAATCTCTTCTCACTTCTTACCTTCTTTCCGGATTTTATTCCCGAAAATCCGGGAAATCTGCAGGCAAAGCGTTTGCAGATGCTTGTTCCGGAGAAATGTTTTTCTCTGGCTTAAAGAAATATTTATCTAATCCCTGTCCCTTTATGTGCGCATAATCTATTATCGTTATATTGAAAAATCGCTATATCAAAAACCCTGAAATTTCACGGAAGTTACAAAAGAAATTAGAGCTTCGGCATTCAAAATGAGGCTTAAGAATCAGAGGCAAGGCAATGTTACCTGAAGAAGATCTGAAGATTATTCGAAAAGAACTTGGGAGAGAGCCTACCCTGGTAGAGCAGGGCTGTTTTTTAAATCTGTGGAGCGAACACTGTTCATACCGCTCGAGCGCCCCTCTCCTTAAAACTTTCACAAGCACTGGCGAAAATGTACTGATCGGTCCCGGAGACGATGCTGCAATCATTAAATTCGAAGACGGATATGTGCTTGCCATAGGCATGGAAAGCCACAACCACCCTTCATATGTAGACCCCTACAACGGGGCAGCTACCGGAATTGGAGGAATCGTGAGGGACATCATATCTATGGGGGCCCGTCCGATCGCTCTTATGGACCCCCTCTATTTCGGGCCTCTGGACACCCCGAAAAACCTTTTCCTTTTCGAACAGATCATTAAAGGAATCGCAGGGTACGGGAATTGCATAGGAGTGCCAGTTGTAAACGGAGAGACTTTTTTTGATCGCCGTTACAGCGGAAACCCGCTGGTAAACGTTGTTGCAGTCGGGCTCTGTAAGGAAGAAAATGTTACCACCTCCCGCTCCCAGAAAGCCGAAAACAAGCTCATTCTTGCAGGTTCAAGCACCGGAAAAGACGGATTAGGAGGCGCTTCCTTTGCTTCCAGAGACCTGTCCGAATCCGCTGAAGCCGAAGACCGCCCGAGCGTTCAGGTCGGGGACCCCTACACTGAAAAGCTTGTCATGGAAATGACCCTCGAAGCCATAGAAAAAGGCTATGTGAAATCCTGCAAAGACCTTGGGGCTGCAGGGCTTGGGGGAGCAAGCTCGGAACTGGCTGCAAAAGGAGGCCTTGGAGCCCGCATTATTGCAGATGCGGTCCCTCAGCGCGAACCCAATATGAATGCCTACGAAATCCTGCTTGCCGAGTCTCAGGAACGCATGCTTTTTGAAGTAGCTCCTGAAGATGTCGATGCAGTCCTTGCCCTGGTCCAGAAATATGACCTGAACGGGGCTGTGGTCGGATACCTTACGAAAGAGCCCACCTATACCGTTGAGTTCGGAGGGGAAATCGTTGCCGATATTCCAATAGCTTTTCTGACGGGAGGCGCCCCTACCTGCGAAAAGCCCTCAGAAGCCCCCACTCTGAGGGAGGAAGGCAAAAAACCAGAAACTCCGGAAGACCTGAAAGTGGCTTTCCTGAAAGTCCTGTCTTCCTACAACATTGCCTCAAAGGAATGGATCTACAGGCAGTACGACCATGAGGTCCAGCTCAGAACCGTTGTCAAGCCCGGAGAAGATTCCGGAGTGCTAAGAATCACCGGTACAAAAGGAATTGCACTTACCTGCGGCTGCCAGCCCAGAGCCACCCTGCTTGACCCCTACAACGGAGGAAAGACTGCAATTATTGAAAACTCCATGAATCTTGCAGTAAAAGGGGCAGAACCTCTGGCAATCGTAAATTGCCTTAACTTCGGAAACCCGGAGCGCCCTGAAACATACTGGCAGTTCGAAAACGCCGTTCTCGGGCTTGGAGATGAAGCCAGAAAGCTTTCAATCCCGGTTGTCGGAGGAAATGTTTCTCTCTATAACGAGAGCGATGAGTTCAAGACTGCAATCCCTCCCACCCCATCGATAGGCATGATCGGGAAAGTGGATCTCGAAATTCCTCTCCCTTCAGGCTTCTTTGCAAAAGACGGAGATAGCATTATCCTTGTAGGGGAGACAACTCCTGAAATGGGAGGCTCCGAATACTATGCCTGCATGGATTCAGGAAACGCCGGAATGGTTCCCGCAGTTCCGGAGAATGCCCCTGAGCTTATAAAAGCCATAATCGAAGCTGTTAAAAGCGGAAAGCTGAGCTCTGCACATGACCTCTCCCTCGGAGGAATCGGGGCAGGGCTTGCAAGGATGTGCAGGAGCATGGGTGCAAAAGTAGACCTCAGTGAACTTGCAGGAGAAACCCAGGCAGACGAATTACTGTTTTCAGAAGCTCCCGCAAGGGCCCTGCTTGCAATCTCCGAGCCTGAAGCCGTACGGGAAATCCTTAAAGACGTGCCCCATGCAGTAATCGGTAAAGTGGGCGGTGAGACCCTTGAAATCAAAGGAAAGAATTTCGAGCTTTCCGTTTCCTTAAAAGAAATCGCAGAAGCTTACGGCAGCCTCACTCGATTCATGATGGGATGATCGCTTCATCCCTTTTCTTTCCCTAGTTTCATCTCCCGAGTTCCGTCTCCCGAGTTCCGTCTCGGGAGGACGGTGTCCTTTTCACTCGCTGCGCTCGTTCAAGAGGACTACTTGATGGTTTTTGCCTGAAATGAGTGGTTTTTCCGGGCTTAAGGAAAATATTCTCTCAGCCTTGGGGCATATTCAGTATATTATCTCCTTATCTCTCTTGATTGCGGTCCTGGCTTGTAAGTTGTTTTTTATCTGGTTGGTAGGCAGGGTCCAATCCGTTGCGGAGCAGGCAGAGAAAACTGAGATATTCCTTTTCCGGGATCCGGAGCAGGATCCCTAATTAATCTGGAACAGATTTCTTTGAGCATTGTCAATAATTCGTTATTAGGCAAAAGGCTGGATGAAACAATAGTTTTTAGTAGGTTTCCGCACAACAGTACTTTGTTATGAAAGCCGTGTGCATGTGTTTGGGAGTGCATTTGCCTTACAGTCCGAAGTGGTACTGGCCCGTAGAGGGTTTTTCCGGAGTGCCTGAAATGGACCGGTATTTTGATCGGAACCACATCTTTTCAAGGCTCTTGAAAACAGGCCGGGAACTTCTGCGCCTTAATGATTTTTTTCTGGAATCCATTGAAGGTGGGGGGAGCTATGCCTTTGACCTTTCAGGGCCTTTCCTTGAACAATGCAGGTGGGACCCTGAGCTTCTGGAATCCATGAGGGAGCTTGCAGAGAGTAAAAAGGTAGAGTTTACGGGAAGCTGTCGTTACCATTCCCTGAGTGCCCTTTACCCCGATCTCTCCTGGTTCAGGGAGGAAGTAATGGTTTACAGGGAGATGCTCAGGGAACTGCTGGGAGTAAACCCCGTGACTTTTGTGAACACTGAACTTCTGTATACCGAAAGAGTGGAAAGCATACTTGCTGATATGGGTTTCAGGTGCCTTATTGCCGAAGGGTCGAGAAACATTATGGATGGATGCGATCCTGTCCGAGTTTTTGAAAACGGACTCCCTATCCTTTTAAGGCACATAAACCTCAGTGAAGATCTTGAACTGCGTTTTTCGGAAAAAAGCTGGGAAGGTTATCCTCTGATCCCGGATAAGTTTGCAGACTGGATTGAAGGCATAGAAGGGGATGTCCTTACTCTTTATTTAAATTATACAAGCCTCTGCCTTCACCACAGGAACAAGAGCATGATCGCCGATTTCATAAGGGCTTTTCCGGAAACTCTTAAAAGCCGGGGTATTGAAATGATTACCCCTTCGGAAGCAGTAAACAGATTCAATCCTGTGAAACTTCCTACTCTCGGAAGCGAACAGACCATCCGTTATGGCATGCATAATGCTGTCGGAAACCATGCCCAGCAGCTTTATCTTAGGGAGCTGGTAAGGATTGGGGAAGAACTTGCTGAAATTAAAGAAAAACCGAACTACCAGAAATTGAAGCAGGTTTTTGGCCACCTCCAGCAGAGTGAAATCCTGTTTTCAATGGGTCCCGAAAACACTCGGGAAGGGTACGAAAGGGCTGTAAACTACTATTCCATTCTCTCGGATTTAAGAAGAGCTGTTCTGGAGGAAAGGGTATGACCTCTGTTTGCATGTATTTCCAGGTGCATCAACCTTTCAGGCTGCGCAGGTTCTGGCCTGATGACAGGTCTGGCTTTTTCCGCTATTTCGATGAAAGAAGCAACAAGGAGATCTTTGAAAGAGTATCCCGTAAATGCTACACCCCTGCAAACAGAGTTCTTCTGGACTCCATTGACGAGCATAAAGGAGAGTTCAGATTTTCCCTTTCGATTACCGGCACACTGCTTGAACAATGCGAACTCTGGGGAGAAGAGGTGCTGGAAAGTTTTCGCGAACTCGCAGAAACAGGGGCTGTGGAGTTTCTGGACGAGACCTTCTATCACTCTCTTTCAAGCCTTTTTGAAGACAAAACCGAGTTTATCGAAGAGGTGAAGGAACACAGAAAAATTGTTTCCGATCTCCTCGGAGTCAAACCTCAGGTCTTCAGGAACACTGAACTTCTTTATAATAACTCCATAGCAAAAATCGCTTCCGAGCTTGGGTACAGTGCGATCCTTACGGAAGGCGCAGACCACATGCTTGATGGCAGGTCTCCGAACGTGCCCTACAGGGCAAAAGGTTCGGGACTTCCCATTCTCTTCAGGAACTACAAACTGAGTGACGATATTGGTTATCGGTTCTCGGCAAGGTGGTGGGAAGGGTATCCCCTCACTGCGGAAAAATGGGCATTGTGGGCTTCAGGGGTTAAGGAGGATTGCATCAATATCTTTATGGACTACGAAACTTTCGGAGAACACCAGTGGGAAGAAACCGGAATTTTTGAATTCCTGAAAAAACTACCTGAAGAAGTCCTCAAAAACGGCATGGAATTCAGCACTCCTTCAGAGGTTGCCCGAAAATATTCCCCTGTAGCTGAGATCGATATCGGAGACTTTTCCACGATTTCCTGGGCTGATATGGAACGCGATACCAGCGCCTGGCTTGGAAACGATATGCAAAGGCGTTGTTTTGAGGAAATAAAGTTGCTTGAGCCTTTTGTGAAAAAAACAGGAGACCCCGAAATCCTGCGTATATGGAAGCATCTGTTGACTTCGGACCACTATTACTATATGTGCACCAAGTGGCTCGGGGACGGAGACGTGCATTCTTATTTCAGCGTCCACTCAACCCCCTTCGAGGCAGCAGTAAACTTTATGGCAGTACTCATGGACTTCAAGGCTCGTGTATTCAGGAGCTTAACGCAATGACTTAATGAAATGTATGCATATAATTCATGGGAGTTTGAGTCACATGGTTAGGGACTTATGCATGTTTGCAGGATTTAATGAAGATTCGCAGATTGTATGGTTCAAGATTACATATTCGAAAGAGCCCGGCTCTTTATCCGTAATAACTGATTTACTTGAAAAAGAGAATGCTTTCATTAAGTTCGGACATATTGATAATATTACGCAGACGACTGGAGAATACTCCATATTTACGGAGCTTAAGAAAGATGTGGATATGGCAAATCTTGCTCAAAAAATAGGAGAATTGGAAGTTGTAAATGCAGTGGAATTTGGGATTTCGGAGTTCGGGATGATATACTCTGTTGATTTTCCTCTGAATGTCATAGGAGTCAGGGGAGTTATGGCAAGGGCACTCGCAATTGTTGACATCATTAAAACTCTTAATCAGAGTGTGCCGCATGCAGAAGGGCTTCTTACCCTGTCCGGACTTCGGGGAGGGAGTCATGCCGCAAAATATTTCAAGAGTATAATGCCTATTAATGACAGCAACTTCGCAAGCATGATTGCAGAGCTATACAGAGCTGTTGGCTGGGGAATTCTGGAAATCGAATGCGACCCCAAAACCTATGAAGGAAGAATTATTGTTAAAGACTCGTTTATAGCCGATGTTTACGGAGCTTCGGACCAGCCTGTCTGTGCCTTTATGAGCGGCTACTTTGCGGGTTACCTTACCGAATATTTCGGGAAGAACATAAGTGTGAGGGAAGTCAGCTGTAAAGCCACAGGAAAGGAGGTCTGCGAGCATGTGATCTCCCTGGCTCCTTCCCGTGAAAACCAGGAATATCAGCTTAGAGGGGACACCCGGTGATCCGACAACCGAATGTCATTCTCGGAAATGACGAAATGCTTGTGACAATGGGGCGAAAGGGAGAGATTTTAGGCTTATTTTATCCCCGCAGAGACCATGCCCAGCACGTAGAGGAGTCCCTTGCCTGTATCCATACAGGGGATAGGCTTCTCTGGACAAACGATAACGACTGGCACTCTATTCAGAACTATATCGAGGATACCAATATCGTATCCACCAAACTCTACCACGACTCCGGGATAAGGATCTCGATTCTTGACCTTGTGCACCCCGAAGTGCCTGTCCTTATCCGCAGGTTTAAAGTGCAGTCTCAGCAAAAAATGTCCGGCAAATTTTTTTACTATTCGAATTTTAACGTAGGGGAGACTTCCAAGAAAAACTCCGCATTTTGCGATGCCGAAGCTCGCCTGCTTGCACAGTACTGGCAAAATTACTATATAGGAATCTATGCCCTGCCGGAGTTTACGGAATGGCAGATCGGAAAGGCAATGGACACTATCTGGTGGACAAACTCCAAATACGATATGGAGGATGGAAAGCTCCAGCGGAATAAAGAAGATATCGGAAATATCAACAACGCTGCCGGCTGGGACCTCGATCTGGAAGCTGACGGGGCAAATGAGTTTGTTATCTTTATGGGGGCTGCATCTTCCCGGAGCCTCCTGTATAAGAGGATGCATGAGTTGTCTAAATTGCCTCTGGAGCATATCTTTGAAAAGACACGGGAACACTGGGTAATGTGGCTGTCAAAAAAACATGTGCTTAAGATGCCTGGGCTTGAAGGGCATAATAACCTGCGCCAGGAACTCTTCAATGCCTATAACAGGTCTCTTCTCATGCTTTATCTTCTGAACGACCGCGAATACGGATCTTTTGTGGCTGCTCCTGAGTTTGACTCCAATTTTGAGAAATGCGGGGGATACGGGTTTTGCTGGAACAGGGACACCTCGGAGCTGGTGCTCGCCCTCAAGCATTCCGGATATCCCGATTATTGTGACCGATTTTTCAAGTGGTGCATCCGGACTCAGCTCCCTAACGGTTCCTGGTTCCAGCGCTACTGGCTCAATGGAGACATAGCTCCTTCCTGGGGTAATTTTGACTATTCAACTCAGATCGACGAGACCGGGGCCACGCTTCATGCCATGGACATATATTACAGGATCCTCGAAGGCCTCAAAAAAGTTGAATTTCTGGAAGAAGTCTGGGTCTCCGTGCTCAGGGCTGCCGAATACCTGATGAAGAGGACCAAGTCCGGGCTGCATGAAAGCTGTATGGATCTGTGGGAGACCTATTACGGAGTTTTCACCTATACCAATGCCTCGATCTACTCAGGGCTTATGGGAGCCTCTCACCTCGCAGAAGAAAACGGAGAGTTGGGCATGGCAAGGCGCTGGAAGAAGAGGGCTGAATTCATCAAACAGGCTACGATTGACCGTTTCTGGCTTCAGGAAGGCTACTTTGCAAAGGGAATCATCAACGAAAAGCTGGATAAAACAATTGATGCAAGCATCCTTGGAGCCTATATGCCCTTTGGGATGATCTCTCCGAAAGACCCTGTGGAAAGGGACATGATTCTTTTCCTGATAGAAAATATCCAGAAAAAGCTCTCAATTCCTATCAATGGAGGCTATGGAATCAAACGTTACGAAAATGACAGTTACATCGACGGAAATCCCTGGGTGGTAACAACTCTCTGGCTTTCGGAGGCTATGTTTGCCTTTATCCTTGACCTTCCCAATGGAAAAGAAGGACCATATGTCGAAGATTTGAAAAAGCTGACCATTGAGGGGGTCAAATGCCTGAGATGGGCTATGGCCGGGTCAACAAGCACGGGGCTTCTCCCCGAACAGGTGGATAAATCTTCAGGGAAACCAGCCTGGGCAATTCCCCTTGGCTGGAGTGGGTCTCTCATGCTTGACAATATCCTTCTCCTTGATAAAATTTGCAGAAGAAACACAGGAGATCATGAATAAAGCAGGCTAATGAGTGGTATAAGGCTGAAGGATGAAAGGTAATCCCTGGAAAAAAGGAAAGTGAAGGAACCTAATTCTTCAGGCAGGTGAGGATTTGCCCTTAGGGCTTTCCTCAAAGTAATATGAAAGGCTGCCTGTGACGAGCCGTCTTTTTTATCGAATTTCAGGCTATGGAATTTTTGAAGTGACCCTTTGAAGTGACCCGCATTCACTCTTCTCTGATTTCTTCGACCCCGCCCATGTAAGGCCTGAGAACTTCCGGAATCTCCACACTGCCGTCCTCACGCTGGTAGTTCTCAAGGATAGCAACGACGGTCCTGCCTACAGCCAGGCCTGAGCCGTTAAGCGTGTGGACAAACTGCGGACCTTCAGGGGTCCTGAAGCGGATATTTGCTCTCCTTGCCTGGAAGTTTTCGAAATTCGAGCACGAGGAGATCTCCCGGTACTTTTCCTGTGTGGGGACCCATACCTCAATGTCGTAGGTCTTGGCAGCCGAAAAGCCCAGGTCGCCAGTGCAAAGGGTTACTAAGCGATAGGGTAGCTTGAGAAGTTTTAGAATCTCTTCGGCATCGAGGGTGAGTTTTTCCAGTTCTTCATAGGAGGTTTCAGGTTTTACGAACTTGACAAGTTCAACCTTGTTGAACTGGTGCTGTCGAATGATGCCTCTTGTATCCTGCCCGTGTTTTCCTGCTTCCCGCCTGAAGCAGGCGGTATATGCTGTAAGGGATACCGGTAGGTTCTCCATATACTCGTCCATGAAGAGGTTGGTCACCGGGACTTCTGCAGTCGGGGCAAGATAATAGCCGTCAGCGCAGCACAAGTACATATCTTCCTTGAACTTTGGCAGCTGCCCTGTGCCGGTCATGGCTTTTTCATTGATTAGCACAGGCGGGAAAACTTCGAGATACCCCTGCCTGGTGTGTACATCAAGCATGAAGTTTATGAGGGCTCTTTCAAGCTTTGCACCAAGCCCTTTATAGACCGTAAAGCCCTGCCCTGCTATCTTTGCTCCTCGTTCAAAGTCGAGTATATCCAGCGCCTCTCCGATTTCCCAGTGAGGCTTTGGAGTAAAAGTAAATTTCTTCTTCTCTCCAACTACCCTTACAACAGGATTGTCATTTTCATCTTTGCCTACAGGCGTTGTCTCGGAGGGGATATTAGGGATGCTGAGCATTATCTCATTTATTTTTGACTTATAGTCACGTATTTTATCATCGATTTCTTTAATACGGTTGTTTATGTCCTGCATCTCATTTATCTTGGATAAGGTGTCCTTATTTTCCTTCTTAAGCTGCGCTATCTCGCGGGTGACCACGTTGCGTTTATGCTTGAGGCTGTCGCCTTCGGTGAGGCATTTCCTCCAGGCCACGTCATACTCAAGAAGGCTATCTATAAGCTCTGTGCCCATATTTCTGTTAACAAGGGCACGCCCAACTATGTCGGGGTTATTTCGTACAAATTTGAGTTCCAGCATGTTAAGCCCGAATTATCCTGCATGTTAGCTAATATATATTTTGCTATTTTTCAGGCAGAATGCCTGTCCTGAAAAACAGATAACTGTCCAAATAAAAAAATATTATCGAAAAAGGGAAAGAGAGAAAATCCGGGAATTAGCTCATACAGGCAAGAATCTTACCGTACGGGCTTTTCTCAAAGTAATCGACAAGTTGACTGGTTTCTTCCCCGGAATTCCCTGACTCCGAACCAAGAAGCAAACTTGAAAGGCTTACTCTGTTCATGTACACAACTTTTGGCTCTCCCTGAATACTTCCCAGTTCCGCAGCCTTATCAATTGCGTCATAGAGGTTTCCAAAGCCGTCCACAAGCCCGAGCTCCTTTGCTTTCGTTCCTGTATATATGCGCCCGTCAGCAAGCTCTTTTACTTCACTCCGGCTCATATTACGCCCTTCTGCAACCTGGCCTACAAAATCGTCATAACTTTCCATTACAACGCTATCCGCGTATTCTTTTTCTTCGTCCGTAAGTCCTCTCCAGGAACTTCCCATATCCTTGAATTCTCCGGATTTTGAAATGTAATACTCTACACCTTCCCTTTCGTAGTAAGAAGACATATTCTCAAAAGTCCAGATAACTCCTATCGATCCCGTGCTTGTGGAGGGGTTCGCGTATATGTAATCTGCAGGCGCAGAGATATAATATGCGGCACTTGCCGCAAGGTCTCCCATGGATACAACAACAGGGATGCCCTTTTCCTGGGCTTTCTCAATCTCTATTGAAATCTCCTGAGCGGCTGCAGGAGATCCCCCAGGGCTGTTAATCCTGAGTACGATTGCCTTGACATTTTCATCCGCTACAGCGGAGTGGATATTTTCAGAAATTTCTTCCGAGGTTGCATAACCGAGGCCTGAGGGGACGTTTCCGGTGAGCATGGAGCCCTGTACGTAAATCACCGCGATCTTCTCAGAAGTTCCGAAATCTCCTCCGAAACCAAGCCCGTAGAATATAGCAGCCATACTGACCGCAATAACAGCAATAAGGGCCAGTAAAACCAAAAAATAGGACCTGTTGCTGCGTTTGTTTTTCTGTATGGAAGGCGAAGGGCCTGAGCTCTTGCTAGATTTCTCGCTTTCAATCCTTTTCTTCTCCGGTTCCCGGGGAGGAATTCCCGAAGCATCCTTTTTTTCCTCTTCCTGCCTTTCAGGAGCAGAATCGGAATCTGGAGAGTCTTCTCCGACGGTAATCTCTGAAATGCCTTCCTCAGGGATAATAGCCTCTTTTTTCTCGTAAGCACTATTTCTCGAAAGGTCGTCTCCAGGTGCTTCTTCCGGATTCATGCTTTTTGAATCCGTACCTTCTGGGTTCACATTTTCATCATTCATATCTGACAGGACCGTATTTCTTGGATTTATTCTTTAGTTCCCGGTCTATGCTTTTTACTGCTGAAAACTCCAGTTAAAAGGCAGGCAAATTCTCTGGTCGGAAAACTGCCAGAAATCTATTTTTAAGAAGCCTGCAAATAAAAGAGTCAATTCAACAGGTCTGAATTGTCAGAGCAAGTATTTATGTTTCTCTGCATTCCACCTTTCTTTATATAGGAGTATCAACTATCCCTCAAATAAGTTTCCTTGCAAACACAATAAGCGAAATATTTTTCAGAATTGCAGTCGTCCAGAAGGGATACACTCATAAAAATCTATGGAGATAAGAATGTCAGACTCATCCAGTAAACCCGTACTTGTCACCTGCGGCCTGCCTTATGCCAACGGCAAGGCCCATATAGGGCATCTCCGAACCTATGTGCCCGCCGATATTTTTGCCCGTTCCCTGCGGAAGGAAGGGAGGGAAGTTACCTTTGTCTGCGGCTCGGATACCCACGGCACTCCAATTGTCGTAAACGCCGAGGAGCTGGGGATCACCCCTAAAGAACTTGTAGAGATCTATCATAAGCACTTTGACGAAACTTTCAAGCAGCTCGGAGTTTACTTTGATGCTTTCGGGACAACCGATGACCCTGAAAATCATAACCGGACTCTGGATATTGTAAACAGGCTGATTGAAAAGGACTATGTGTACCCGAAAATTATAGAAATAGCCTACTGCCCTGCATGTAACCGCTTCCTTCCTGACCGCTATGTGGAAGGAGCCTGCCCGCACTGTGGCGAAACAGCCCGGGGTGATGAATGCGACCAGGGATGCGGAAAACACCTTGAGCCCGGAGAACTTCAGAACCCTGTATGCACTATCTGCGGAGGACCTGCAGAGTACCGGCATCAGGAACACTTCTTTTTCAAACTTTCCGAGTTCGGCGACTACCTGATGGATTACCTTTCAAACGACCTGGGAGGCACCACCAATGCTCGAAACTACGCACTTGGCTGGGTAAAACAGGGACTTACGGACTGGTGCATCACAAGGAACCTGGAATGGGGAGTTAGATTTCCGGGACATGAAGACCTTGTGGTTTACGTCTGGGTAGACGCTCCCATAGGATACATCGCTTTTACCGAGGAATGGGCTGCACAGGCAGGAGACTCCTGGGAAAAGTTCTGGAAGGGAGAAGGGGAAATCGTCCACTTTATCGGGGGGGACATTACCTACCACCACTGCATCTTCTGGCCTGCCATGCTTAACGGGGCGGACTATTCCGTGCCTACGGCTGTTGTAGCCTCAGGTATGGTTAAAATCGAAGACAAAAAGTTTTCCAAGACTCGTGGCTATGTTGTCTGGGTAGGGGAAGACTATCTTGACCACGGCTTCCATCCCGACCTCCTGAGGTATTACCTTGCAAGCTACACCTCCCATACCAAGGAACTTAACTTCTCCTGGCGCGTGCTCCAGGAAAAGATCAACGCCGAACTGGTGGCCGTACTCGGCAACTTCCTGTACAGGACCATGCTCTTTGCTTTCAAGAACTATGGAGAAGTCCCCGAAGGAAAACTCGAACCTGAAGTAAGCGCAGAAATCGAAGAAGCCCTGAAAGAAGTAAAAGAGGCAATGGCTGAGTACGAGTTTAAGAAAGCCGTGGATTCTGCCATGGCCCTTGCGTCTTTCGGGAACACATACTTCCAGTCCCACGAGCCCTGGAAACTAATAAAAGAAGACAGATCCGCATGTGGACAGGTTATCTATAATTGCCTCCACCTGGCAAAAGCCCTGAGCCTCATATTCGAACCCGTGCTCCCGCAGACCATGGAAACAGCCTGGAAAGGGCTCGGGCAGGAAAGCGATATCCATGCCTCACGGTACGAAGAAGCCCTTGTGCCCCTGAAGGCAGGCACAAAACTTGCAAAGCCTGAGCTTCTCTTTACCAAACTCGAAGACGACAGGATCGGAGAGATGGAAGAGATTGCAAACCAGAGGGTGAAAGCCGCAAACGCAAAAAAATCCGCAGCAAAGGGAGGCGAGAAAGAGCCTTCTAAGTCTGAAGGGATGGGGCCTTCGGAAGAGGCAAAAGTAGCCGAAAAGGCGGCAAAAGCTGAAGAAAAGGTGCCAATCGAAACCCTTCCCCAGATTGAGTATGAAGACTTTGCCAAGCTTGACATCAGGGTAGGGAAGGTGCTCTTTGTCGAACCTGTAAAGAAGTCCAGAAAACTCCTGAGGGTTGAAGTGGATATCGGAGAAGAAAAGCCAAGGCAGCTTGTAGCAGGCATGGCTTCGTACTACACTTCCGAAGAGCTCGTAGGCAAATATGTAGTTGTGCTTGCCAACCTTAAACCCGCCAAACTTTGCGGGGTTGAGTCAAACGGCATGATGCTCGCAGCCGATGACGGCGGGGCGATTGTAGCAGCTCTTATGCCGGACAAAGAAATCAAGCCGGGTTCCAGAATTAGGTAAGAATTGAATCCAGGAAAAGTAAAATTCGGGAAGCTGAAAAAATTATTTGGCTCTTCGCTGCTTCATACGGGCCGAAAATAATTGTTCGGTTAGAAAGTATCCAGGCAAAAAAAGAGAAACATCACGTTTAAATGTGATTTTCAACCATAAGTATTTCTAAATTTTAGATATGATACTTTGACATTCAGGATAGTTGATTTGCCATACTGGATAGTTGGTTTGACATTCAGGTTAGTTGATTTGACATTCCGGATAGTTGATAATCAGGAGATGAATCTAAGTTACCCACCCGAAACAGCGAAGAGCCGAAGTAAATGAATTATGGAATTGTGTCTCTATGACTGACATAGAAATAATGGACCTTACTCCGGAAAACATTGCTGAGTATGGTGTTTGCGGATACAAAGATTTAAAAAAGCACCTTGAGTTAAGAAGGAAAATTGACTGGTTTAAAGAATACTATCCGAAAGGGCTCAGGATAAAAGTAATCATCTCAAGAGAAGGCGGTTACCAGGGTATGCTTGAATATATCCCGGGAAAATATGCACACCGCCCGGTAGATGCAGAAGGATATATGTTTATCCATTGCATTTTTGTCGGATTCAAAAACGAGTTTAAAGGGAAAGGATATGCGTCTTCTTTGATCGAGGAGTGCATTAAGGATGCAAAAGAAGCAAACATGCAGGGCGTTGCGGTTGTTACAAGAAATGGCCCATTTATGGCCAGGAAAGATATTTTCTTAAAAAAGGAGTTTATTCCTGTCGATGAGGCTAAACCTGATTTTGAATTGATGGTTTTAAAATTCAACCCGAAAGCCCCGGATCCGAAGTTTAAAAACATCTCAGCGAATGTGGAGAAATATGAGGAAGGCCTGACCATCATACGCTCCGCCCAGTGTCCTTATTCAGTAAAAAACGTGGATGCTATTTTGGAAACTGCCAGAAACAAATTGAAAATAAAGGCTAACCTAATCGACCTTAAGGATTCGGAGGAAGCTCAACAAACACCCTGTGCTTTCGGAACATTTTGTATTATTTATAATGGGAAGGTCATCAGTCATCATCCAATCAGTAATACAAGATTTGAAAATATTATGAAAAAAATGTATTCCCTTTAATTCTGAATAGGTTTTCAGTCACAGGAAAAATATAATCGTTGTTCCACTTCTCTTTATCACATTTTGGATAAAAAGACTATATGTATTTGCAGTATTGTCTCTCCAGTCCTCAAGAATTATAAGATAATGAAAAAGATTCTGAACGCTGTAATCGGCTATATTGGACATTCCATTTTTACTGCTGATGATATTTACTGCTGACACAACAGCATTAATGGGTAAAAATGCTTTCAGTTCTTTTTTCCCAGCACCATCTCAAGGTAGGAAGTCCTGATAGAGTCCTTTTCATCAACTCCAAACTGGGACAAAAATTCAAACAACTTCTCCCTGGAGCTTTCAAGATCTTTTTCATCTTCCACATCAAGTTCTACTTCCAGGAATTCTCCCAGTCCCTCGACTGCATCAAGGCAGACGATTACTTCTCCTGCTCTGAATATTTCTCGTTTTTTGCGGACTGCTCCGGCTTCCGAGAACCCCAGGGCACGAAATATTTTCGCCGTTGTAGCCTCATCTACAGGAGTTTCGAGTTCTTCTCGGGTTTTGGAGACTTTATCAAGCTTAGGCCCTTTATAGGTTAAAACAGCCTGCCCGCCCAGAGAGCGGATCCTGAGGGCTTCATCGGTGTTTGCAAAGTCCCGATATGGAGCTGAAAAATAAGTGTCCGATTGTTCTTCAACTCCAATTTTATTTGCCCCGATTTTCTCAAGGAGAGGGCGGATCTTTGAGTGATCCGCTCTTACCTTGACTTCCACTTCAATCATAGTTTCCAGACATCTCCGGTTATGTTCAGGATTCAATCCGTTATTTATTAACTAAACCGTAAATTTATTAAATTTCCAGGAAGGAAAAGTCCTGGCCCTATCATTCTTCTGCCGGAACAAACTTGGTGCCGTAGTAGATCATACCGCGTTCGCCGTCTTCTCCGAGCTTTCTGAACACGGACCTGACCCGCGTTCCTATCTGGATTTTCTCAGGGTCGCCAACCACCTGGGAGGTCAGGCGGGGCCCTTCATCCAGCTTGATGATCGCAAGGGTATATGGAGCCTGGCCTTCAAAACCTTCCGCAGCTGTGTGAATTAGCGTATAGGTTACTATTTCGCCTGTGCCTTTAAATTTATAGGGTTCAATCTGACCCGATCGCCTGCAGTTCACGCAAAAATTACGGGGGGGGTAGAAATAGTTTCCACATTCATCACAACGGGTACCTTCAAGGTTGTACCTACTGCCGAGATTTCTCCAGAATCTTGGAACGGAAGACATCGGATATCACCTCTCCCTCGATAAGATATGTATTACTGCCGTTGCTCCTGACCCTCCTACGTTATGGGTCATTCCGTACTCTGCCCCTGCTACCTGGCGTTTGCCTGCATCCCCGCGCAGCTGGGTTACGATTTCCACAGCCTGTTTTATGCCTGTTGCTCCAACAGGATGTCCGCAGGCTTTCAGGCCGCCGGAGGTGTTGACAGGAATCCTGCCGCCAATAGCGGTTTCTCCATTTTCGGTGACAATTCCGCCTTTCCCTTTCTCCGCAAAGCCGAGGTCTTCAATTGCACAGATCTCGGCAATAGTAAAGCAGTCGTGTACTTCGACAAGGTCAATGTCTTCAGGGGTCAATTTTGCCATTGAATATGCCCTCTTTGCAGCCATCACGGTTGAGTCCAGAGTGGTGATGTCCCTCCTGTCATGAAGGGCAATTGTGTCACTTGCCTGTGCTGTCGCCTTAATGTAAATGGGAGTATCGGTATACTTGTGAGCGATGTCCGCAGGAGCTACAACAAGTGCCGATGCTCCGTCTGTTATTGGGGAGCAGTCGAAGATATGCAACGGATCAGCCACCATTATTGACTTCAGCACATCATCTACGGAGATTTCGTTCTTGTACTGAGCAATGGGATTTAAAGAGCCGTTTTTATGATTTTTTACGGCAACCTCTGCAAGCTGTTCACTGGTGGTTCCGTATCTATGCATGTGCAGTTTTGCAATCATTGCATACAGGCCGGGAAAAGTTGCTCCTGCCATACCTTCCCATTCACGGTCGGCTGCTGCTGCAAGAGCGGAGGATGCCTCTTCGGTCCCTACATCGGTCATTTTTTCCGCCCCTGCTGCAACTACGATATTGCTGTAGCCGGATGCTACTGCCATGATGGCCTGGCGCAGCGCAAGCCCGCCTGATGCACAGGCAGCCTCGACCCGGGTAGCCGGAATATGCAGGTTCTTGGAAAGCCCGGAATAATCCGCGATGAGGGCCCCTATATGTTCCTGGTCAACAAAACGGCCGCCACTCATGTTCCCTAGATACAGAGCATCGATTTCTTTTCCGCTAACATCTGCATCATCAAGTACTCCGATAGCGGCTTCTACAATTATGTCTCTCAAGGAGCGATCCCAGAGTTCCCCAAATTTAGTATTTTTTACTCCGATAATTGCTACGTCTCTCATTCTTATTCACCCCGTTTTCAGGCCAGACGGATCTTGCCTTTATGCCTGGCATACCTTGCGTAGTCGATGTATACGGGATCCTTGATAAGTTCGGAAACCTTCGGAGCCCTATTTCGGATTTCCTCAATCCTGTCGGTAACTGTTATGCTGAACGCGTCGGACCCTGCTCCTGACCCGAAGGCGGTTGCAAAAATACGGTCTCCGGGCTTTGCCTGGTCAAGGGTTGCAGCAATTCCCATCAGGCAGGAACCAGAATAGGTGTTCCCTATTTTCGGGACAACAAGTCCGGGAGTAATCTGGGCTTTTGTAAACCCGAGTATCTTTGCAGCTTTGCTAGGGAATTTCCCGTTTGGCTGGTGGAAGACTGCATAATCATAATCTTCAGGTTTTGTCCCGAGTTTTTCAAGCAGCCCTTTTGCGCCGTTTGTCACGTGCTTGAAGTATCCGGGCTCTCCCGTAAACCTGCCTCCATGTTCGGGATAGGGCATTCCTTCCCTTCTCCAGAAGTCAGGGGTATCCGTTGTAAAAGAGTATGTATCTTCAATGATTGCGGCAAGTTCGGATTCTTTTCTTCCGATCAGGCAGGCAACTCCGCCTGCAGCTGCAGTGTATTCAAGGGCATCGCTTGGGGCTCCCTGGGAAACGTCTGCTCCGATGGCCAGGCCAAGGTCGATCATTCCCGAGCCCACGAGGCCCATACAGGCCTGAACTGCGGCTGTTCCTGCTTTACAGGCAAACTCAAAGTCTGCTGCAGTCATTTCGGGGGTTGCGCCGATAGCCTGGGCGACGATGGTGCTTGTAGGTTTTACAGCGTAGGGATGACTTTCTGAACCCGTGTACACCGCCCCGATTCTGGAGGGATCTACGCCGCTTCTTGCCATTGCATATCTTGCCGCTTCCACTGCAATCGTTGCTGCGTCTTCGTCGACATCAGGCACGGACTTTTCGTACACCATGAGGCCATTTTTGAGAGCCTCGGCGTCATCACCCCAGAGCCGGGCGATTTCTTCAATTTTTATCCGGTATCTCGGGACATAAGCACCGTAAGATACAATTCCGATAGTCATGTGTTCACCTGTTTTTGAGTGTTTAAGGCATCAGTTTCAGGGTTCATTCCCTCGCATAATATTGACTGTATTTTTTCAGTAACTGCACAATCTGGTCGAGGTCCATTGTGGTTGCGACCAGGGGGATTCGGTCTACCTCCGCCATCTTGACTACAACAGGTTCAACCTCGTCATTACGGAGTCCGTGGAGCACAACAGCTCCGGGTTTCAGGTTGGTGACCCGGATAGCTACCATGGGGGATTTTCCGGTACTGACCTTCGTAAAGATCATGGCTCTGTCCGTACTCCAGCCGTAGAGCTTCTGGAATTCATGGGAGGAAAGTTCCAGGATCGCCCTCTGACTGTCGATGACAGAAAAACCATACAGAGGCTTTTCAGCTCCTTTGTAGACAATATCGCCTTCGATAAGGTTAACCAGTTTTGCAAGCTGTATCGGGATAGTATATTCATAGGTTGAGTAGATGGATTTAGAACTGTTTTCAGCGTTAAGTATGGATTCGTAAGCGTGGATCTTCTTCCCACCCCGCTCCATATCAATTTCAAGCAGCGATTCAACGATCTTCCGGACTATCAGTGTCCCTGGAGACTTTCGCCTTCCACTTTCATAGTCGCTGATCACAGAGGGGGATACCTTAAGGTAATTTGCAATATCGGTCTGGGATATCTCGAAGTTTAACCTCCACTTTTTCAGGGACTCTCCGGGCTTTTCCGAGAGTGTGATATCACCAGCCATTTTTTCCGCGAGACGGTTGCGCAGATTTTCTGAGGAATCGTTTGATGTCATGACTTCCTTAAACTAAGACGAAACATTACCATATATATCTAACGAATGCGAGTTCGGCAATTGTCGCAGTACTGGAGCGGTTTAAAAATGGATGTCTTCTACAAAAAATTTATAAGATCCGAAAGATAAATTGGAACGTGATGCCTGCAACTCCACGGAGCCCGGAGATAAGTGTCTCCGACCTTCTCCTATATATCAGCTGCCCGCGGCGGGTGTACTTTGTCAGCCGCGGATTTGAACTATTTCCGGAAATAAACGCTTCACGGCTCGAGAGAATGCTCCTGAAAGAGCTCTCTCTAAATTATCCTGAAATTGTGAGCAAGTGTTCGTTAAACGCCGATACCCTGTGTAAAGAACTTGAAGTTGCCCTCAATCAGGCATATGAAGATCTCCCGTTAATGTTTCCGGGGGATTTTACCCGCATAGAAGGGGGCGCACTGGAAGAAGGGAGCGCGCGGGCAAGAGCAAAAATTCCGGAAATTGTGGCGAACCTTCTAAGAGGGCTTGAAGAATATGGAAAAGACACCATGCTTGCGGCACTTACCCCTGTAAAAACCGAGCCTTTTCTTTCCTCGGAAAAACTTAACCTGAAAGGTGTCCCCTCCAAAATAGTCTGTTTTGAGGACACGAATGTTCCTTCAATCCTGAAACCGGGAAACTGCCCTGTCCAGGGGGTTTGGGCGTCCGATAGAATGCATGCTGCATCTCTTGCCCTCCTCCTTGAAGCCGAATCCGGAAAAGAGGTCCCTTTCGCTTTTGTTGAGTATGTAAGTTTCGGGCTTCTCCGAAAAGTGGTCATCCGAAGTTCGGACAGGAGAGAGGTGTTGAAAATCTGCAGGCGGGTGGAAAAAATAAAAGCCGGACTCATGCCTGAAAAAACTGAAGAAAAATTCTGCACGCAATGTACATTTTCAGAGCATTGTGTTTCGAATTCTTCTCTTATGTCTAAGTTTTTTTGAACAGAATATTGACAAAAAATTACAACACAATGAAAAAGAGCAAAAACCAGAAGAATGTACCATGTTAGGGTGATAGAAGGTAACACTAAAGCGCATTAATAAATAGGTAAAAAACGATACAAAAGAAATATGTTGCTCTGTAATGAATTGTAAGGATTTTTTCAAATTTGGTTGAACGGTTAGTATCTTTTTTAATATGAATATTATAAATTTTTCATCCTGATGGCTAACTTACGTTGGGCATGGGTGTATACGCTTTCTGACCAAAATCTCAAACAATTCCAAAATCTCAAACAATTAGTCCTATTATACAGGGCTTTTTAAATAATTAATCATAAATCCTACATACTTTGGATTGTTAGACTCTTTGGTCAGAAAACTTATAAGGAGTTAACAACCAGGAATTTATGGAGTAAAAAAAGAGGAATTATTTCCTTTCTTCTTTTGTTTATTTCTGTGGTTCTCACCATTTTTTGAATGTGATATCATGAAAACCGGAAATTTATTGTTTATAGGAATAGTGGTCGGACTTGTGTTATTCGGGTTTTTTGAATTTTTAGGGTTTGATCCAACATACGGAGGGATTATAGGTGCTGTTGTTGTAGGCATATTAATTGGTAAAACCATAGGCAAAGGGTCGGAAAAATATGCTTTTTTTTCAATATTTACATATAACCTGATTGGCTGGATTTTAGTATTTTTGTTTACCTCCGATGGAAAGCTCGCGTTACAATATGGGGGTGTAGCTCTGTCTGCTCTCATCGGTTTTGCGCTCATTATGGCTTTTTTCTATTCAGTAATAGGGTTCTTTGGGGCATTTGTTGCCTCCAACCTCAGCAGTAATCAACAGGACGAAAGATTATGAATTTTTCTGAAATACGGATTATTGGAGAAGATGAAACATTAAGGGGTTCAAAAAGTAGATATGTTTGGCTTTTTGGCGGAGTTTTTATCTTTCTTTGTTTTCTGGTAATGCACTATAGTACCAGTTACCTTTTCCTTTTCTTTTCAAATTCCGGCGACATCCCGTATACTTTGATTTCTTATCAGGTGGTGTTGTTTATCGGACCTTTCATGACTATGATAGCGTCTTTTGATATCATAAGCAGTGAAACTGAAACCGGGTCGGTAAGATACATCCTCTCCAAGGTCCACAGGTCATCTTTTGTCTTAGGAAAGTTTTTCTTTTTATTACTGGTATTTACGTCCGTTTCCTCCGGAATTGCACTTATAAGCTTGATATATCAGTATTCCTCAGGAAACGCCTTTCAGTTCGAAAGTATCATCCTATTCTGGGTTTCTTCAAGCCTTTATTTGGGATGTTTCATAAGTATTTTTATATTTATCTCAACGCTGTCTGCAAACAACAAAATTTCATTCACAATGTCTGCAGTCTTTCTTGGGATTTTGATATTTTTCATATTACAGGGAAATGAAAGTTATCTAAAATATATCACCCCCTTTTTTTATGGGGCTAAAAATATGGAGTTTATGAGAGGCTTCCCGGTTGAAGGTGGATATCTTAAAGTTTTTGAAAGCCTGCTGTCAATGTTCCTGTACATACTGGCCTTTTTATCCATGAGTTTGGTAGCCATTAAAAGGAGGGATTTCTAATTACTGTGGCTATCTCTACCAAAAAACTGTACAAAAAGTACGGTTCCCGTTTTGTTCTGGAAGATCTCTCCCTGAATGTAGAAAAAGGAAGTATCTACGGTTTTTTGGGCCGGAACGGTGCCGGAAAAACAACCACAATAAAATTATTGTCAGGGCTTTCAACGCCTACACAGGGGCAAATTTTTGTTGACGGCATGGACATGTCTTCCGAATCGGGAAAGATTAAACAGCTCCTGGGTCTGGTTCCTCAGGATTCCGGTTTTTACGATGAGAGGACAGCCTTAAGCCACATGATCTATTACGGCAGGTTAAAAGGCCTGAGTAAAAAAGAGAGCTTGGAACAATCTCGGAATTTACTGGATCAGGTTGGGCTTGGCAATGAAATGTTCAAAAAAGTGGCTTATTTTTCCCATGGTATGAAAACACGGCTGGGAATTGCCCAGGCTCTTTTGAATAAGCCGGAAGTACTGGTTCTTGACGAACCAACAAACGGTCTTGATCCTGTTGGTATCCGGCAAATTCGGCAAATTCTTCGCGAGTGCAATAACAGAGGGATTACGATATTTCTTTCATCCCATAACCTTCTGGAAGTACAGGAGATCTGTACCTATGTCGGGATTCTGGACAAAGGCAAGCTTATTGCCGAAAGTGCAATTGAGAAAATTCGCCACCTTGAGTCAAATGGAGTTATTACGATTGGAGTATACAATCTCTCTTCTGAGATGATTTCTTTGATCAAGAGTCTGGAGTTTGTTGTAAAAACCGAATTGAAAGCCGAAAATACTCTGGACATTTTCGTAAATTCCAGGATAGATGTCAAACCGGAAATCAACAGGTTAATTGTTGAAAGCGGAGGCCGTGTTTTCAAACTTATAGAAAATTCTCTCTCATTGGAAGATGCTTTTCTTAATGCCACAGGAATGAATCTTTAACTTTCAGGTAGGAAAGCCGTGTTTTTGCTTCAAAAGGAAACATGGCTTTACCCATGTCTGCGAAGGTCGGATCATACAATTAGTTGTTCCCAAAACCCGGATTTAGATCCTAAATTTTTGCGTTTCCTTTTGTTTCCTTTTAATAGTATCCTTCGGTTTTTAATTTTAGGGGAACCCTTGCGTTAGGTGTGAGTATATATATTTTCCCTCCAGTATCTCAAACAATTTGTCCTATTAAATAATATTTCTGAAAAGGTGGATTGTATATCCAGTATTCTCTCAATTGTTAGAGACTATGGTCAGAAAACTTATTAGGAGTTGACAAAGAGGGACTTGTAGAGTTCAAATGGACTTTCAGAATAATTCTGACATGGGAACATTGCTTCTGGCAATGTTACTTGCATACGCGGTGCTTATGCCGGCGGTAAGTGCAGAGGAAAATTTAAAAACAGGTGATAAGCCTTCAGAATGGGAGCAGGGGTTAATTGATGCACTGAACTCAAATACAGAAAACCTATCCACAGACGATGTGATTGCGGATTATTGTAAAGCAAACAGACATAAAGTTTCAATGCCAAAGCTCGATACTGCTTCAGATGAAAACAATTCCAGGACATATCAACTGAAAGACGGATCAAATATAACTTTCACAAATCAAGGTTATTTTGTTATTGATAATCTGATAGTAGAAGAAACAAACAATAATACCGTCCAGTTAAATAACCAAAAAAATACAATCCAGCTAAATAGTAAAAAAAGTGAAATGGATTCCCAATCGCTGGTGAATCCGGATTATACTTCTACTCTAACTCACTCCGTAAGTGAGTATAATTTCCTTGGTTGGAAATTGTTTACAGTTACCACAGAAGGGTATTTTGGGTATGATCACCAATCCGTACAGCCTTATCATCTAGACTCATGGTACGTGCACAATATGCCTCTCAATCTCTGGCAGATTTCTAACTGGGAAGATGGTGAGTATCTAACTTCTAACAATACTGCAGAAGTTTACGGTCAGGGAAATTTCCATTACGGTTTTGAATACAGGGGCAACAGCATAACTGTTCAAAACTATTACATCAAGGTTTATTTATCGTGTGATCGAAATGGAAATTATGGGACTCATTACTCTATAACCGATCTTAACCAAAAACTCAAAATTGGTCCCCTGAATCTTGAATTCTGAACTCTCAATCAACTTATCAACGCTTAATAAACTCTTATCAACGCTCAATCAACCCTTATCAACTCTCAATCAAGCTTCTGATTATGTAAATTGGTTCTGATACTTTTGATTTTAAGAAGAAACCTTGTTTGGGATCAGCTCAATTATTGAAATGAATTAATTTCTTTGTATGGGTGTGAATTTATTATGAAAAGATCAAGTTATGAAATATTGTTTCTCGCTTGTTTTGCCTTTTTTTTTATTTTGAATCTTCTGAATGTGATTGGTCAACCTGATATGTCAATTCTTATAGCAATAATTATTGCAGCATTTATGGAATCTCTAATTCCTTATTTGGTTATAATTCTGATTATACACATAGTAAATCATGACAGCAGAGAATCTTAATTAAAAAATATTTTACTAAGTTGCTGCCTTTTAGTTGAGTGTGTAATGAGACTATATATAGGCTCTACATAATCCAGAATTAAGAACTTCTACAGAATCAACTTCAGGGTACTTATGAAAATGTAAAAACCGAGAATGTTTTCCCGCGCCGAATTATTGAGATTTTTTTGAATGCTATTGAACGGTTTGTCTCTTCCTTTACACAGCACATTTACAATTTTTAATCCTATAATGCACTTGCTCCGGTACGAGTATATAAGTTCTCTGACTAGGATCTTAAACAATTCTTCATATCAAGTGACATTTCAGAGAACTGTAATAATAAGTCCGACGTTCTTTCTGATTGTTAGAGACTATGGTCAGAAAACTTATAAGGAGTTATGTAAAAGGAATTTTTAGAGTTTGAAGATACATTCCAGGCAACCTGAACTTTTCATTTTTTCAATTTTCATGATATAGAAATATTAGCACAGTAAGCAGAACCGGGATTTGTTTCAATAAAACAATAGGGTCGTCAGTTAACTACTTTCCGTTTAATTCAAACCCGTTCCTCACTTATTGAGATTAGTTTAAAACTTAGATTCCTTTGAGTGAAAGCATAAAAATATCTGTGGTTAAGAATCTGGCATCTTTGAAAACACGAGAGTAAGGCCCTGAAGGATAGGACGTAAAATAATGGAAATAAACAGACAAATAATTTGCCCACTTATCTTTGTTGTTTTTTTGGTAACGATCACAGGGTCGGTTTCTGGAGTTGCCGCTGATCCTGAAGTCAAAATGAAACCGGTGGGACATTTCGGTGGGACGACGGATGCTGTTGATGTCGCTGGCAATTATGCCTATGTTGGACAGGGGCAGGACCTTTTGATATTGGATATAACTAATCCCTCTTCACCTGTTTTAGTGAGTAAGATCATGATAGAAGGTTTAGTAAGGGACGTAAAAGTTTCCCGAGATTATGCCTATGTAGCCGATGAGGATAATGGTCTTATGATTGTTGATATCAGCAATCCTGCTTCTCCTACCCTGAAAGGAAGCTACAATATTTCCGGATATACTTATTGTGTTGCAGTTTCCGGTAATTACGCTTATGTAACTGATGACGATGGCTTTTTGATTGTTGATATCAGTAATCCTTCCGATCCGATTCTCAAAGGGCGTTATGCCGGTTCTACTGGCGATATTGCAGTTTCCGGGAATTACACCTTCGTAGCCGATTGGGATAATGGTCTTATGATTGTTGATATCAGCAATCCTTCTTCACCTGTTTTTAAAGGGAGCTACGATACTGAAGGAGGTATTTACGGTGTCTCAATTTCCGGGAATTACGCCTATGTGGCCGATGGCAATGCCGGTCTTTTGATTGTTGATGTCAGCAATCCTTCTTCTCCTACTCTCAAAGGAAGCTACAATACTGCCGGAATTGCTTGTGATGTTTCAGTTTTGGGCAAATACGCCTACGTGGCTGATAATGATAAAGGTCTTGCGATAATTGATATTAGCAATCCTTCTTCTCCAACTCTCAAAGGAAGCTGTGATACTCCAGGATATGCCAGAGATATTTCAGCTTCAGGTAATTATGTCTGTATAGCGGATAAAAATGATTTTGTGATTGTTGATATCAGCAATCCTTCTTATCCAGGTCTCAAAGAAATTTACAATACTATTGGAATGAGTAAAAGTATTTCTATTTCGGGCAATTATGCCTATGTGGCCGATTGGGATAACGGTCTTTTGATTGTTGATATCAGCAATCCTTCTTCTCCCATTCTCAAAGGAAGTTGCAATACTCCCGGATCTGCTCAAGACGTTGTGGTTTCAGGCGATTATGCTTATATAGCCGATAGGAATGATCTTGTGATTGTTGACATAAGCAATCCGTCGTCTCCAATTCTGAAAGAAACTTTCAATACTGGGGGATGGGCTCAACATATTACGGTTTCCGGCAATTATGCCTATGTAACCGACAATGCTAACGGTATTTTCATTGTTGACATCGGCAATCCTTCTTCTCCAACTCTTAAGGGGATTTATGATACTTCTCCAACCGTCATAGAAAATTATGCGTATATTGCATGTATCTGGAATGTTGAGGTTTCGGGTAATTATGCCTATGTAGCCGATGAAGGAGACGGTCTTTTGATTGTTGATATCAGCAATCCTTCTTCTCCTATTTTAACTGGAAGTTATGATACTGCAGGGCATGCTTGCGATGTTGCAGTTTCAGGAAACTATGCCTATGTAGCCGATAGCAAAAATGGGCTTGTGGTTATCGACATTAGTAATCCTTCTTCTCCGGTTATGATAGGAAGGTATGATACTGCAGGATATGCTGACCGTGTTTCAATTTCAGGCAATTACGCCTATGTAGCCGTTGATAATGGTCTTATAATCGTTGATATCAGCAATCCTTCATCTCCGATTTTAAAAGGGATTTATGCCGTTTATGCCAGTGATATTGAAGTTTCAGGGAATTATATCTATGCAATTGATGGTGTTAACGGTCTTGTTATTCTGAAAGCAAATCCTGAACATTCAGCATTTTTTGTTGCAGACTTTAGTAGTAATATCACCTCCGGTTACGCTCCTCTCTCGGTCCAGTTTAATGATCGCTCTCAGAACGCAACTTTATGGAACTGGGACTTTGGAGATGGATTTAATTCAACCGATCAAAATCCGGTCCATACTTACTCCTCAGCAGGAACCTATACTGTTAACCTGACAGTAAACAATGAAGGCAGAACAGCCTCAAAAGAGGCCGCGATCTTTGTGCTGAATGCAACAAGTCCAGGTGAAAACGGAATAGTCGGCGAAGGAAACGGTAGTTCTGGGGCAACCTTAACAACAGATACAGGCATTCCTGCAAAAGAAAGCAAAAGAACTCCCGGATTTGAAATCGTTTACGGGATGATAAGCCTGACAGTTGCATTCTGGATAAAGGAGAAATAAAAAGTAAGAAAACTTTATCCTGATATTATTTTGCCTCAAGATTCGTTTCAATTTTTTCATACATTCATAACCCTAAAACCTTATCAGATTCGATTTTATCCGGAAATCGAATTAAATTATAGAAGATTTTAGAAAATATCATAACTCCGGATTTTTTGATAACAATACTGGCATGAAGGACAAACACTGCTTGGAAAACAAAAGATGAAAAGTAAAACTATCTCAACAATACCAATTGCAACTTTTTCGATTCCACTTCCATCTATGGTAATGTCTAATAAAGCACGTAGAGGACATACTCTCATAAGAGCTTTTGGAACAACGGCGTTTGTGATTCTAACACTGGTGGGCTTAGCAGGCGCAGCTCCATTTGCATATGTGACGAGTATAGGAATCGACACCGGTACTGTCTTTGTAATTGACACCGCAACTGACAGTCTAACAGCTGTGATACCTGTAGAAGGCTGGGCCGGAGAAGTCGCAATCAACCCTGCAGGAACAAAGGTATATGTGACAGACATATCAGGATTAAGCACCACCGTCTCTGTAATTGATACAGCTACAAATACAGTTGATGCCGTAGTGGATGTGGGGGGTTATCCTCGAGGAGTTGCAGTCAATCCGACGGGATCAAGGGTTTATGTAACGAATCGTTACAGTAGAGTAGAGGATAATAGCAACAATGTCTCTGTAATTAACACAGTAATTGGCACATCCACAAACACTGTAATGGATCCGGTTAATATGGGGTTGAGTACTTATAACGTTGCATTTACACCGGATGGGGAAAAAATCTATGCTACTAACAGCCGCAATAACACTACTTCTGTGCTTGATGCGGCTACAAACAAAGTTACAGCCACTGTACCTGTAGGAGACTATCCTACTGATGTTGCAATCAGTCCTGATGGAAATAAGGTGTATGTGATTAATTCGGGCAGCAACAATGTTTCTGTAATTGACACCAATACAAACAACGTTACAGGAACTGTGCCTGTAGGAGACGGGCCCAGTGATATTGCGGTCAGTCCTGATGGAACTAAAATATATGTGACGAACTCCGGTTCCCTTGATGAACCGGGTAACACTGTTTCTGTAATTAATACAGCAACAAACAGTGTTACAGCTACAGTGTCCATAGGAACTGCTCCCAGAGGAGTTGCAGTCACTCCAGATGGAAAAAAGGCCTATGTAGTGGTCTCTGATATTCACTCCAGTGACTACACAGATAATGTCTCCGTAATTGACACAACCACAAACAAAGTTACAGCAACTGTAAATACAGGAAAATATACTATGAACTGTCCTTTTGGAGTTGTCATTGGACCTCTTAAATGTTCTGAAATTACTGATCAAATTAAGATTGTAAGTTCCAATGAAACTGACAAAAGTACAGTGGCTATTTTTAATGCAACTGAAGATATAGGAGTTGAAGAAACTAACTTCTCGCCGTCTGACGAAAAAAACATTACTGTACCCAACAATTCAAACAACACTAACAATAATAACTCTGAATCTGATAATGGCAGTGGTTCAGGTGAAAACGAGTCGAGAAAGAGTAACTCTGCTCCGGGCTTTGGATTGTTGGGAAGCTTAGCCTGTCTGTATGGTGGATGGAAACTCGGGAAAAAGTAACACAAGGGAAAAAGTGACACAGGGCTTGGATTGAATATCTATTGCTGGCATTGCTGGCGGCTGACGATTCATTCCTATCAACCCAGGTAAATGAAAAGCATAGAAACTGACGATTGAAGCTTTAAGCATACTGTGAGGGATTAAAACCTTTCATCTTTTTGCGGTGTTGGTATGGGCAAAATCAGTACAGAACTCGCTATTTTTGTTATATTTCTTATTCTTGTAGTTCTTTGGGGGTTATTTATTAAGACGCCAGTTGATAAGGAACCAACGGTCAACAATGAGCTTAAGGTATGCGGCATATATGTCCAGTTTGAAAACGGAACTTCCGATTATGAAGTTGAAACTATTCTTGAAAACTACAACATGACTGTGAACTATAGTATCGAATACAATAATAGGAATATGGCGGACGACTGCTACATCATGTTAGACAAAGATGAAAGGGATGTAAGGCGCGAACTGAGTGAAGAAATGAAGGAAGAGAATCAAGACTGGATGGTGTCTTCTCCTTCACATGTTGTCCGGAAAGGAGATTATTACGTAATTATGGTATCTGAGCAGGCTATTAATGATGAAACTTTTCTTGCGATACTGGAGAAATATGATATTCGGTTGAAAAAGTCTGTCTGGTGCTATATTCGCTTTGAAAAGCCGGACGGGACCAGATATTGGATTCCGGAAGAAGATGCGATCAGAATAAAAAATGAGCTTGAAAATAATGAAAGTGTTTTTTCTGTACATATTGGCTATATCTATGATCAATAATTTATTCACATTTTTGAGAAGATGTTTGAAGACTATTCGGATACAAGAGCAATGCAGGTAATCGGCATGCAGGTGATCGTATGCACATTCGACCCTGACAATTTTGGGTCGTGTCCGCGAGGTTATGGATGTGAATTTATTATGATGAAAAAATCATACAACGTATTGCTTATCATTTGCTTTGCAGTCTTTTTTATTCCGAATATATTAGAGCCTATCCGAAAAGTCCTGCTGCTCTGAAAGTTATCCATGAGCATGCGAAATGAAGCATAGAAAAGTAATCCTTGATTTTCTCTTCCCATCTAATCAGTAGCCTTCTGAATCTATTCAGCCATGAATGTATCCTTTCCGCAACCCACCTTCTTGCTCTGTAATCCGGTATCTCTTTTTTATGTTTTCTTCTCCACATCTTCTGATCCGGGCCCCGTATAGTCATATTCTTCAATTAATTCTCTGATAGCAGCAAATTCGGGACACTGCTAACACTCAGTGCAAAAGTTCTACCCTGAAGCCTTTTTTTGAGCCAACCAATGAATTGTACAGGCTAGCTGCAATACGCCCTATGAAGTATCCAGATACTCCATAAAATATAGGCAGACTGAGTACAGCCCATTTCCCGAAAATCAAGGAAAAAATTCCGAATTTTCTTGGCACCGAAAATCCCATAAAAGCAGCGATTGTTGTAAAGATTCCGAAAATGAAACCCATTGTTCCGTAAAGGATTGTAAGGATTTTCCCGAATGTTACCGAATCGATTTCTTTTATTACTACCATGACTTTCCCCCAATACCTTATATTTTTTGCATTTTTATATAATTATGTTACTATTATTTTTGAGATCTCTGAAAGATAAACATCTATAAGGCACACGTACTCAGAAAATCATTCGGAGGAGGTCGAGAAAATCTGCAAAAAAGCCAAAGCCTTTTAAAGGTGAACCTCTCTCAATCTGCTTGACATGTCCAGACCAGCATACCTTGGCAAAATGCTCCTGCACTGGTGCGAAACCTGCAATGTGCCTGTGCTCGGGAAAAAATGTGGGTGCGGAAAAAGAACAAAACGAGTTGAAGTCACTCCTCCCGGAGATATCCGCCCGGCTTTTGATTATGATATAAGACGCATAAATTCCGTTTCTGAAAAACAATTCAATGCTCCTCTTATCCCCGAAGGCACCTTGTGGTGCTCAACAAAGCCCCTTATGAAGACCGGATGGATGAAATCATAGTGGACGGAGAAGTCCTTGCATCCATCAGGTTTGAAATAGAGAGCTGTGAATGGGTCCTTCTCCCCCGCCTGGAAGCGGCAAGGCGGCTTTTCCAGGGCAGGGACAGAAAAGACCTGAAAAAATGGGTGGTTATTGAGGAGGAAATTCTGCCTTTTATCCTGAAAAAAGGAGCAAGTATCCTCGCTCCCGGGGTTCTTGATGCAGACCCTGAAATCAAAAAAGAGGATGAAGTCGTTGTCCTGAACCCTGCCGGAGAAGTGGTCTGCTGCGGACGCGCACGGATGGCAGGAAAAGAGATGATTGAGGAAAAACGCGGAAACGCGGTAAAGCCTCGCTGGAGTGCGGAGCCGAAGGCTGCAAAAATCCTCGCTCCCGGAAAAAGCTGGAACGACGCCGTAAAAGCCAATGAAAAAATCCTGAACCCCATGATAGAGGATGCCCATGACTTTATAAGAAATGTTTCTGGAAGTATGGACCTTAAAGTCAGTGTCTCCTATTCCGGAGGCAAGGACAGCCTTGCAGTGCTTCAGCTTGTGGATGAAACTCTGGACAATTATGAATTGATGTTTGCAGATACCGGGCTTGAGTTTCCGGAAACCCTTGAAAACGTCCGAAAGGTTGCGGAATATTACGGAAAGCCTCTCAGGACGGCAAGTGCGGGGGATTCCTTCTGGGAGTCTATAGGAATTTTCGGTCCTCCTACAATGGATACGCGCTGGTGCTGTAAGATCTGCAAACTCGGGCCTATTACCCAGTTGATTGACGAAAACTATGAAGGGGGCTGTCTGAGTTTTATAGGGCAGCGCCAGTACGAGTCCCACGCACGTTCCATCAGTAAAAGGGTCTGGAAAAACCCCTGGGTAGGAAATCAGGTTGGGGCTTCTCCTATTCAGGAATGGACAGCTCTTCATGTCTGGCTTTACCTCTTCAGGACAAAAGCTCCCTACAATCCGGCTTATGAAAAAGGGTATGACAGGATGGGCTGCTGGCTCTGTCCCTCTTCATCCCTTTCCGACTTTTTCCAGCTTGAAGAGAGCCACCCCGAGCTTGCAAAAAAACTTAACTCCCATCTCCTGGTTTATGCAGAGAAGATGGGGCTTTCTCCCGAATGGGTAAGGTACGGCCTATGGCGCTTCAAACGCTATCCTACAGTTCTGCAGGCACTTGCGGATAAAAAGGGAATTTCCTTGCTCCCTTCCCAGGAAACTCCCGGAGAGCTCCATTTTGAAGTTGCTACAGGCTACCGGCCCTGTAAAGCAGGTGGAATCTCTGCGGACGGAAGCTTCGGGCAGGCAATAAATCTTGAAACACTGGAAGAAAGCGGGATGCTCAATCCTGTCGGAAAAGTCTCCTTCATCGAAGGGGCCGCTTCTGTTGCTCACGGGGAATCGAGAGCTCAGGTCTTTGCTTCCGGAAACGTAAACGGAAGAAGTGCTGACGAAAAAACCCTTAAAAAACTCATGCGAAAGGTCGAGTTCTCAGTAAGAAGGGCTATTCTCTGCCAGGGATGCGGGGTCTGCGTAGGACACTGCGAGCATAACGCAATTCAAATGAAAGAAAAAAGAGCCTGGATCAGGGAGAGCTGTACCCACTGCGGAGCCTGCATCGAAGTCTGCCCGCTTGTAAAATTCATGTGAATAATCCTCAAATGGTCAGGTTGTCCACACTTAATTGCTTGACACTATTCCGGAAATCCGGACCTGCATCTTCTTTTTTCTTTCCTGTGCCCGTACATTTTGGTTTTAGTTTTTCTTTTCTACATTGCACGAGCTGTAGCGGCTCATTCGCCAGAGAATAAATGATACCCTGCCAACTTGCCCTGTTTTTGAAAGAATCAGGATTTCGAAATTTCTTCCCTGACCTCAGTTCAGAGATATGATTCTGGAATACACTACTGGAGGACAAGAGAAAGCTATCATTCTTTTGTGATAACTTGAACAAAACTAGCAAAAATCTATGAATTAGTCTGCTTGAACGAGCGAAGCCCACTGCTGGAACCTATAAATTAACCCTCTTGAGCGTAGCTCACTTTTTCTCATAATAGTCTGGTTGAGCGGAGCGAAACAGATAGTGGGCTCCTGAATCGCAACTCGGGCTGCAGAGCCGCAACTCTGCTGAAACGGACCGCGTACTGTTGCGATTACATCGCAACTCCCATGAAATCTCCGATTCCCTGCGATCCTGAGGTGCAATTCGGGCGGCGAAACTCGGGCGAGGCGCAATTCGGGAAAAAAGCAGATGAAATGTAAGGTAGCCCCTCGGCAAGGTAGGGCGGATGGGATTAAAACCAGAGAAGGTTACCTTGCCTGGACCTCAGGCTCCGTGGCCTGTATATAGTATTATTCGGCATCAATATTGATCTCAAAGCAACTTGCTATCTGATTGCCCCTCCGGTATGTACCTGTTATCTTTTGACTACCCTGAGAAGTTACCCGAATATCCCATATACGGTATCCCCCACTACCTGTCTGTTCCTCATCTTCGGGGACGAACCTGTCCCTCATTATCTGTAAGCCGTTACTGGTTGCGATGTCCCAGCTGAATCCGCTGACCGGATTTTCCGGAAACTGGATTGTAAACGGTTTTTTAATCATATTTCCCTCTCCTGACCGTCCTTATGCAGCCTCCTTCCTCTCTTCCCAACTTTAAAATTTTCGCCATTTTAGCGCATTCCAAATCAAGTGCCATTTTGAAGAAATGCGCATGCAGAGCTGATCTACATTAAAAATAGCTGGCTTAAAAAATGGGATAGAAATTCAGGTTCTGGAAGTAATTTCGGAATAATTCCTATATTATTATTACATTTCTTCTATGATAAATTTTATGAAATAATTCTCTTCCGGGTTAACAATAATGAGAACTAAACGGGTTAAATCTTTTTGACTGAGGCAAAGGCTGTTTATATACTAAATAATAATATAAATAATGTAGATTACTAGACGCCTCTATGGGCCCAACGGAGTAAACGTAACTCTCTGGAACTGTACGGTTGATAGAGAAAACATAGAATCCAGATATATACAGGCAGTGATACAGGGGTATCCCCAAAAATATGTACAAAGCAGCATTCGGAATTAATAATCAAAAAGGCTTGTCTGACCTTTTTTTTTCTGAAGCCCCCCTACCCTTACTCCCACACGCCGGAATTCGGTTTTGCTTTCCGAAAGGAACTCGCTAAGGATTTCACGGGCAGCTTCAAGCAAGGTTTCCTTTGAAGAAACCGGATGATTGAGGGTACGGCTCTTCGTATACGTCCTGAAATTTGAGTTTATGACCGTAACGGTTACAACCCTGAAGGAGAGCTCCCTTGAGTCCAGTTTTTCAATAACGTCTCCTGCAAGCTTCTCCAGCAGCGAAAGGATAAGCTCCTGGTCCAGCGTATCCTCAGGCAGAGTTGCAATCCTCCCTATCTGTTCCGAGCCTTCTCTTTCCTTAAGGGGAGAGTCATCTATTCCTGAGGCAGCCTGCTTAAGCCACGTGCCCCGGGATTTCCCAAAAGTGGAAATAAGTTCGATAACATCATGTTCCGCTAAGTCCTTTACCGTAACTATGTCCATTTCCTGCAATTTTTTTGCAGTTACATCCCCTATCCCCCAGAGTTTGGATACCTTCAGGGGCCAGAGAAAGGCTTCCTGGTTTTCCGGGCTCACTACCGTAATCCCATCAGGTTTTTTTGCGGAAGAAGCCATCTTGGCAATCAGTTTGTTAGGACCTATTCCTATAGAGCAGGTCAGGTTTTCTTTTTCTTTTATTTCCTTCTTTATCTGCATCCCCAGCTCAAAAGCCAGGTTAAAGTCTCCTCCTGCCCTGTAGGTAATTTCAAGGAAAGCTTCATCAACACTTATCTGTTCAAAGGAATCTCCATTTTCTCCGGGATCTGCATAGCTGCGAAGGATTTCCATGATCCTGTCCGAAACCGAAGTGTAAAACTCCTTCCTGACCGGCAGGAAAACGGCTTCAGGGTTAAGTTTCTTTGCCCTTGAACAGGGCATTCCCGACCTTATTCCAAACTCTCGAGCAATGTAATTGCATGTGCTTACCGATCCGCTGAGTTCGCTTCGCCCGGAAAGCATGCAGACCACAACGGCTTTCCCGAGGAGTTCGGGTTTTTCCCGTTCCTCTATGGCTGCATAAAAATAGTCCATGTCTACATGAATAATTACCCGCTGCATCACAGTAAAAGATGCGGGGAAGATTTGTATATTTATCTCTTAAGCTCTGGAACAGGAAAAGTACAGGCAATGACGTAAAACTTAGAATATATCAAAAACATCAAGCTTAAGCAACAAAATGAAATATTGAAGCATTACCTTTTAGTCACTAAGTAAAGTTTAAATCAGTGTTCTTTCTAAATACATTTTGTCTACACAATGTGTGTTTGTGATAAATTACTGTATCAATTGATTTCATCAATTAATGTAATCTGTAAAATCCTGGCTTTAATATGTTTTAGCCTGTAAAAATTAAATAATATGCTGATTTCATTTGATTTTGATCAATATTCAATCATTTAGAATAATTCTTTTTTGATAAAACTGGTACCTTTTTTATCGGGCTTTGGGCATGAATTCCGGGTTTACTCTTCCAGGCTTTTTGATGACATCGGTACCTTTTTGTCCAGGCCTATGATCTTTCCGTTATACTAAATATAATTCTGAATTCCGTTCCCTGTGCCTTTTTAAGCTCAATTTTTCCATCCACCTGGTTAACAAGAATACTTACCAGCTGCAGTCCGAGTGAATCAACACTCCCCAACTCTACATTTTCAGGAATTCCTTTTCCATTATCTGAAATTATCAGACTGAAAAGGGATTTGCTCATTTCACAATCCGATTCTTCCCTGCAAAGCTTGATTTGAATTTCCCCTTCCTTATTTTCAGCGAATGCATGCTTGAGGGAGTTGGAAACGAGTTCGTTAACAATTATTCCTAACGGGACAGCAACATCAATATTAAAGAACGTATTTTCTTCCAGGTCCATATACAGTCGGATATTTTTGCTACAAAGACTGTAAGTCTGGAAAAGGTTTTCAGCTAACTTTCGGAGGTACACAGAAAAGTTCAGTGTATCAGTTCCTTCTCCTTTATAGAGTTCTTCATGAATTAGGGACATTGAAATTACTCGGTTCTGACTTTCCTTGAAAGCTTCGAGAATCTCCAGAGTAGGAACAGCTTCTCTATGACTGAACTTTTCGGCCTGAAGATCAAGAAGAGAAGAGATTACCTGCAAGTTATTTTTAATTCTGTGATGAATTTCTTTTTTCCTGGCATCCTCAATTTTTACCAGGGCTTCTTTTGCCTTTATTCTCTCAGTAACGTCGGATACTGTGCTCTGGTAACTATCAAATTTTCCATCCTTGCCCGGAATTTTTTGATATACTTCATGCACCCATTTTATTTTTCCGTCCTTGCATCTTATTCTGTAGCTGAGTTTTCCATAATACGGAGAGGGAGCATTTTTGACCTCTTTTTCTTTTTTAAGGAATAAAGGCAGGTCTTCCTTCTCAACAAGCTTTTTCCACTGCTTTTTGGACATTAACTCTTCTTCGCTGTACCCGGTAATCTCTTCTACACTCCCTTTTACAAATTCAAGGTTGAAATCCTTATCTTGCTGAAAAGCAATCCCTGTAAAATTCCGTATGAAAGAATGGTATTTTTCCTCGCTTAACATGAGCAAGTCTTCGATTTTGATTCGCTCCGTAATGTCCTGGAGTGTTCCTCTCATTCGAATAGGAGCATTTTTCTCATTAAAAATAACTTCTCCTTGTGCATGGACTATACGCTCTTCCCCATCAGCCGAGATAACTCTGAAATTATTATTAAATTGTTCACCATCCAACGCTTTTTTAATTGCCGTATTCACAAAGTCTCGATCGTCAGGATGTATGTGATCAAAAAATATATCGAAAGTTTCTCTGAACTCGTGAGGATTAAATCCAAAGATGTGATAAACTTCATCAGACCAATACAGTTCATCAGTTACAATATCCCATTTCCAGCTCCCGATATGAGCCATTTTTTGAGCTTCGGCGAGATCTTTTTCACTTTCTTTCAACTGGATGTAAGCTTTTTTAAGCTGGATTGTTCTTTCTTTAACAAGTTCTTCTAGGTGATCGTATGCTTCCTTTGATCTAACTTCTGGGCCCTGTACAGACCGAATAGCTGTATTTTCTACTTTCTTGTGTTTGTGACTTTCTTCTACTTTCTTGTGTTTGTGACTTTCTATCTGTTGCCATGCTCCCTTTCTTTTGATCAAAGAGAATCGATGATTTGCGACAATGTCAATTATCTCGATTGTGTCGAACATGTCAAGAGAATAAGTGAACAGAGCTGCTATCCGGTGATTTCCTATGACACTATCAATTTTTTCCTCAAACTTAAGGAAATCACTCCGGTTTTCTTTTTCTAACCAGGAAATATTTTCTGTCAACCTTAAACCGTCATAGCCGTCGGCCAGAGCATTGTTAAGTTTTTCGATCCACCTATTTATCAGTCTTTCCGGATCAAAAATACCTTCTTTGCTTCCTTTAGAATTCCAATGCATATAGGAAATAATTTCAATTTGCCCTTTTTCCAGATAAATATCAATATCAGGAATGGACTTTCTCAAAGCTTCTTTCGCCTCTTCTACATCTGAAGGTTGTGAGGTAATCCAGATACAGAATTCGTGATCTTTCAGCCCTGCTTTAAAATAGGGAACAAGTATATCCATCAAATCTTCCTTGGTTTGGTAGAACTGGCACAAGTGGGTTCCCCAGGGTATATCTCCAATAATATTGATACCAGAACTCCTGATTTTCGTTCCCATCCACATCTCCCCAACTTAGTCCCCATGTAGTTACAGACCCGGAGAATCTTTTTTTACATCTTTTGTGTTACAATAAATTTAAGTCATATCTTGGTCGATATATACTTTTACTGTAACTATGTAAATTTATGTCCTACTTTTGAACTATGATTTGTTTACTTCTCCCCTTAAAAATTCTATATCTGAATATTGCTTTTGAAGAAGATGAATAAAACGATCGTAAGACGGAGTATTCGCTACAGATGAATAGCAGAGGTCAGTATTTACTACAGATGAATAACAGCGATCAGCTTCTGTAAAGCTAAGAACGGCAAATGCATCAACAAGAAAATTTACGTAGTTGAGGGCGGTATATTTTGACAGGTTTAAAGGCATAACTCCTCCCATTTTTATAATTTGTAACTCTCTAAATATGTTTTAAATCACTTCAAGTTCGCACTAATTTAACTGCACAAACCCGACACAATATTCAAATTCAATTAACAAACAGAATTTGAATCTTCTTTTATATATGTGAAGTAACACAAATATACTTATTCATGTTATTCTATTGCTCTTAAATGCTTTCTTTAATATATCCATATTTTTAACCATAAAATCAGGTTTCTTCTCGAGGAAAGAAAGCAAAAAAGATCCTATTTTCAGTCAGAGCTCATCTCTTTTCCCATAAAAAGTTTCTTTAGTTCAGTCTCCAATAAATAAGAAGGTTAGTTGCCTTTTTCAGGCAGCCCCCATACTATGAAATCCTTAAAAAAGTAGTTATTGGCCCAGTCCAGCAGCTATGCATGACTGAAGACAGAATGGTATATTATCTATCCTTATTCTTTGTGTTCATGCTCATGTCCGTGCTCATGCTCATGCTCGTGTTCGATCCTATGCAGATGCTCGTGTGTGTGAGTCTCCCCTTCATGTTCATGTTCATGTGTATGTTTGTATTCATGCACATGTAAATGAATATGTACGTGTGCTTCCTCAGGTGTTTGTTCCTCAGGTTTGTGTATGTGTATATGCGTTTCTTTTTCTTCCATAACTTTCACTATCCTTTTCAACCAAACGATTATCTTTTTCAACTAAACTATTAAAACTTTGATTTCATTCGGCTATAGTTACATAGTTGTGAGGTATTAAATACTTTCCTAACAATAAATTAGATAAAATAACACTAATTGACAAATAATTCTTATTATATTTGAGGAATTTCCTGAAAAATGAGATCTTTCCTTATCTGTCTTAATCTTTGCTTTGGTGGATCTCAATAGTTAATCCCAAAGAGAAATCATCTTAATCGTGGGTCTGAAACCAATTTGAACTCCACTGTTAGATTGATAGGCAATAGTTAGATTATAGGCAATAGTTAGATTATAGGCAATATTCTCTTAAGTTCAGGTAGGCGATTATCCTGAGTTTTAAGTAACTTTATAGGTTACGATTGCAGTCTATTTGATCATTAGTAGACCATATAACCATTAATAACAATTATAAAAAAATTATTGTTAAAAAATATGTATGAACATTACTTTTATATGAAAAGATATGATTATACACAAAATAAATTGTTAACGTCCTGTGGGGATTTTATGCATATTCCAGATGGTTATTTAGGGCCAAGTACGTTTATCTCGTTCTGGATCATCATGATTCCGATTTGGGCTTACGCGGGAAGGAAAATGAGGAATCTTGGATCGAGAAGAGTTCCACTGCTTGCTCTAGCGTCTGCATTCACCTTTGTAATTATGATGTTCAATATACCTGTACCTGGTGGAAGCAGTGGCCATGCGGTAGGGGGAACTGTAATTGCCGTCGTTATAGGGCCGTGGGCTGCAGTTATAGCCATATCTATAGCCCTGGCGCTGCAAGCGCTGATGTTCGGAGATGGGGGGCTCACCGCTTATGCTGCAAACTGTTTCTTCATGGCAGTTCTTATGCCTTTTATCGGTTACTATACCTACAAATTTATTAGCGGATCCACAGACATCAAATCCTCACGAAGAGTAATAGCCATAGCCATCGGGGCCTGGTTAGCTATCACTGTCTCAGCTACACTGATCGGACTTGTTCTTGGATTACAGCCTATTTTATATAAAAACGAAAGCGGTTTACCTCTTTATATGCCATATCCACTGAGTGTGACCGTTCCAGCGATGTTTTTGGAACATGCATTTCTATTCAGTATTCTTGAGGCATTGGTTTCGGCATTGATATTCGCCTATATCCAGAGAGCAGATCCATCCATATTTTATGCAGAAAAAACTAAGCCTCAAGAAATATCGAAGAAAGGCAAGCTTTTGAGAAACTTGACTGTTGGCCTGATATTGTTGATAATCCTGACGCCTTTAGGTCTGCTTGTGGCAGGCACTGCATATGGCGAATGGGCGCCAGAAGAGCTCAAAGCTAGGATTGGCTTTGTGCCACCGGGCCTGGAAAAACTTTCAGGTATCTGGAATGCGCCATTTTTAGACTACAGCCTTTCCAGTCTCCATCCGGCTATCGGATACGTCATAGCAGCCATAGTAGGGGTACTGTTATGCATGGGCATCTTGTACTTCATTGGCAGGAGGATAGTCAAGGACTAACAGCTGAATGGTTCATTTTTTGTTTTTATCGGAGGTTCCATGGTCCCGAACTGGATGAAAGAAGTAAATGTAGGATTTTGCAAGTGCCCTGCTATTTATCACGGCAAGAAGAGCTTCATAGGCAGGACAATTAAAGAAATTTTTGAGTTCATAGAGACTTCTTTTGTTACGGAAAGCTATTCAAGGCGCAAAGGTTTGCTTCAGAGTCTGGATCCCAGGGTCAAGCTGATTTCCATCATGGCCGTGATATTCGCAACGGCCTTATTAGCGGATCTGAGAGCGCTGATATTTATCTATGTTTTTTCATTACTAACTGCATACCTCAGCAAGATTGAAATCAAGTTTTTCATCAAACGGGTCTGGCTCTTCATTCCCATCTTTTCAGCAATCATTGTCTTTCCCATGATTTTCAACATCTTCTTTCCGGGTGATCCACTTATTCAATTGATATATCTGGGACCCGGTGTCCACATGGGGCCGTTTCTGTTGCCGGAAAATATATACATTACCAGACAGGGAGTCTATGCAGCAAGTATATTTATCATGCGTGTTGCAACGTGTGTTTCTGCCATAGTTCTGCTCTTTCTTACCACACCTCAGCAAATGCTCTTTAAGTCAGTACGCAGTGTTGGCGTTCCGAAGATCTATGTTCTCACGCTAGGTATGACCTACAGGTATATTTTCTTACTAACCAGTCTGGTCCGCGATATGTACATTGCAAAGAGAGCCAGGACCATAAAGTCTCGAAGCATGTTTGAGGAGCAGAAATGGGTTGGGGGACGCATAGGATATACACTGATGAGATCTCTGGATATAAGCGAAAAAGTTCATATGGCCATGATATCCAGGGGCTTCAACGGGGATTTTAAGACAATGCAGGAGTTCAAGATGCATAAGCGAGATTATATAGCAGGTGCAATCGCAATATCCCTGAGCGCAGTCCTGGTGTTGATCTCACAGAACACCATCAGGTGATATGATATGGGAACAATCTTTGACTTAAAGAATATATCATATTCATATGTAGGAGAGATAACTGTCTTAAAAGATATCAGCTTTAAAGTGGACCCCGGAGAGCAGATATCCATAATTGGCTCAAACGGAAGCGGCAAATCGACTCTGCTATCTCTCCTTGACGGGCTCATTTATCCTACAGTTGGAGAATTCTACGCTTTCGATAATAAGATAGTCGAAGAGGTTTTCGATACAATTAAAGATAATGAATTCAGATCCTATTTCCGGACAAAAGTTGGCTTTCTCTTTCAGAACTCAGATGTGCAGCTCTTCTCACCTACAGTTTTTGAGGAGGTAGCCTTTGGACCCCTGCAGCTCAATATAACCCCTGAAGAAGTCAAAACCAGAGTACTGGAAGTCCTGGAGATGATGGAATTGACAAAGCTTAAAGATCGATCGCCTCATACTCTGAGCGGCGGGGAAAAGAAAAAACTATGCATTGCCACTGTTCTAGCTACAAATCCTGATGTCCTTTTGCTGGACGAGCCTACTGCCGGATTGGATCCGAGAACCCAGTTATGGCTGACGGAGCTGTTACAGGAACTGGGAAGCATGGGAAAAACAATAATTATTGCCACTCATGACCTGGAACTTGTAGAGCAGATCAGCAAAAGAGCCATAGTCATGGGCGAAGATCATAGAATTGTGGTGGACGGGGATGTAGAAAAGGTGCTCAACGACCTGAACCTTCTCCTTTCCACAAATCTGATCCATGAACACATGCACATGCACGGCAAGCTTGTGCATGAGCATCTACACGCCCATGATAAAGAGCATGCGCACGAGCATAAAAATTGAGTTTTACCTCTGAAAGTGGATGTGATATTGTCATGATAGCCGCTTAAGCCGGACCAAAAACGAAGATATTTCATCACTTGGCAAAGGTACTGCCTGCAGGGACCAAAAACTCCTACCGCGCCTATGAAAAAGGGCTCAGAAAGTTATTAGACAGAAATTCTCTTTTGGAATTATCTCCCAATTTCTCCAGAAGGTTTGAAGAATATAACAGAGTCCACTCTGAACCAGCTGTCAACAATACCATCGTATATATAAAGGTAGCACGATTTTTATAACAGTCAACAGCTACCCTTAACAGGATGTAATCAAACATGACCATATCGACTCTTTCATCAAGCTACGGAAATGCCCAGGATGTTCCGGCAGAGGATAGCGACCGGCATGGAAGTATAGAGCCAGGCTCGGAAAAGGCAGCCAATGCCGTAGAAAGAAGTGGCATCCCTATCCTTGAAGTTAAAAATCTCTGCCACAGGTATCCACATCTTGATGCAAACACCCTGGAAGAAATTAACCTGAAAGTATACAAAGGGGAAAGAGTTGCAGTCCTTGGAGCTAACGGAGCAGGAAAGTCCACTCTCTTTAAACACCTTAATGGAATCCTGAAGCCTCTTTCCGGAGAAGTCCTGGTAAAAGGAGAAAAGATAACTAAAAAGAATGTCCGGATGTGCAGGGAGACTGTAGGGATAGTTTTTCAGGATCCTGATGATCAGGTGCTTGCTCCGAGCGTTGAAGAAGATATAGCATTTGGACCAATCAATATGGGTCTATCCAGTGAAGAAGTAGAAAAGAGGGTAAAGGAAGCCCTGAAGATGGTGGGACTTGAGGGTTTTGAAGAGAGAGCCCCACACCATCTGAGCGGAGGACAGAAGAAACTTGTTGCAATCGCAGGTATCCTTGCCATGCGCCCGGAGGTCATTGTGCTTGACGAACCGACAGCAGGGCTTGACCCTTTAAGTTCTGCTCGCTTTCTTGAATTGATCATGAAAATGAATAAGGAACTTGGTATTACCCTGCTTCTTTCTACCCATGATGTGGATGTTGTCCCCTATTTTGCTGAAAGGGTTTTTGTCCTCCATCATGGAAAACTTGAGGCTGACGGAATCCCTGAGGAAATTTTTAGCGATCCCGAACTCCTCAGAAAAGCTCACCTCAGGCTTCCAAGAATTGCCGAGATATTTGAAATGCTCCAGCAGGAAGGGGTCGATATTAACATAAAGATAACAGCCGAAAAGGCAAGGGATGAAATCCTGAGGGTAATGGATTCCAGATTTCAAACGTTCAGGATGGGATGAAAGCCGGGAAGATTTTTTAAACAGGAGAACGTTTAATGGTAACCCTTACGGATATCGAACGCGAATCATATAAGAACAGCCCCATACATCGTCTTGATCCAAGGGTAAAATTGCTCTTTACGCTTGTTGTAATCGTTTATGTAGTAAGCCTGCCAAGGATTCACGAAAAAAATATGGTTCGTCTTCTTGTAATCGAGGCTTATTTACTGCTCCTTGTGCTTGCTTCTGGGCTGGATTTAAGATATTTTCTCCTTCGCATTCTTGCGATTTTGCCTTTCGGACTGGGAATTGCTCTTATCCAGCCTTTCCTGAGACCTTCCTTTATGGAAACTTATACTCCTTATCCTCTCGATCTGCCTTTTGGGCTAAGTATAACCTATGAGGGACTCGCCTTCGGGAGCTCACTGCTTGCAAAATTTCTGGTCTGCATAACAGCCATCGTCTTGCTATCTTCCACTACGCGACTGAGAGATATGGTTGTAGCAGCAGAAAGAATAGGTATCCCAAGGGAATTTACTCTGCTCCTGAGTATGATGGTGCGTTATCTCTTTGTGTTTTGGGCTGTCCTCAAAAGAATACGGATTGCGCAGCAGACCAGGCTCTTCAATATATGGAACAAAGATGTCCCACGTAAATGGATCATCGAGCAGATAGGAAACAGCATTAGCGCAATTTTCATACGCTCCTACGAGCAGGGAGAAAGGACCTATATCAGTATGCTTTGCAGAGGCTACGGGAGCGGGTACGAAACAACTTATTACAGGACAAAAATCAGGACTCCGGATGTTTTTTTTCTGTTCCTGGGTGCGACTTGCATAATATATGCCCATCTTTTTACCTGAATGATCGGTTGACTGAAAAGAGAACTGAGTTACATAGTTTTGAACCTCTTTTCTGCAAATCTCAAGAAGTTTTTCATCTTCTTTTCAGAAATACAACCGTATTATTAATTGGAGGTTCCGGCTGAACCCTGAGATATTCTTCAAAACCTGAAGGCAGCTCGAAAAGGGAATTTCCGTCCAGAATTCTTCGGAGCCCTTTTTCGTAGAGGCGGTAGGAAACCTTAGTTCCTCCGGGAAGGATTTTTGCCAGGTGTTCGAACACCTCCTTTTTGGGTTCAGCTTGGGCAGCGACCATATAAAGATCGCATCTGGTTCCAAGGGGCAGGTTGAAGTGATTTCCTTCTATTATTTTGATTCTTTCGGAAAGCCCGATACAGGCAATCACCTCTCTCGAAAGATTTGCCCTTTTTTCGTCCTGTTCAATCCCGATTCCGAAAAGGTCGTATTCGTGGCAGAGCACTATCAGGCTCAGAGGAAGAGGGCCACTGCCAAGAAAAAGAACACAGTCTCCGGGTTTTAGGCCGGAACCTGTATATTCGGTCCTTGCAAGCTGCAGGTAGTTCGGATAATATGTAAAATTCCGGAGGGTTTCCCATGGATCCGAACTCTCAAGAAGGTTTTTTGCTTTTTCGTTTTCAAGTTTCAGATTGTATAAAAACCGGAAACGGGAAATCGAATCAATCAGAGCATTAAAAGTCGGGCTTTTAAGGATTGCATCAATAGACTTTTCATCTACTTCCAGGGCTGCGAGTTCGTCCAGCCTTTTAAATAGGGCATGCAGTTTGCCCGAGGAACTTTGCAGAATCTCCTCCTCTCCAGGGCCCTTTACCACAGCAGAAATCTGCCGGAGCTCGGCAACTAAGAAAGCATCCTCTATTTTTTGAATGTTATTCACACTCCAGGAAGACCAGGGTGTTGTTTACTCCGCAGGAAGGGCGTATTTCGTTTATTTTCCGAAAACCCCGGGTATGCTCCGGAAGGACAGGCCAGTAGAACAGCTGCCTCATGCCCGTATAGTTACGGTAACACACGGAAATAGGCTTACCATTCTCGGATTTTTTCTTTTTGATTATTGTATGGAGATTCTGGAAAATGCGCGGCTTCGGTTCAGCAAGAGCTGCTACGAGCACAGCGTCCCATTCGAGTTCCGAAAGCATATTCTCATTCCCTTCAATAATACTGATATCTTTTTCAAGGCCAAAGTGTTTTACACAGCTTTTTGCCAGAGCTACTGCTTCAGGGTCTATGTCTATGCCGATGCAGCGAATGCCGTACAATTTACTGAATAGTAGCAGGGTAATAGGAAGAGGTCCGCAGCCTATAAAAACCAGAACTTTAGCGTGGGAAGAATTCTGAAAATGGACATTGATCAGATTTTCATATCTCGGATACAGGGGAAAGGATTCGAGCACTTCCCAGGGGTTTTCATAGTTAAGAATTTTTCGTGCAAGCTGGATCTCATGAAGGCTAAAATAACTGCTGTAACTGGAATGGACTGCAGGAAGTAAGGCCCTGATTGCCGGGTCATGAAGCACAAACTCACACATCGTGCTGTCAACATCCAGATGCCCCAGTTCATCGAGCTCGGAGAATATCTCATAAAGCTCTTCCAGGTTTGATTCCGCAATTGTGCTTAAATCGCGGTCTTTAATATTATCGTAAAAATGCAGTATGTGTGATCTTATGTTGTATAATTGCGGCTCATATTCCCGGAATAGGGCTGAATAAGAGTTGCTTTCAACGTTCAGTAAGCTGTTCATGAGATCTATGCCTCTTTATCTCCCCTTTATTATACATCTAAAATTATTTATTCAAATTTAATTTAACGTTTATTTTTTTGGATTCTAATAAAAAGCTTTCTACAATTTTCGAAAAGTATGTATGTTAAAAAGTTTTGTTGCACCACGTAAAAAAAACCTGATTAGAAATGTAAAATTAAGCCGTAAATATCGTCAAAATTGTATGAAAATTAATAAATATAATGTGTTAACAGCGAAGAAATAAAAATGTCAGGGCATCTTATGGAAAAAATTCAACTAAAAAATAGGAAGGGACAAAAAAAGCTTATTCTTGAACTTTAAATCTTATCCTTAAATTTTCTGCCCCGATATCAGAAATATGGAGTTATTCTCAAGCAGCCTCTGTGAAAACGGGTACTTATTTCTTTGAAACTTCTGCACCTCCAGAAGGGAATTGATTGCAGTATTTACAAGTCCGGTTTCGGAAAAGAGAAGGGAGATACTTTCCGGGTTTATTTTCTCATAGAGGGGAAGAAAATTCCTTATCGGAGCGTAGGAATTCTTGAATATCCTGTTGTATTGTTTCTTATTCTCAAAGCTTTCTACCAGCTCGGAAAGCATTCTTTTGATATATCTATCTGGGCGAGAGTCAAACCAGTTGCCATCTATGGAAAAAATCATGCCTCCCGGTTTAAGGACTCGCTTCCATTCACAAACTGCACGGGAAGGTTCTTCGAGAGCCCAGAGCAGGTATTTGTTTACAACCAGGTCAAAAGAGCAATCCTCGAAAGGCAGATTTTCCGCATCCCCATGGAAGAGATCAATTTCTATACCCATGTTATCGGCGTTATGCTTTGCTTTTTCGAGCATGCCTTCGGACAGGTCTATGCCTGTTACCTCATGTCCCATCTCGGCAAAAAGGAGGGCTAGAAAACCTGTGCCTGTACCCACATCCAGTACTTTTAAACGCTTGCCGGAAGCCAGGGATTTTTCAAATGTTTGTTTCCAGATCGTTCGCTCTTCTTCATCAAAACCATTTACTCCGTTTGTGTAAGTAGAAGATCTGAAATTCCAGTAGTTGGTAATAACTTCCTTGCAGTCGATAAATACTCCTCAGTATAATACTGAAACTATTGCAATATACAAATACACAATTTTTTCATAATAAATATTACCAAAGATTAAAATCTGATGAACATATATTACTTAAATGATTATATAAGCATTCCTTCAGAACTCAAAAAGGTAGTAAAAATGGGGCTTATGCGGATTAACACCAACTTTTCCTGGACGAATATCTATTCGATTTGATAGAAGCTCCGAGGATACTTAATCTGACTAAAATATAAAAATGCCGACATGTAAGGAGATTTCATATAAAAATTATCAAAAAAAATAATACCAAAATGTATATATGTAATACTGAATTATTTAAGATTAGTACAGAAAATCTTCCGAAAATGCCTCAAAAATACATATTAGGAACAGGCATAATAGGTTTCTAATTGGTACTAATTCACATGGTTACACTCAACAAATTTTGACTTTTTGGGTATTTTGTTCTTTATATATGAACATTCTGAAAAACATGGGAACTGGAATGTTCACAGTGAGAACAGGGAATATAAAAAATAAGGTTTAAAAAGAGGAATATAAAAATGCATATACCTGATTCTTTTATGCCTTTAAGCCAAGCAATTGTCTATTGGGTAATTGCCCTTCCATTTATAATAATGTCAATGAAGTGGGCAAAAAATGATCTTGACGAAATGAAAGTGCCCGTTCTTGCCGCCCTTGCAGCAGGGATCTTTGCCATCCAGGCTATGAATATTCCTATAGGGATGGGGACAAGTGGACACATGGTAGGAGCAACCCTTGTTGCCATCGTCTTCGGAAGCCCCTGGGCTGGTGTACTTGTACTCACACTCGTGCTGCTTGTACAGGGTTTTGCCTTCGGTGATGGCGGAATCACCACAATGGGTGCAAATATCCTTAACATGGGTATCATTTCCGGGTTTGTCGGATATTATACCTATGTTGCTCTTCGCAAGAGTACAGGCACAAGCATTGCAGCCTTCGGAGGCGCGTGGCTCGGGCTTTTTATCTCGTCAATTGTTTGCGCAGTTCAGATGTGGATTGCAGGGACTTTCCCCCTTGTTCCGGGTCTAATTGCAATGGGCACCTATCATCTGATAATTGGTTTTGTCGGTGAAGGGCTGATAACTGCGGTTGTAATCACAGCGATTGCAAAATCCCGTCCTGACCTCCTTGAAGACAATTTCACTGTAAGACCTGAAAAATCTAAGAAGGAGGCTCATGCATGAGCGGAAACTCCAATATGAAATTCCTTTACGCCGGAATTGCAATTGCACTTTTGCTTTCAGTTCTTGCTCCTTTCCTTGCATCCTCCGACCCTGACGGGTTGGAAAGTGCGGCTGGAGGGGTAGTTGAAGAATCTAAAATGTCCGAAATTGAAGAAATGGAACCTGCAGTAAGTTCTCCGATGCCTGATTATGCAATCGAAGGTATGGGAAAAAGCGGGGAAGTCCTGGCGATTGCAGTGGGAACAATTGCAGTACTGGCAATAAGCTTCGGGTTCGGAAAGGTCTTCAATAAAAAAGCCTGAGCAAAAAATCGTTTTCCTTTTTGAAAAGCCGCTCTTCTTCCGGAGAGACGCGGCTTCTCATGTTTTTTCCTTAGTTTTTATGTATCTTTTTCTGAATTTCTTCCTGGGTCTTTTCCTGAGTTCCGAATTTAAATGTTATTTTTCCGGATTCTTTTCAATCAAGATATTTTTGACCCAAGATATTTTTGACCTAAGATATTTCTTGGCCCTTAAGAACTTCTCCTGCTTACTCTCCAATAAATATAATGCTGGAGGGGCACAGTTCTTTTACAACACAAACGTAGCATCTGGGTTTTCTTGCCCGGCAAACTTTCCTGCCATGATATATCAGGGTCATGGAAATTGAATCAAGGTCTTCTTTTCGGGCAAGGGTTATCAGGTCCTGTTCAATTTTTTCCGGGTCGGAGTGCCTGGTAAATCCAAGTCTTCTCGAAACTCTTTTTACATGGGTGTCTACGGCAATACCTTCTATTACCCCAAAAGCCCTTGCGAGTACTATATTCGCGGTTTTCCTTCCAACGCCGGGCAGGGTTACCAGTTCCTTCATAGTCTTCGGGACTTCTCCTCCAAAGCGTTCTACAATCATTTGCGCCGCAGCTTTGATATTTTTTGCTTTATTTTTGTAAAAGCCGGTGGAATAAATGTCGATTTCGAGTTCCCTGATGTCTGCGCCGGCATAATCCTCGGCAGTTCGGTATTTTTTGAACAAATTTTCAGTTACCCTGTTGATCTGGACATCCGTTGACTGGGCGGAAAGGACGGTCGCAATGAGAAGTTCCAGAGGGTTGCTGTAGTTAAGAGATGGTTTTGCATCCGGGTACTCTGCCTTTAAAAGTGCCCATACACTGTCAAAATTATGCCTGTTATCAGGGATTTCATACTCCTGCAGGGGCTCACTGGGGATTGATTTCTTCGGTTTGTTTTCGAGCATCGAAAAAAACTCCGGTCCGTGTTTGTTTTCCGGTTTCAGCCGTAAACACAGATTTCTTAAAGGCATCTGGATCTCTTTTTATTTTACCTTTTTCGGGTTAAGGTATGGTCAAGGCAATGAATCAGGTTAACAAGTCCAAATAACGAGTAAAGATAAATCTCAGATAACTTGTTCCCACACAACTGGAGTTTACAGCATATAACGAATATCGGAACACGTCGTTGGATAGGTGAACGCCATTTTCTTTATGCTGGATGCCCTTAGCCCAAGCTGCATTGCCGTAGCAAATATATTGATGGCCTCTTCGGCATTCGGTCCCAGAATATGGGCTCCCACGATGTGATCGTTTGTTTCATCTACGATTATCTTTGAGGCTGCAAATTCCAATCCTGCTCTTCTGGTGGTGCTCCATTTACTGCGGTCACGGAAAATTACTCTGTGTTTATCATTAACTTTTGCTTCGGTGATTCCGACCGAGGCCAGGACAGGAATGGTAAATACTGCACTCGGAATGCCTGTGTAATCTATTTCAGCTCTATTCTCATCGAAGATATTGGCTGCTGCGATTTCCCCCTGCAGGGTTGCTACCGGAGTAAGCTGCATGCCTTCGGCAGTGCAGTCTCCTCCAGCATAAACGCGAGGATTTGAAGTTTGCATGTGCTTATCAACTATAATCCCTTTTTTTTCGGCTGTGATCCCGGCATTTTCAAGCCGCAGGTCTTCGATATCAGGCGTTCGACCTGCACCGTTTACTACCATGTCTGCATTGAAAGTCTGTGTTTCGGATCCGGTTTCGGTTTTGTACTCGGCCCTGACCAGAAATCTGTCCCCTTCTCTTTCGACAGCTACCACCGGCCTGTCTGTAAGAATCCTCATCCCTGCAGCCTCAGAAGCTCTGACAAGCAGATCCGCCATCTCGGAATCAAAATCTCTCAGGGGCTTTTCGCTCCTGTGCAAAATTAAAACTTCCGCCCCTGCTCGCAAGGCAATATGTGCAAACTCGAAAGAGACATACCCGCCCCCTACAAAAATTATCTTTTCAGGGAACTTCTCGGTTTCCATGAATTCTTCACTTGTTATAAGGTATTCTTCCCCCGGGATGTTCAGTTTTCGCGGTTTTGAGCCTGTTGCAAGGAAAATATATTTCCCTTTAAGTTTATCTTTCCCGACAAGTATGGTATTCTCATTCTCAAAATTAGCCCTCCCGTGATACATATCAATTCCCATATCTGCGAACATTTTCTCGGTTTCACGGGGATAATCCCTGGTAAACGTTCTCTTGAATTCGATAAGTGAAGACCAATTGATTTCCAAAGGTTTCTCTGTCCCTGCACCTTTGCCTATAAGCCTGTTGTTCCAGTCCGTAGCTTCCGATGCGCCTGCAAGAACTTTTTTGGGATCGCACCCTCTAAGAGGGCAGGTACCTCCGTACTCCCTCGAATCAATAATAGCAAACTTCAATCCAGAGGACTTTGCCCTGCCTGCAAGGGTTCTGCCTGCAGTGCCTGTCCCGAGAATTATAATATCGTACTCCTTTTCCATCGGTTCCCCCATCTTTTTTCCTGATTCTCAAAAATGAGTTCAAAAGTAAAATTAAAATTGAATTTCAAAATCAGGAGCAGATCGAAAGAATAATTCTGAGGAATACTACTCCTTTACTCCTCATTCTTTTCTGTCCCTGAAAATAAATATTTCACCTAAACTTTTATTCCGAAAGAAGGTTCTTATCTCAGAGGAAGCGAAAAAAATAGTTATAAAATACCAAAAACTTAAAGAACTAGAAATCCATGAGGTTCATGATCAAATGTTAACAGAAATGTTGCATTTGAGGGATTTAACTCTGATTTTCTTCAATAACAAAATTTTTCGCTGATAAAATAATGTGTAAACCATAAGTTTTATAGCTAATAATTTTTAAACCAAGTATATTGGTGATTTTTTGGTAAAAAGGGCACTGCTCAGCGTCTCGGACAAGACAGGAATTACGGAATTTGCACGCGGGCTTGAAGCACTTGGCGTGAAGATCATCTCAACAGGCGGGACTGCGAAAATCCTTCGCGACGCCGGCATCGAGGTTACCGATGTCTCGGAGGTCACAGGCTATCCGGAGATGATGGGGGGAAGAGTCAAAACTCTCCACCCGAGAATTCATGGCGGGCTCCTATGTCTGCGGGAAAGCAAAGAACAGATGGAGGAAGCTGAAAAAGAAGATATCTCCCTCATAGATCTGGTTGCCGTGAACCTGTACCCCTTTGAAATAACGATTTCCAAAGAGGGTGTGGAACTTGAAGAAGCCATCGAAAACATAGACATCGGGGGCCCGACCCTCCTCCGTTCGGCAGCTAAGAACTATCGTTCGGTAACAGTAATATCCAACCCTTCGGACTACGGGCATGTCCTTAAGGAACTGCGCTCAAGTGGGATAATCTCTGACAAAACCCGTGCTAACCTCGCGGTTAAAGCTTTCAGGCATACCGCTGACTATGATGCAGCCATCGATACCTATCTGAGCAGGACCCTGCTTGGAGAAGAGGTGCTGCGCTTGAAGTTTACCGATGGGGTCAAACTCCGCTATGGAGAGAACTGGCACCAGAGTGCCTGTTTCTACAAAGATCCCGGTATCGAAGGCCCGAGTTTGGCAAAAGCAGTTCAGCTCCATGGAAAAGAACTTTCCTACAACAACTATGTTGATGCTGACAATGCCCTTCAGACGGTCAAAGAGCTGGGAAATGCCTCTCCTGCAGTAGCAATTGTAAAACACAATAACCCTTGCGGACTTGCCACTGGAGACACTCTCCTTCAGGCCCTGCAGGCTGCCTGGGACGGAGACCCGATTTCGGCTTATGGGAGCATAATCTGTACAAATGAAACTTTTGACCTCGAAGCTGCAACTTTTCTGAACGGGAAATTCATAGAAATCATTCTTGCTCCTGATTTCAAGCCCGATGCTCTTGAATACCTGAAAAATAAAAGTGAAAATCTGAGGCTCCTGAAGCTTCCGGAACTAAGAGAGGTTTTCGGGACGGAATACACTTACAAATACGTAATCGGAGGCATGCTCAAGCAGAGCCGGGATATAGGTATCTATGACAAATGGGAATCTGTTACCGAAGTTTCCTATCCCGAAGGCAAACGCACCCTTTCGGAGTTCTGCCTTAAAGCCTGCAAAGCCACAAAATCCAATGCCGTGATCCTTGCCCACGAATATGAGCCTGGATATTTCATGGTGCTGGGTATGGGGGCAGGACAGCCTAACAGGGTCGACTCGATCCGCAAACTGGCAGCCACAAAGGCAGTTGAAAATCTGAAGGTAATCTATGAACGTGAGCAGCCTGCTGTAGCCTTCGAAGAATATTGCCAGAAGATTCTGTCCGAATGTGTAATGGCATCGGATGCTTTCTTCCCCTTCGATGACAGCGTAGTCCATGCAGCAGAAAATAACATTCGTTATATTGTCTCCCCGGGCGGATCTATCCGGGACAACGAAGTTATTGCTACTGCAAACAGGCTTGGAATTGCCATGGTTTTTACAGGCATGCGGCATTTCCTCCACTGAAAAATCAGTTCTGACAACGAAAAACTCAGGGCATACACCTGAGCTCATGCAAAATCTCGAGTAACCCTGCATCCTGGGGCAGGGTCCATTCTCATTTCAGAATTATTTTTCAGGATAGCAGGGTCTGGATTGTATGAAGTTTGCGGAGTTGAAGCTTTTATACGAAGAAGCGTAAAACCCCTGAGTCTTTAAGCTCAGGTGGATATCCCTGATTAACAATGCTGTGTTTCCGGGTTTAGTTTGCAAGCAACTTTTCCTAATTTCTTGCAAAATCATCCTGGAATTTACTCCCTTGCTGGAGCTGTGTACTCTAATTAATAATTCAGCAAAAGGCCGGGCCTTAAATGTTAATTTTTTATCCCTGATTTTCAGCTGATGTGCTGAATCTTCATGTTTTAACCATATATTGATGGAATAATTTTATATCATTGCGATATAAAAATTATTTATAAAGTTATCCACATTTTTTCAACTGGAAATTTTACATTTTCGAAGTACCGGTACATAAACCATCTATATATCTGAAAAAATTATTAAGAATCAAGTATACTCTTGAAAAAGATAATATATCTTGAATTCGTATACCATTCTAGCAATATTATATCATCCTGATATAAGTGCCACCTCTATTCAATATAAAAGATGAAAAGAATTAAAAAAATCAAAATCTCGCCACTTCAAATCAAAGCCGGAGTACTTACCTTTCAACAGTAACTCTCCAACGACCCCGGAGACAGTATAAAAAATCATGGGCTGATATGTGTGAAATCAACTGGACTTTTAAGCATCCTAACCTTTTCTGAAAAACGAAAAGAAATCTTATTTTTGCTTCAGGAGAGCCCAAAAACCCTTTCGGATATCAAGGAATACTTCGATGTGAGATCCCCGGAGATTCTACCTCGCCTGAAGGAAATGGAGACCGCCAATTTAATTGTAAGACAGGAAGGAATGTATCGGTTGACTTCCCTGGGAAAGGTTTCAGCTATATACTACAGGCCTTTCCTTGATACTCTGACAGCTATAGAAGCAAACGAAGACTTCTGGAGAGACCATGACCTTGTCGCAATTCCGGAACCGTTGCTGAACCGAATTCAGGAGCTGAAAGAGTGTAGAGTTGTAAAAGACGAGCACGAACATATTTATGATTCGCATAAAGCGTTCATGGAAAATGTTCTGACTTCCGGTCGTTTTATGGGTTTTTCATCCATTTTCCTCCCTAGTTATCCCTCAATGTTTCTTGAGCTGGCTCGCAGGAATATCCCTATCTCTATAATTGTTACACCCAATGTCTTTTTCAAAATAAAAAGTGAACACAATGCTGAGATTGAAGAATTTCTTAAGCACAAACACACAAGTTTCCATGTCTACGACAGTGCAAAGGTAGCTTTTGTCGTAACAGACAGGTTTATGTCACTTTCACTGTTTTTCAAAAACGGAACCTTTGATCCGAGGCATGACCTTGTGGGTTTTGACTCTTCGTCAATTAAATGGGGTGAAGAACTTTTTAAATATTACAAAGAGAATGCAGTTGAGATAAAGAATCTGTAAACCTGAGGATTGTAATTCCCTTCGGTTACAGACTTTCGAGAGTCTGAATGAGGAAAAGCTGTAAAATAAAATTGAAGGATAGCTGATGAAGAGGCTTGATCTTCCAGTCTGGCCTGTTCAAAACCTGTTTGACCTGGCTCTCTACCTTCCGTACTCACTCTTTTGGTAAATGCTTTTAACTTAAAAGTCTTGCTCCAGATGTATTTTCGGTTAGGTTTTTGTCCGAGTTTTTTGATAGGAATCTTTTCATATTCAGGTCTTTATGCAATAAGAGCCCCTGTAATCATCCTGAGCCCGACAATTGAAGCGGATTCTCCGTCCACAAGCACTGTCCTTTCAAGTTTTTGGGAAGAAGGTTTCTCATCCTCAGGAACTGTAAGGCTCTGAATGCAGATCAGCCCGCAAATGAAACTGTAGATAATTACAAGAGGTTCAAAAGCAAGAATTCCGTGGATAAGGGCAATTCCAAGTGCCAGGTGGGAGAGAAGGTGCATGGCAGAAAGAAGATTGCGGGTTTTCTGGATTCCGAGGCTTACGGGCAGGGTCTTGATGCCTGCAAGGGTGTCTCCTTTAACGTCCCTGAAATCATATATGGCAGAGTTAATAAAGAGTTTTACACCGAAGAAAATGAATACCAGAACAATAGGGGTCAGATTTCCACACCCACTGCCTGCAAGCCCTGTAATAAAAATTCCCCAGGTAATCCCTACAATAATGTTCTTCATCCCAAGTCCCCCTTTGAGTTTCAAGGCGAACTTGCCAATTTTTATGCCTTTACTGTACAGATAGCCAGTTATGAGAGGTACGAATGCAAGTGCAAGCATTCCTTCTTTTGCCAGGATATAAGTTCCGATCATAAAAGCCAGTAGTGAAACTGCGAGTCCAATTTTTTTATTCGAGCCCTTTAGTTCTGTCCGGTTTACAGTATCTTCTTCAGACTCCAGAGCTCTGTCTATGGTGTACACAGTATAAATAATTAGACTACCTGCAATACAGGTTTGTATGCTTGATTGTATGTGTAATAATAGAAATGCTATGTGTATTCTTAACGCGCCTGAGAATGCAACTAAAATAGAACTTTTTAGAAGTTCAAAAGTGGCATTTTCTTCTCTATATCTCGAATTGATCGTTCTGCGGTACTTGAAAATGTGTCTCAAATTTCCAGAAAATACATTGAAGCCCATGAAGCTAATTCTGTACGACTTTCTAATATTATTATTTCAATATAATTTCAACAGATCGGTATAATTAATGCAATACTAAACAAACTGTATACCATTGAACTAACTAATAAGTTGATAAACTAACTATTATATTTATACAGATGATTTATTCTCCCCTGAACTCATTAAATAGCAACGGATTCCGTTATTCTAAAAACTTGAAAGCCCACAAAAGCACGGATTTTGCAAGATCAAAACTTTACTCGAGTATCAACGCGTCTCTGAAATGTCAAGTTCTACATTTTTAAAAAAAACATGACTATATCTATTCATATTCTAAGGTTGACAATTTTCACAAAAATAACATATGTAATTCTTATGAAATAGCTTATTCTGAGTAGCATGGACATAGATTTTGCAGCTTTTATGGTTGCTACTCGTCTCTTCGCTCTTTGAAGAGGCGTCAGAGTTCGGAAGAAAAAAGGGCAAAAACACAGGCAAAAGAGGGTATGGATAATTTTTCCCTTCCGACTTTTACTGAGGCAAAAAAACTTTCCTTTGAGCTTAAATGTGGAATCTCCCACTGAGGGCGCACGTCCAAATCTGCTATATACGGATTTCGCAAACTATTTCTATCAGTAATATTTGTTCATACTTTTCATGCAAGAAAGGGGGTCTGAAATATTGTACTCCTAAATATGGAGAAAAAGTCACCTGATGTTAAATTTCCCTTCAAAAGGCAGAAACTTTCCACCACATCTTGACCCTCGTACTCCTGCCCTTTTGCACAAGAGCCACATTTCTTCCTCAAGCACTTCCTGGAGGTAGGCCCTGAGATTTCTTCCTGCTCAGGTGAAAATGCCGCTTACTGGGGGTTTAAAGTGTTCAAGGGCTGCTTCGAGGTTTTCAAAGCTGTTTTTGTGCTCAAAAGGAAAGACCTTCACATCCGGATAGATCCTCATATTATAGAGCACATTGTAAAGGATGTCTGCCTTTGGGCCCTGCCTGTATTCACATCCATGAGGATAGGTCAGAGTTTTTGAGAGTGTATGTCCAGGGCATCTCCTGTAAACCAGTAAAGGTAAACATATCCTGAAGATAAGTCAATTGTTTTCCGGATTGAGGTCCGGATATCTTTCATACCCAAGAGTAAGATGCAAACACGACATCGTAAGGAGGGCAGAGGTCAGCCTCTATGTCAACAGCTTCCCAGTCTTTATATGAAGATCTCAGTCTTTATATGAAGAAGCACAAAACCCTGAGTTTTTAAGCCCAGGGGGATAAGCGCCAACTTCTCAACATTCTCCTGATATTGATTCTGCAAATAAGCTTGTATTCTTAACTATATTATAATATCGATACTGTTATCTCAACCAAAATGCGAAAATCAAGCTGAGAAGTTGGATAACGGGGTATCCTCATACCTGAAGGGATCGGGAACGTCAAGCCGGAGAAAAACGGAAGCTGGAAAGCATCTCAAGTATAATCTCACGTTCACATTCTGTTTCACCTTTGGAACGAGGGGCAGAGCTTGTATGACTCGCCAACATTGGCCGGGAGGATGACTCAGGAAGCCTCTAAATCTTTAGTTTAGCGGTAGTTCACAGACGCAGTCGATATTCCCGATCTCATAGGTCTCTATATTTTGTTTCAGAACCCCCTTCATCCCCTCTGCAGGTTCGACTGCTGTTACATGTGCAACCCTATCAGTGAGAGGAATTGCCGGGTTTCCGGGATCCGCTCCAATATCAAGGACTCTGGACTCCGGGGTAAGAGGCATCCCTTTCAGAGTTTTTTCAATCCGATCCTTATTTTCCAGAGACATTTCCCAGAACCTTTTTGCACTCTCTTTCCTTTTCCACATATTTGTGCAATCGGTGTTCATCTGTGTTTTACTCTGCAATTCCATTTTTTCTTTCCAGAGTTCATTCCAGTCGATTTTGAGATCCATCCTGCTTTCCCACTTACTTCACCTTGTCTGGTGACAGTTATTATTGAAAAGTAAAATTGTAGTAAAAAATAAGTGTTTTATTAAAAATCACATAAAATATGGAAATGAATCTGCTCTGTTAAAGACCGATTCGGACTAACGACAGCTTTGAACATTATCTAAATAATAGGTGATAAAACCGGCTGATGAAAATGGCTGATAAAATTACTGATAAAATAGCTGACAAAAATCAACGATACGCAGCTAATCAACCTAACTAAAATAGCCAAAAGACAGCCGATGAAATAGCTAATGGAAAATAAGTGAGTATGAAAGGTTTAATAAAAAAATGGGCTTAATAGCCCAAAAAAACATTCCTGAACCTTCATGCGCCTTTTTAGAGTGGAACTATCTTTTTGCCATACGCCTCGTTCAGTACCTGACCCATGGCAGCGTAAATTGCTGAAAACCCTACGAAAATTCCTTCATAGCCTGCAATCTTGATTATTGCTGGATTTCCCATGTAGTTCCCAGCGGCAAGCAGGAAGAAGAGAATTGTAAGGGAAAGGAATACCACCTGCAGAGCCCTTGTTGCTTTCAGTGTTCCTATGAACATGTAAAGGGTAAAAAGTCCCCACAGGAACAGGTACGCAGCAAAATCTGTTGGGGTTAGAGCCAGTCCTGCAAAATTATCTCCAAATTTAGGAAGCAGGACAATTACCACCAGAGTGAGCCAGAAAAGTCCGTAAGAGGTGAAAGCTGTAGCTCCGAAAGTATTACCTTTTTTCCATTCCTCGATCCCGGCAATGACCTGGCCTAGTCCACCATAGAAAATACCCATAGAAAGAATCACTGCTCCCAATGGATAGAATCCTGCATTGTGTATATTCAACAGTACAGTCGTCATTCCGAACCCCATCAAACCCAGTGGAGCAGGGTTTGCGCTTAAATCCTTTATTTTTACATCACGAATGTTCATAACATCTTTAATGTCTTCACTCACGATTCCAATCCTCCTTCCCGTTATTCGGAGATTTTACCTGAACTTCCTATAAGAAATACATAGAGACTACGCTGCCGTTTTTGCTGTCTCTTTTTTACCTTTTGGTGAAGTATGTAATTATTAATACTTATATTTACGGACAGTAAATATATTTTCAATACATTATAAATATATATAATATAATTTCATAAGAAGCCTTCAGAGAATCTTATACAGGATTTTTGGGGTTTCATGACAAGCTATTTATGAACAGGTGTGGAATTCCCTTCATATGACTCAGGCAAGAAGACCTCTTATGCTCATGATCCTTGACGGCTGGGGCTACAGGGAAGCCTCAGAAGGAAACGCTATCCTGGCAGCTGAAACTCCAAACCTCAACAGCCTGCTGAACGAATTCCCCTGGTGCTTTTTGGAATGCTCAGGGGAAGCTGTGGGCCTGCCGGAAGGTCAGATGGGAAACTCCGAAGTCGGCCACCTGAATATAGGGGCAGGAAGAGTCGTTTACCAGGACCTTACAAGAATAAACCTCTCTGTCAGGAACGGGGACTTTTTCGAAAACCCTGTTTTGCTGGACGCAATCTCAAACGTGAAGCTCAATGATTCAAGCCTGCACCTTATGGGGCTTGTCTCTTACGGAGGCGTTCACAGTTATATGACCCACCTTTATGCCCTTATCAAACTTGCACGGGACAAAGGGCTAAAAAAGGTATATATACATGCTTTCCTGGATGGGAGGGACGTACCCCCTAAAGCTGCTCTTGCAGATATCAGGGAGCTTGATGCTTTTTGTAAAGAAAACGGGAGTGCCAGGATTGCGACAGTACAGGGGCGCTACTACGCAATGGACAGGGATAAGCGCTGGGAGAGGTCAAAGCTAGCCTATGATGCCCTGACTCTCGGAGTTGCCCCATATACAACCTCTGACGCCGAAACTGCAGTTTCTGACGCCTATGCCAGAGGAGAAACCGATGAGTTTGTAAAACCCACCGTAGTCACCGGCTCTGACGGAAAGCCCGAGGCAGTCGTACAGGACAATGATTCCATAATTTTCTTTAATTTCAGGCCTGATCGGGCAAGGCAGCTCACCTGGGCTTTTGAAAATGATGACTTTGATGGTTTCCCCAGGGAAAAGCGCCCGAAGGTCCACTATGTCTGTATGGCGCAGTATGACGAAACCCTGGATTTGCCCATTGCCTTCCCTCCTGAAGAGCTGGAAAATGTGCTAGGGGAAGTGCTCAGCAAACAGGGGCTTGTCCAGCTTCGCATTGCCGAAACTGAGAAATACGCCCATGTGACCTTTTTCCTGAACGGCGGGCAGGAAAAATGCTATGATGGGGAAGACCGCTGCCTGATCCCCTCTCCAAAGGTTGCCACCTATGACCTCAAACCCGAGATGAGTGCATATGAAGTTACGGATGAGGTAATCCGGAGAATTCAGTCCGGAAAGTATGATGTAATTGTACTCAATTTCGCAAATATGGATATGGTAGGGCACACAGGTATTTTTGAAGCCGCAGTACAGGCAGTAGAAGCAGTGGATACCTGTGTGGGGAGGATTATTGAGGCTCTGAAAAAAGCAGGGGGTGTGGCCCTTATAACTGCAGACCACGGAAACGCCGAACAGATGGAAAACCAGCACACAGGAGAGCCGCATACAGCCCATACCTCAAATCCCGTAAGGTGCATTTACGCAGGAAAAGGCGAAGTAAAAGCCCTTGAGAACGGAAAACTGTCTGACCTCGCTCCTACCCTTCTGGATCTTCTCGGAGTCCCTAAACCCGAAGAGATGAAAGGCAAATCATTGATTTTAAATGAGTGACGGTAAAGGAAAAGTCAGGAGTTAATAACCGGGAAAGGAAGGCTTGCGAAAAAATCAGTGATTTCTTAATGTTTTTCGTTCCATTTTTTATTTCCTTTCCAGTTTTTCCTTTCCAGTTTTTCCTTTCCAGTTTTTTCTTTCCAGTTTTTTCTTTCCGCTTCTTTTTCCGGTCTTATTCTACTTTCTTATTTCGTTCTCTTTCTTGCTTCTTGTTCCATTTTCTTTCTGGTCTCTTTCGGGTTTTACCGGGTTTTCTGTCGTTCTCTGTCCCATTTCGAGTTCTTTTTTACTCTCTCTCCACTCATTATATTAATTAATACTGAATAGGGTTTCACGCATATTTTTTATTACTGATTTTCTTTTATTTGGGCTCCTGACCCTGTTGATTTAGCATAAACTCCATTTTTTCAGAGTTCCAGGCATACGTTTTTTAAAAAATGAGTCTTTTCCGGACAGGATTTTTTTAAAAAGATTAAATATCAGCAGCTACAATAGGAAGTAAAGATTCTGAGGTTATTATAAAAATTTATAGTGTTTGTCTAGGGGTTGTCCACGCATGATCAAAATTACCACTCCCAGCCGGCTTCACATAACCCTTATCGATATGAATGGTGAGATAGGGAGAGTTGATGGAGGGGCAGGGCTCACCCTTTCCTCCCCTAATGTAAAAGTTACTGCAGCAGAAGCCGACGAAATCCGGATAGAAGGACTGCAGGAATTTGCCGACCGCATGATAAAAGCCGCAGAAGCCCTGCTTCCTGAAGGAAAAGGGGTCAGAATTGATGTAGAATCCCTGATTCCCGCTCACGTGGGTTTTGGATCAGGTACTCAGGCTGCCCTGGCTGTGGCAGCAGCTGTGAATGAACTGTACGGACTTGAAAAAGACGTTCGAGAACTTGCATTTGCCGTAAAAAGAGGGGGAACCTCGGGTATAGGAGTAACAGCTTTTGAAAAGGGCGGATTCATAGTTGATGGGGGGCACAGGTTCAAAGACAAAGGGGCTTTCATGCCATCAGCCGCCAGCAGGGTGCCTCCGGGACCTGTACTTTTCAGAGAGGATTTTCCGGATTGGGATATTGTTATTGCAGTTCCCAATGACAAGGGCATGCACGACCAGCAGGAGATCGACGTGTTTCAGGAATTCTGCCCTCTGCCAATAGAGGAGGTCAGGGAGGTTGCACACATGGTACTCATGAAGATGATGCCTGCAGTTATCGAAGAAGATATCGAAAGTTTCGGAGCTGCGGTAAACCATGTCCAGACTGTGGGTTTCAACAAAAGTGAGAGTCTGATCTGGCCTGATTTCGTCAAGAGCATTGCCTCTTTTATGCGGAGCAGGAGTTACGGCGCCGGAGTAAGCTCATTTGGACCTGTAGTTTATGCTTTTGTGGATAACAGGGAAGAAGGCAGGCAGCTACAGGCCGAAGTCCAGAAAATGCTTGACGAATCGGTCGGTGGAATCACAATGATGACCCGGGCAAAGAACAGTGGAGCAGAGATCTCTAATGTCTGATACTTAAAGCGTGATACTTAAAATCTGATACTTAAAGCCTGATACTTTAAGTCCGATACTTAAAACCCGGGATATAATCCGGGTTAAATTATTTTGAAATCGTTTAGAGTCCGGAAGCCCGCAGGTTCAGTGCGAGTCAGGAGGAGAAACCTCGGAATCGTGCCCAGGAAGGCGATGAAAGTTCTCTCCGGATGCTCCCAGGGGATCTACGTGTACGACTGCGTTTGACAGGTAATTCAGGCCGTGGAGCATCCTGTGTCTCACGTTTACCGCAATTTCATGCCCTTCCTTAACAGAGAGCCCTGATTCCACTGCGATATTGATTTCAGCATAAAGCCTGTGCCCTATCCAGCGTACCCTTACCTCCGTAATATCCTTGACCTCTTTTACCTGGCTTACTACCTGTCGGATATCATCAACAATTTGAGGATCAACCCCGTCCATCATGCGAGAAAAAACGGATTTGCCAGCTTCCCAGACTATACGAAGGATTGCAACTGTGATCAAGAGCCCGATTACAGGGTCTGCGAGTGGATACCCAAACCAGACGCCCAGAGCTCCGAAAAGCACGGCAAGGCTGGTAAACCCGTCTGCCCTCGCGTGGTATCCGTCGGCAATTAGGGCAGCGCTTCCTATTTCTTTTCCTACTTTTATCCTGAATTTTGCCACAAGTTCATTTCCCAGAAATCCAATAATTGAAGCTGCAGCCACAGCCCATAAATACTCTACAGGTTGGGGGGAAAGAAGCCTGTGAATCGATTCATAAGCTGCAACTGCTGCGCTTAGAAAAATAAGAAAAACGATTAGCAGCCCTGCGAGGTCTTCTGCCCTGCCGTAGCCGTAAGTAAAACTTTTGTTGGGTTTTTTTCTGGAGAGCAGGAAAGCAAAACCCAGGGGGATTGCAGTTGCCGCATCCCCGAAGTTATGAATCGTATCGGCAAGGAGGGCTACACTGCCCGAAACCCAGACGACAAGAATTTGAAGGAGCGCTGTTAGCATCAGGCCTGCAAAGGACCATTTTATCGCATATAGCCCTTTATCCGTGGAAAGAATTTCGGGATCCACCACTCCGTGAACATGGGAATATGAGTGCTCTTCTCCCGAATGCTCCGGTTCGTGTCCTGTCAGGCTCATATCTCCCTCTGCGCCTAAAACTCTTCAAAACCACTGGTCGAGGGTTTTCTGCCTTGCTCCTGAAGCTGCTTTAAGGCGTTCTGCAGCTTTTTCCACCCTGTCTGTGGAGAAGTCGTTCTCCTCGCAGAGGAATTTGATGAGTTTTTCGGAATCCGGTTTTGTCCATTTGATTTCGTAGTCTTCGGTAACTTCAGGATGGGTAAAAAGTTTCCTTATTCTGTCCAGACCTTCGATTTCCATATCTTTTTCCCGGAGCACGGCATGGATATCTCCATGCTTTTTTATCAGTTTGAGGGCGGTTTTGGGGCCCACTTTTTCCAGTCCTTTGTTATAGTCCGTACCCACGCAGATTGCAATATCGATTAACTGATCCCTATTTATCTCCAGAGCCCTGAGGGTTTCCTCAAGTTCGATCACTTCAAGTTCGACATCCACATAGACATTCTTTCCAGGGAGCTTGCGCTTTCCGGTGACAGCCATATTCCGGACAACTTTCGGGGCTCCAAAAAGAAAGGAATCATAGTCCTGTGAAGCAACATAGTCTGCGTCTTTCTTAAGAACCATGTGGGCAGCCTGTGCTTCTCCTTCACAGGGCGCCTGTATCCAGGGAATGCCCATTATTCCGAGGAGGTATTTTGAATCTTCAACTATTTCCTGGTCGACCCTGGAAGAAGCCTGAGCATACTTATAAGCAGCTTCAAGGTCCCCTTCTGCTTTTGCATTTTCCCATTTTTCCAGGGAAGTCTCCCTTACTTCTTTCCTCCGGCTCAGGGTTTCGGATTTCAGGTCAGGGGGCTTGCCATCAAAAATGAAAACAGGTTTGATACCAGCTTCAACCAGGCTTGCTGTCCTGTAGAGCAGCCCGGAAAGGTGAGAGGTCACTTTCCCTCTTGAATTAACCAGAGGACTTCCGTCCCTCTGGCGGATAATGCTCAAAAACTGGTGAAGGGTGTTAAATGCGTCAACTGCAACCACCCTGTTTGAGAGGTCAGAAAGCTCTATTTTCCTTTTTTGAAGCAGATCTCCTATATCCGTGCCCATATTTTTCCCTCCTGTGTATGAAATTCTTTTTTAGCCTCAGGCTTCATTACTTTTACTCTCTGGTTTAAACTCTTTTACTGCCTGCGGGAACTTACGATCCTCAGATAGTTTTAATCAGGGGATACCTGTTGCTCTTTACATTTTGCTCCCAGCATCTTGCTCTTGGTATCCTGTTCCTGGCATCTCGCTTCCGATACTTTATTTTCTGGATGATAGACTATGATAGACTTTATGTGTACCGAAGTTTTATGCCTGTTGCCAGATTAACGGCTTTTTTAGATGGAAGAGAATTAAAAAGGGAATTTTCAGGCAATTATTTCGGGAGAGAAATTTTCAGGAAATTCTTCATGGGAGGATTTTCAGGAAATTTATTCCAGGATGATCTCCGCAGGTTCGCTCATATTGAAGTTAAGGCGGTAATCTTCTGCATAGAGTGCGGTATAATAGGTCCCTTCAGGCAGAAAGTCATAGACAAAAGCCGTATTTTCGTCCACTCTAAGTCTGCCAAGTGTTGTCCAGTACTTAATGCCGGTTTCTCCGTAGATAGGGGCGTATGCAGTGATAATATCTCCGGGTTCAGGTTCAAGAACTTCTTTTGAGAACAGGATGTTTCCGTCGTCAAGGACTTCGTAGGGATTCATGTAAGCCCTGACAGTCCCGTTGAGAGTGTCAAGGTAAAGCTGAGTAAGACAGGATCTGAACTCCCCACCTCTTTGAAGCCCCAGTTCGACATTAAATATTCTGCCTCCATTCTCGCTTTCTCCTTCGCAGGCTGCATAAATAAGAGAGCTTTTCCCCGTTTTGGAGTTCTCTACAAAAATCCATTCCCCTTTCCAGGGAGGAAGGCTGTAGTTCGTGCCTCCCGAACAGGTAAGGGGCATTCTTCCTATGGGAATCGGGCCTTCCGGAGAAGCTATAAAGTAGACCTGGTCTACCGAAGCCAGCCCTGAATCGTCTTCTACTGAAAAGGCATCTCCGGATTTTGAAATGCCGGGTTCGGTAAAGTCCGCGCAGGTTTTCATGGCATAACCGTCAAGGAATTCCGACCATGCTTCTGAAATGGAAACCCTGCCGTAATACGTGGAGTAGCTACCCTGAGTCTGGGGCGAATATACGGCAACCCCGTATGCTTCAGGCATTGTGCCGTCCTGCCTTGAGTAGATAACAAAATCTTCAAGCGATTTTATGAGGGCATCAGATCTACCTGCAAGTTCCGGCATTTCCTCCCCGATTATCAGGGCAAAACTCTTCAGGTCCATTGAGATTTCAGAGCCTTTCTTCGGTTCGACTCCAAACTTCCGGGCTTTCGTAACAGATGCCCCAAGCCCGCAATACCCTTTTGAGTTCGAAAAGCTTGTCCACATATCCTCTGCAAGCCAATCTACGTTCCGCAATACCTCTTCGGTTTTGGAAAGATCAAGGAGAGAAAGGGTTCTTGGGGGCACATGTGAGGGGTTCTCCAGGTAGCTGTCAATAATATCCCTGCCTGTTTCTTCTGCAGAGGCTTCGGGAGACTCTGAGACGTACCCGATGAAAGCAACATAGTCCCAGCCGTGGGTGGGTTCGATTGACTCGGAGGCAAGCATGTAATCGGCATAAGGTTCAACTGTTCTTGCAAGCTCAAGGGTGGACATGAGGCAGGCATCAAAACCGATAAGGTCGAAATACATTCCTGAGGCTTCAAGGGCGTCGCTCAGTTCAGGCAGCTCCAGCCTGTCATACCCATTATTTTCGTCAAAGCAAAGTCCCCTGTAAGCATCTCCATGGTCCCAGAAAATAAGCAGGGTACTTTCACTCTCGTAGTTTTCCCGGATATACGAAAGAAAGGTTTCAAGCCCTGCGTCATCTCCCATGTTTGCATGGGGATATGCCCTCCTGTGGATTTCCTCATTGCCTATGACCCCATCTTCGCTGTCCTTTCTGAGGTCTTCAAGCTCTGCGATCGTCATACCTTCCCATCCCTCCGCAGCAGCTCCTCCGTAAGCTATGAGAATTTCAGTCTCATTTCCGTTCAGCATGGAGGCTCCATCAATAATTTCAAAGATATCCTTGCTGGCATACCCGTTTGAAGACTCAAGGTCGCTTCCGACCATATAAACCGCAACCACAGTAGATAACTGGCGTTTCGGAACATCGCTTTTGTATACTGTAGAATAGTTACTTTTGATTTCAGTCCCGCCACCGGGATTTTCAAAATCTGTTTCTTCTTTCAGACAGCCTCCGCTAAGTAGCAAAAAAAGAATTATCATAAAAATAATTGAAGCAACTTTTGCTTTCTGGAATTCCCCTCCCAAACTCAGCTCTCCGTGAATCCCAGTCCAAGCTATTCAGGAGAAAAGGAGAACATCTGAGAACCTCTATTTTTTGTCGGCATATGTCGAAGTCTGAGGATGTCAGGCGGTAAGATCAAGTCGGACATCAATTACAGAATCTTCATTTGCCTCTATTTTGGATATGGTTAGCAGATTTCCTTTCCTTTCCAGAAGCGTTGCCTTTGTGACCTGGACCTGGTGACCATCTATTTGTTTTTTGCTATTATTTTTGTGAATAACCAGAATCTTCTGGCCCATTTCGGCTCCTTCTCCTATTTTGGACACGATATTTCGTATGACCTGCTCAAAATCAGAATAAATCAAAATCTCCGACTTATTTGCAACCTTTTTGATGATGCCAATCGGTTCAAGATTGAGGTGCATATTAGCTTTCCTTCTTTACCTGTTTACACAAGGTAATCAATATACTAACTCTGGGTAATAATAACTTACGATGCACTATATCAATTTTAATATATTTATCTACTTTTAGGCTTCAGATATTCTCATCCACTACAGAATATCCGATATATAAACTTTGCTAAATCATGCTGCCTGCGTCCGAAATGTTCGGATGAGATATCATTTTATCTAAGGTTTAATAACATAAATTATTATGTATTTGCCTGAAAGTATTATCCACTCTAAACCAACTAAAATGCAAACCAGGACCTCTTTTACAAAACTTGTATATCAACTTTTCTTTCTAATTCTGTCTGTTTGTTTCAGGTTTTAAGCCGCAGAACAGTTAATTTGTATGAATCACACAAAGTGTCCGCCTAAAAAGATACTTTGAAATGAAAACGTTTGGGAGTTTTTATGGTGATCGTTGATTAACGATAAAAACCGTTTAAAAAGCGCCCTGATGAAAAAAAGGAAGAAATGGAACGAAATATGTTTGAAGGATTCCCGAAGAATAAAATAGGGTCTGAATACAAAGACAAAGATAAAACTGTGAAAAGATAAAGCCATGAAAAGAAAAAACAGGATAAGAGATAAAAAACATTTGATAGAAAGACGAAAATTGAGGGGAAAATAATATCGGAGAAACTCTCGTATTAAAAAAGTTAATCTAAATAAATAGGCATATATATCTATTTTAATGTTAATTCGTGGATTAAATGAGAAATATTATTTAAAAAGATTAAATTGGATTCTCAGAATTATTTAAAAAGATTAAATTGGATTCTCAGAATTATTTAAAAAGATTAAATTGGATTCTCAGAATTATTTAAAAAGATTAAATTGGATTCTCAGAATTATTTAAAAAGATTAAATTGGATTCTCAGAATTATTTAAAAAGATTAAATTGGATTCTCAGAATTATTTAAAAAGATTAAATTGGATTCTCAGAATTATTTAAAAAGATTAAATTGGATTCTCAGAATTATTTAAAAAGATTAAATTGGATTCTCAGAACTAAATCTAATAGGTTTAATATCCGATTTCCTTTTAAATAGAAAGTGTTCACAAGGCTGGTAGGGTCAGGAGGATAAACACGAAAAAAAGTACCAATTCTGATCACACAGAGTCGTCAAACATTCTCAGAACAGCAGATATTTCCCTTAATATTTCACTTTCTAAAAAATCAGGGTACAACTGGTATGAAAAAATGGGAAAGTAAATTCTGGGTAGCATCTGGACCTGAATAGTATGTAGATTTATATACATATTGATTCTAGACGATACAGATTTTAGATAATTTAGATTCCAGACAAATATGTAGATTCCAGATACTATCTGAATTCCGGGTAAAACCCAGATATTGGAAGAAATCTTGCCATATTTATGCCTGCAGGGAAAAATAAGATTGTGAGCAGAAATCAGTGGTATTTTCTGCGGTTGAATTCATATACTGCGTTATCAACTTTGCTTGAGAGCTCGTTCATCCTTTCTTCGATTTTTGTTTCCGAGCTTTCCATATTGACCCTGAGAGAACGGTCCCTTGCTTCTATTGTGTCTTCAAAGTCCTGAAGCTTGTTGTTAATTGAAATGAGCATAAGAGATAATGTCCCGGCCAGAATCATAATAGATAAGATAATTAAAGGGTCAATGAAAGGGTTTGTAGGTCTGTATGTAAACCTTCTAAGCCACTGGAAGGATAGAAGGAAAGATGACAGAACCATCACAACAAGGAATACTGTATCTCTGGTCTCCATTGTATACCTCTACGTACTTATGGAAATTCTCCTGATGCATTCATAAACTTCATGTAAAGCCACAAATTCCTCAATAACGGGCTGGAAATTATTAGATGGAGGTAATTCCATTAAAGTATTTACTGTTTTTCTATTTTTACCGCATTTCCATATTTACTAGCTTTTTATTTTTGCTTATTTTTTATACAGTTATTCTATATAATTTTTTGCATAAACTATTTATGTATCATTTGTCTCGAATTCATTTTTACTCCTGATATGTCAAATTTCCGTTCATTATCCTGAAGAGAATTGCCGTGACTCCTCTCTGGTAAACTAACAGGTGCATAAGACTTCTCTCAAAATGAAAATCATGAAAGTTGTAAGTCCAGACTAAGATCACAGAACAAATATGAGTATGGCGGGTAATTGGCAAATTGGATTATATCTTAAAGGGTATAAAAATTGAAGACAGAGGATAGAGTAAATATATAAAGGAATAGAAAAGGCATAGTGTCAAGAAATAAGGGAGTCCAGTACTTGAGTTCAAGCGAACATTCACTTAAAGATTATTTGCCGATTCTCTCCATGGCAGGGTTAATCCTGATAGTGCAGGTTCTCGCCCTTCTCCTATCAATGCCAATGGAAATCAATGATATGCAGGCTTTTGAAGATCCGACACAGGTTTCCAATTCGATTTACTATATCGTGATGATTCTGGTTTTTACGCTTTTTGTCCTGATAGCGATAAAGAAAAACATGAAATGGATTATCAGCTTGCTCATATACCTCGCCATAGTCAGTACTCTGTACTATGTATTTTTCGCGCTGTTTACCCTGATCCCTGCCCTCGCAGGGCTTGAAAACATAGCTTCGCTCCTGCTTTCGATAGGGTTGACGGTACTGCTTTACAAATATCCCGAATGGTATGTAATCGATCTTCTGGGAGTTTGCATAGCAGGCGGGGTCAGTGCCCTGATAGGAATTTCCCTTTCCATCATTCCTGTAGTTGTCCTTCTGATCTTGCTTGCGGTTTATGATGCCATCTCTGTGTATAAGACAAAACACATGATAGCCATGGCTGAAGGGGTCATGGACCTCAAACTGCCAATTCTTTTCATAATCCCAAAGCACTTGAACTATTCCTTCATCACGGAAGGCTTTAAAGAAGGGGAAAAACGTGAAGCCTTTTTCATGGGCCTCGGAGATGCAGTCATGCCCACCTTGCTAGTAGTTTCCGCAAATGTATTCCTCGAAAACGGAGGATTATCCTACCCTGTACTTGGGGCAATGCTGGGAACTCTTGTAGGGCACATCTTCCTGTCTATCCTGGTAATGAGGGGCAAGCCCCAGGCAGGGCTTCCGTTCCTGAATTCCGGAGCAATTATTGGGTTTTTTATCGGAGTCCTGTTCTCGGGAGCCTCAATCCTTTAAGAGGAACTGTAAAATGAAGTCTAATTTCCCTACTTCATTTATTTTTATAAATTTCGGTATCCCGTCTATTTTTCCGGGCTTTTACAAAGATTTTTTTATTTTATAGATTAATCAATTGACATGGCCAAACGAATCGCAGTGGTCTTTGACAGTGCCGGCACTCTTCTCCACATGTACAGAGTTGCAAAAGAACCAAGTACCGGGGACATTCTTGAAAACATAGAAAGCACTGCCATTGTCGCAAGAAAAAACGGTTGCGGCCTAGTAGCTCTCAATACCGAGAAAGAAATAATCCTGCGCTCAAGAAGGGATATGTTTTTATTTGAGTTTATAAAGGAACATGGAGTTTCAATAGGTATAAGCTGTTCAAAAGGAAAGTTTACTCTGGACATTGCCTTTGAGGTTATAAGAGGTTCTTCTCTCCTGATGGGAGACGTGCATGATGTGCTCGAGGCAGTTACATCCCGCTGCCCTGACAGCATTTATTTTGCGGCAGGTCTGATAGTGGATTCAAAAGCGAGAAAAATCCTCTACGTGCTCAGCACGGGAGGGCAGGTCTTCAGTAAGACATCGCAGACCATTCAGTTGCTTCATGCTATGGAGGTGGACATATACATAGCATCAGGGGACAGAATGTCTTCTCTTGTGCAACTTGCAGAATTCGTAAACATCCCTCTGGAAAGAGTCTTTGCTTTTGCAGATCCTTTTATGAAGGAGAAAGTTGTGTTTGAACTTAAAAGCAGGTATGAGAAAGTAGTTATGGTAGGGGATGGAATTAACGATATCCTGGCACTCAGGGCAGCAGATGTAGGGATAATGACTGTCCAGCAGGGGGATAAAAGACCCGAAGAACTCAGAGAAGCGGCGGATGTGGTGCTCAAAGATATAATAAAAGTTGTGGATGTGGTAAAAGGATTGCAATAAGTCAAAATCCTATAAATTTCCCTACGGATATTGGTTCTGGATGTTCACAGTGACAAAATAATGCGTTATGTTTATGTAATGTTTACTCTTATCTAGTTGTTGCCCAAATGTGTGAAATTTATTGTTTATGTTAATGCGGTACTCACTTTAAAGTAATTACTTTTCACTCTTGAGCCAATACAGGCAGGCGGGAGAAAGCCACCAGAATTTATTTGCAGCTCATAATTTGCGGAGGAAAATAAATGCCAGTATTTATTGAAGTTAAAAACCTAACTGTAGACTTTGACGGTCTCAAAGCCCTGAAAAATGTAAATTTAAGGATCAACGAAGGGGAAGTCGTTGGAATTCTGGGAAAAAGCGGATCAGGGAAAACAATCCTGATGCACGTGTTGCGCGGGACCGAATCTTTTGAGAATATCTCAGGCGAAGTAATCTATCATCTGGCCCGCTGTGAGAAATGTGGATATATAGAGCGTCCAAGCAAAATAGGCCAGAAATGTCCGGTCTGCGGGGAGACGCTTGAGGAGTTCGAAGCTGATTTCATAAAACTTTCACTTTACGACCCTATAAGAAAAGATATTGCCAAGCGCATTGCAATCATGCTCCAGAGGACCTTTGCCCTTTATGGGGATGAAAGAGTTCTGGTAAACGTCATAAACTCCCTGAATGAAATCGGGTATAAGGGAGAAGACGCCATGAAAAAGGCTGTTGAACTCCTCGAGGAGGTAAACCTGAGCCACCGTATGATGCACGTGGCAAGGGAACTTTCCGGTGGAGAAAAACAGAGGGTTGTGCTTGCAAGGCAGCTCGTAAGAAACCCCCTCCTTCTGTTAGCTGACGAGCCTACGGGTACACTTGACCCCATGACTGCAAAACTGGTTCACGAAGCCATTATAAACGCTGTTAAGAACTACAACATGAGCATGGTCCTGACCTCCCATTGGCCGGAAGTGATCGAGAAACTGGCAGACAAGGCAATCCTACTTGAAAATGGAGAAGTCGTTCAGGAAGGAGACCCGCTTGAGGTTTCTGCGATCTTCATGCAAAGTGTATCCATGGTCAGGCAGGAAAAGAACGTTCTGGTAGGAGAGCCCATTATCCGCGTAAGGGACCTCTCAAAGCGCTATATCTCAGTAGACCGGGGCGTGGTTAGAGCTGTTGACAAAATCTCTTTTGACGTGAAAGAAGGAGAGATTTTCGGGCTTGTAGGGATAAGCGGAGCAGGCAAAACCACAACCTCTAAAATCCTTATGGGAATTTTGCCCCCTACCTCAGGAGAAGTTGAAGTCCGTGTCGGAGACGAATGGGTGGACATGACAAAATTAGGGGTTGATAATAAAGGCAGAGCAACGAAATACATGGGATTCCTGCACCAGGAATACGGGCTTTATACCCATAGCTCTGTAATAGACAACCTTACGGAATCCATCAGTCTGGACCTCCCGTTCGAACTTGGGGTTCGAAAAGCCATAATTACTCTCAAGGCTGCAGGTTTTGAAGAAAATAAGGCAAAAGGTGTTCTGCCCAAAATGACCGATGAAATGAGTGAAGGGGAGAGGCATAGAATAGCACTTGCGCAGGTTCTGATCAAAGAGCCAAGGATCGTTATTATGGACGAACCTACAGGGACCATGGACCCCATTACCAAGGTGGCGGTTACAAACTCCATCCTCAAAGCCAGAGAAGAGATCGGAGAAACCTTTGTTGTCGTTTCCCATGACATGGATTTTGTAAATGAGATCTGCGACCGTGTTGCCCTCATGCGTGACGGAAAGATTGTGGAGATAGGCAGACCCGGTACCGTACTTGCTCAACTCACGGAAGAAGAAAGGATCAAAGCTGCAGAAGAAATATAAATATGCTCCCACCTCTTAGTATAGAAAATACTAAAATGAGGTGCAGATTACGAGTAATGAGATCAGCGTAGAGGTGAATGGGCAAAGTTATACTCTGCCCGCAGGCTCTACCCTTGGAGACGCCCTTGAAGTTTCCAGAGCCTCCTACATAGCCGGTACAGCAGTTGGAATTATTAAAAGAGCTGCTGAGAAGAGAACGGAAGAAATCACCGAATACGCTATCAAGACGCCCAGAGGGGAACTTAGGATAGAACTCAAAGATCCGGAATCTTCCTCCGGAAAACTATGGGCTGAACATTATAAAGAGTATGAAGGTACATATATCCACTGGGCAAGTCCTGAAGCTCTGGCTTTTGGACCTTTTGAAGCCGATATTAAGCCTTTTCATGAGACAGGGAGTTTTGAAGCATTTGATGTCGTGTTCGGAGCAGGAGGATTTGACCCCCATAATACTCATCTGATCATTTCAAGAAAAAGGCACGTTGCTGAGTATGGAGCTCCTGAAGATGGTGTTTTTGCAACAGTTGTAACCGGGAGAAATCTTATTTTCAGGCTTTCAAGAGAAGACCCCATCCTGAGCATAGAGCCTATTATAGAGTGGGAACAACTTGCAGAAAAAACCTGCACCACCGACCTTTCGACTATTCTTGAAGATGAAGACAGCGTATTTACTTATTTTGAGGTCGAACTTTCCAGAAACTCTCCCAAAGGAGCTGAGCATTTTTATGCCTTGACCCGCAAGGGAACTCTTTCCGTAGATGTGACAACCAGTTCTTTTATTTCGGATGACACCTTGAGAGAAGAACCTGTTCCTTACGAAAACTTTGAGCTGAGGAAAGAAGGTGCCATTTCTGTCAGAACCGTCGGATACGGGACAGGCAGGACATATATCTCCAGAGAAGAACGGCCTTCAAGCCTTGTGCATTCTATCGTTGGGCAGGTAATAACAGGTATCGAACTTATCAAACTTGCAGAAAAGGGACAGAAGCTGTCAGTAGAAAGCCTTCCTCCCCAGATAGTCTTGCTGGGTCACAGTTTTGAAGAGGTCGAACCCGTACTTACCGCCATAGGGATCGAACTGGTAAAGGAAGGGTACACGGAAGAAAATGCAGTAATCGTAAAGCAGGACCCTCCGACAACTCTTGAAATTCTCGGAGAGGCTAAAGTAACCGCTTACGGGGTCCCCAGGGAAAAACTCATCGAGGTCGAGCTTTACCCGGAGAGAGCCCCAAAATCTGTAGACTTTTTCCGTCACTCTCTCGAACTCAAGACAAAACCAGTTGGAAAACTGCCTGTCCATATGATATACGATAACACTTACCTCTTCAAGACAGAAAAAGAAGCTGTGAAATATAAAGAAGTCCTCCCCGAAAACACGCCTGCTGACACGGTACTTGCAGGGGAAATCGGGATTACAAATCAGGCCGCAAAGAGGATGGGAACCATAGGAGTAAGACTTGTAGACGATGATCTCTTCGGTCCTACCGGAGAAAAGTTTTCCTCAACGAACATTATCGGGCGGATACTTGAGCCCGAAAGGCTCATTGGCATCGAAGAAGGAGATGCGATATATGTAAGTGAAGTCGTGCGCAGGAAAACTGATGAACAGGAGAACTGATAACCCGAATATTTGAAATATACTGAATTATATAAAAAGAGATATAAATTAGTTGAATAATGTATGAGAAACTATTACATAAGCGAAATAATGTACCTGATACTTGAGCGGATTCACATGTTCGGATTTATCGCAGGTGAAGTCTCCCGAAGTTGAGGAGAGACAGAAGATGACAGAAATAAAACAAAATGAGGTTACAAAGTACATTGTAATCAGTTCGGATATAGTGCTGCCTGCGGATGCAGCTATGAAAATTTACGAGTCAGAGTATCCGGTCACCGTAAAGGAAACTTGCTTCGGGCTTATTGTAACAGGCCCGGAAAAGGACGTCCTTGCAGTGGTAGAAAAGATCCGGCAGCTGGACAAAAATCATATTTTTATAAAAGATAGGGGATTCCCTGCAGGCGATGAGAGACGCTGCCGAGCAACCAGGGGTGGTGGTCCGAGACCGGGATTCCATTTCCTCAGGGAAGAAGTGGGGATGCTCCCTGCCATAGGTGCTGCACTTGACGAACTGGACGCTAAGGAGCCCGTAAACGAAAAGCATGGGGAGAAACGCAGGCTTAAAGTCTCGGATCTGGAGAAAATTATCGAAGCGGAACTTTCGAGGTGAATTTTTTGGCAAAGGTTTTCATTTATCCTGTAAACAGTCTTATCCTGGCTGACCTGGTTGAGCGTTTCGGGCACAAACCCCTTACCATGATGAACCAGGTGCGAGAAAAAGTTACAAACATCAGCCTTGATTCGCCCCCTATTAATATCACTCCCGAAGACCCTAAAATAGGACTTCGTTACGCTGCAGTTGAAGTGCCTCCCGGAGTAAGAGGCAGGATGACCCTCATAGGCCCCCTTATCGAGGAAACCGAAGCTGCAATCATAGTTGAAAATCCACCTACAAACTTCGGCTGCGTGGGCTGTAACCGTACAAACGAACTGATGAAATATCTGGTTCGCTCAAAAGAGGTCCCTATTCTGGAAGTCAGGTATCCGGAATCGACTGAGGATGCACGGGATTTCGTAAACAAAATCGCAGCGTTTCTGAAGTCCCTGCCTACAGAAAATACCGGGGAAGATGAAAAGGTGGAAGAAAAAGAAACGATAGCAGAGGAGGGTGAAAAATGAGTGCCGATGAAATCGGAATTGTCAAGATTGCCCTTGTATCCTGCGGCTCTGAGTATTCAGGGGTTCAGCCCGAGTTTGAAGCGGCTGCAGCCAGAGTAAATGCAAAATTCATTTATCCCGAAATCGATGTCGCGTCCATAGATACAATAGGCAGGGATTTCGGGCTTGAAGTTGCAAGCGGAGACCTCAGGCTCATGATGGCAAGGGCAAAGGCCGTTGTTGAAGGCCTGACAAAAGTAGACGGGGTCTTTATCACTACCTGCTTCCGCTGTGCTGAAGGAGCTATTGTTAGAAACGAGGTCCGAAGATACATCCACAAGCACTCCGATGTCCCTGTAATCAGCTATTCATTTACTGAACGAACAAGTGCAGGCACCCTGCTTACCCGGCTTGAAGCCCTTACCACGGTTGCCAGGCGCAGGCATCTCCTTGCCAGGGAGGTCCAGGCAGGACTGACGGCCGGGATCGATTCGGGGTCAACCACCACAAAAGCGGTGATCATGAAAGACAATAAGATCATAGGAAAAGGCTGGGTACCCACAACAAAAGTCCTTGATAGTGCTGAAAAAGCCTACTCCCAGGCCCTTGAAGAAGCCGGGGTTTCCAGAGAAGAAATCCAGGCTCTGGGGACCACTGGATACGGGCGTTTCCTTATCGGGAACCATTTCAACGCCCAGCTTGTTCAGGAAGAAATTACCGTCAACTCAAAAGGAGCTGTCTACCTCGCAGACAAGCAAAAAGGCTCTGCAACGGTCATTGATATCGGAGGTATGGACAACAAGGCAATCTCGGTAGAAGACGGAATTCCAGGCATGTTCACAATGGGAGGAATTTGTGCCGGAGCTTCGGGGCGTTTCTTTGAAATGATCTCAAAGCGGCTCGGCGTGGATATTACGGAACTTGGGGCTCTTGCAGTCAAGGGTATGCAGGAAAATGTAAGCATGAACAGCTATTGCATAGTCTTCGGTATCCAGTCCCTTGTAAACTCCCTTGCCCGGGGGGCTACCCCTGAAGATGTCGCAGCTGCAGCCTGCTACAGTGTAGTAGAACAGATCTACGAGCAGCAGTTGCAGGAAGTGGATGTAAAAGAGCCACTGATCCTTGTAGGCGGGTCCTCCCTTATCGAAGGAGTCCCAAAAGCTCTTGGAGACCTTCTCAAGATTGACGTCCTCGTGCCGGCAAACTCCCACCTGATAGGGGCAGTAGGGGCAGCACTTCTTGCATCCGGCTACGTGGAGGAGTGAGGTAAAAATGGATTCGCTTGAGACCTTTGTTGTCGAGTCAGCAATTGAGTCGGAGCAGGAGTTTTACAGGAAGATTATCGAGGATAACCTTGCAAGTCTCAAGCTTGCCCCCGCAATCGGACGAATCAAGGTAGTGCTGAGACCTGAGGATTCACTTTTCCAGATGGCAATCATTCTCAGAGATGTTGGCACCAGGGTTACGACAATCGACATTGCTGATGTGGAAGCAAAACCTGTTGCCGGGGAAGTAATGATTTCTATCAAAAAAGAGCAGTACATTCCGGAACTGCTCGTGAAACTCTGGGAGCGTTACGGAAAAGCGAATATCAGCCAGCCGGACCGCTGGACAGTATCCGTAAGCACGGATAAACCGGCAGAGGAGGCGGCTTTTCTTAAGGAAATGATGGTTGCAGATCCCAGGCACAGGCTTCACGAAAACCTTGTGGAGTTTGCGATTCGTGCTACTCCGGAAGGTTTCAGGGTCCGCTATCATCTCTATAAAGGTAATCGGTTTGTTTTTGTGGCATCTGAGGAAGCATTGAAGCATGAATGGATCGAAGAAGCAGGAGCAATGCTCGAAGAACTGATGGAAGGAGGGAAAAAGTAAGATGGTTGTACTCCTACCCTATCTTTATACCGGCGGGGTCCATAAGCACGGGCTTTTGATCGAATTGATGGAAGACCTTGGAGGCTACATAATTCAGAAAGTAGTTACCGGGACGGAAGTCAATCTTATAATGCTTATCCCTGAAAAAGACCTTGATATTGTAAAAAAACTCGCTGGCGAATTGCTCGGAGTCCTGATAGAAGCCCCTCTTACAGGGGTGGAGATTGCAGTTGTTTCCCCTACCCTTGCTTCCCACCACCTCCCGCATTCGGCCTGTGATGTGGCAGAATACCTCCGCCACCCCGGAGCCAATACCAATATGATAGGGCTCGCCAGGGGAATGGGGCGCAGGGTTTCCCTCTCAATGGACTACGAAAGAAAGCTCATTAACGAACACGATATTGCGGTTTTCTCCTTCGGGTCTTTCAGTGACTGTATTACAAAAAAGAAGCCGAAACTCTTTGAAGGCATTGAGATCCCAATCGCGGTTACCGGAGGGCCTACTGAATTGAAAACCGAAGATGTCCCCGGGGCAGACCTCTATGTCGGAAATATCGGGAGAGTCTCTCACAGGTTAAGACGGACCGAGGAGATTGAAGCGCTCGATAAACTCAACGAAGGGGTTTCAAAGATTGCTTCGGATATTCGCAAGCAGCAGGCAAAAGACCCTCTTGCGGTACTTCCTGCACGGGTCATGAAAGAGATCGAAAACCAGGTTCCGGAAATCCAAAGAGTCCTCTCTCCTGCCCCTCTCACCCTTCAGCTTGATGGACTCAGAGTCAAACTACCGTACGATGAGTTCCATGAGAAAATTGAAAAGCTGGAGTTTGATGAAGGAGTCGTCCTTTCCGAGCTTGCAAATATTACCAGATCAAAAATGAAAAATTATATATTGATAAAAATCAAATCTAAGTCTGACGTTGGTTTTGCAATTTGACCCGGATTCTTGAGTTAAAATACAGCCACTTTACATTTTTACTGGGTTTGTGCCTCTTCACTCATCCTTTAAACTGTAAAGCTTTTCCCGGAAAACGGCGTCTGACTCGGTTTCTACTTTAATGTGTGTGGTGGTTTCTTATGGAACTTGAGGATATTGTGGAAGTTTTAAAAAATGACCCCGAGAAAGTCATCCCGGAACTTCTCGAGGATGTCCGGAAACAGTACGGGGAAGTGCCTTATATTATGAACTTTATGAAAGATCTCCCTGAGATCTTCATCCCGAAAACTATTTATGATAACTCCATCATGCGAGAGTTCAAAAATCTCGATCCGGAAACCGTGGAACTTATTTCCATAGGTGTAGCCTCTGCCCTCCGCTGTGGGCATTGCCTGAAAATGCATATAAGAATCGCAAAAAGAAAAGGCATCCCGAAAGAGAAAATATTTTCTGCAATAATGATAGGGGCTTCCCTGTCCAATGCAGCAGTACTTGCGGAAAGTACAAGGGCTCTTGCATCCGAATTCCCCGGGGATGAAAAGGGAAGCGAAGAAAACGAACATTGCTGTGATCCTGATTGCGAAGTATGCAATATCGCCGGAGCAAACATCAAATAAACAGCGTCAATTCAACAGCGTCAATTCAACAGCATCAATTCAACAGCATCAATTCAACAGCATCAAAATGCCGTAGATTGAACTTTTTCAGGCTCACTTCTTAAAATTTCATTTTAAATTTAATTTTTAAAAAATGTTTTTTAAACTCCAGTTCAAACTAAAAGTTATTTTACAGCCTAAATTCCGGTCCAACATATTATTAAAGTTCAGTGAGTTAATGTACTTATAATCTTAAAGCTTATTTTTTTGACAGATATTTTTCGGGCTTTAATTACGCGATTCATAAGGCTTTAACATGATTAGCAAATTTTATCGGATTCATAAGTCTTATCGAGGCTCATTAGTCTTTATGGAGATTTGTAAACTTTTATCGAGGCTCACCTATAACTAACAAAATATGCATGTACAGCAGTTTTACCTTGTATAAATCGTAACCGAATATAATCATAACTGAAAATAAATTAATTACCTATAATGGAGGTCCTTTTTCATTAATCGAAAAAATATTCCTGTAATCACTTTCTCTACTATCTTATTGCTGATGATATTATTTTTGTCCTCTCCGGCAGCCGGGGAAGATCAGGAGAAGATTCTTGACAAGCCCTGGGATCATTCCCCTATTACAGTGTACATCGACGACAGTAATACCCCTCTTCATTACAGCACCACCTACTATGAACAAATAGAAAAGGCTCTTGCATACTGGGAAAACGGGGGAAACGGTAATCTCGAGTACAGCCCTGTTTTTGAGGTTATCGACTCCGAAGACGCTGACATAAGAATAAGGTGGGTGGAGAACCTGGAAAATGTCGAAGGAGCCCCTTCGGGTGTAGCGGGCTATGCAAAGCCCAGCATTTCCGGAGACCGTTTCGAAGAAGTGGATATAGTCCTTGAGGTTGGAAACTACCAGGGCAGGGGCTGGCGGCAGTATGGGGACGCAACCATGTTCACCATTGCAAAGCACGAGCTCGGGCATGCCCTTGGGCTCGGGCACAGCAATGACCGGGGAGATATAATGTATCCCGAATATGAACTCCGGGATAATGTGAACCCCATTTTGCTGAGTAAATATGGACCCATTCTGCGGGTAGCAGGTTTGGTAGCCCTTGTAGTTCTCATCTTCCTTGGCATAAGCTGGCAGTACAGCCGGAGAAAACGAAAAAAACTTGAAGATAAATACTTCAAATGAGAGTTGAAACTGGGGCAGCAGATCAAACGGGCGGATCAGAAGGTTTTTTGTTTTCAAGAGCAAATCTTCTGAAAAAGTCCTTGAAATAAGCAGGAAGCGTTTCCATTTTGAGAATACTTTCCAGGGAGGTCCAGGCATATTCGATATGTTCAGAACTCAATTTAACTTCAGACATAACATATCCCCCATTAAAGACAATAGCAATAACTTTTTTTTTCGTGAGTTCGAAGGTTACCTCTCCCGCAATTTCTCCTGGAAATATTGAAATTCCGGTTTCCTCCCATACCTCACGTACAACTGCTTCTTTTAAAGTCTCCTTCAGGTTTACCTTTCCGCCTGGCAAATCCCATTTTCCGGGATTGGTGCGGGAGTTTTCCGAGCGTTTGAGCAGCAGGAATTCCCCTTTCTCATTCTGGACAAGGGCGTATACAGAAATGATATAAGGTTTCTCCAGATTCATGTAGTATTATCTAAGATTCCTCTGTCTTAAAGTCTGGCTTTTTCAGGATCTTCACAGTAAAGATCTGATTAAAATTTTCTTTTAATTGATGCTTTAAGGAAAATATTTCTATAGAGTGGTTAAAAACTTAAAGGAAAATGGTAATATCTCCGAAACAGATGAAAACGAATGGAAAAAGAATTATAATCTGAAATCCGGTTAAAATAAATAAGAAACCGGCTCAAAAAAGTAGAAAAAAGATGCATAAAAAGGGATTAATATGGCTGGCTGGACAGGAAAAACAGTATATGTGGATCTTAGCTCCGAAAAAGTTACCATCACCGGTACCGATGAAAAATTAATCCCCATGTACCTGGGGGGCAGGGGACTTGGCGTAAAGTTGCTTTCCGAGCTTTCAGATCCTGATATTGATCCTCTTGGACCTGAAAACCCTCTTATTTTCACTACCGGCCCGCTTACAGGCCTTGCTCCCATGGCTTCGGGTGCAGTCCTTACTTCGAAATCCCCTCTCACAGGCACAGTATTCAGCTGGAACACAGGCGGGGGCTTTGGGCGAGAACTGAAAAAAGCCGGAATCGATGCCCTGGTCATTAGTGGAAAAGCACAGAACCCTTCTTATGTGGAGCTAAGGGGAGATGAGATAAAAATTATGTATGCTGGCCAGCTCTGGGGAAAAAATACCGAAACATGTACTGAATCCTTGAAAAGTAAAGGAAGCGTAGCCTGCATAGGCAGGGCAGGAGAAAAAGAAGTTCTTATCTCTTCTTTTGTCCTTGATTCCGCTCACAGCGGAAGGGGGGGACTGGGAGCTGTTGCAGGCTCAAAGCTGCTGAAAGCTGTGGTTGTAAAGGGAGAAAAAGAACTTTTGCCTGCCAGGCTTGAAAAGTTCGAAGAGCTTGAAACAAAGATGCTAAAGCTTTTTGATGCAAATCCAGTGCTTTCCAAAGGGCTTGCAAACTATGGCACATCTGCGCTTGTAAAGCTTCTGGATTATATGGGGCTTATCCCCTGCAGAAACTTTTCCGGAAAGGGCACTCCTTTTGCAGACCTGTTCTCAGGAGAGTATATCAAAGCCAGCTTCGAGCTTGAGAGAGAAAACTGCCCTGCCTGTCCCCTGGGCTGCAAACGGAGGATAAAGAAAACCCGGCAGCTTCTTCCTGACTACGATTCTCTCTGGGCTTTCGGGTTCAACCTTGAAAACTCAGACTTTGATTCGGTACTCCGGGCAGACAGGATCTGTAAGGATTACGGGTTTGACCCTGTATCCGCCGGGTCCGTGCTTGGCGCCTGTGCAGAATTCCAATCCGGGAAAATAGAACCCAGGGAACTTGAAACCTTGCTTTTGGGAATCGGGGAAGGAAATGAACCGGGAAAAGGAGCCAGAAATTACCTCTCGGCCCGGAAGAGGGAAGACCTCAGTATGGATGTAAAGGGGCTCGAGCTGGGAGGATTTGACCCGAGGGGGATTAGAGGACAGGCCCTTGCTTATGCAACCTCCTGCCACGGCGGGGATTACCTTACAGCCTTTATGGTCGGTCCCGAAGTGCTTGGAAAGCCTCTGCTCCTTGACCGCCTCAGCCTTCGTGGAAAAGCCGGAATCTTACAGGTTTTTGAAAACCTGACTGCTGTGCTGGATTCTCTTGTACTCTGTTCGTTTTCGATTTTTGCCATCAATGAAGAGCTCTGTTCAGCTCTCCTGCGAGCGGGGGCAGGGCTGGAAATCGCTCCTGCGGAACTCCTTAAAGCAGGAGAAAGAATCTGGAACCTTGAGAGAATTTATAACCTGAAAGCAGGTTTTACACGGAAAGCTGATACCCTTCCGGAAAGGCTGTTTGAAGCTGGCAGCGAAGAGAGGGTGGATGGAATTCCCAGGCAGGAGTTTGAAACTGCTCTTCAGGAGTATTACCTTTATCGTGTCTGGGATCGAGAAGGGGTGCCTTCTCCGGAAAAACTGATGAAACTTGGACTCGACTGTTGGAAATAACCAAAAGCAGGCTTCGGACTTTTGAATGTACTGCAAATTCTCAGGAATGATGTTTCTTTAAGATTTATTAGTTCCCTTTAAGATTCCTTTGATATTCCTTTCAGGCTCTTTAAGATTCCTTTAGATTCCTTTTCAGGTCTTTTCCTGTTCTTTTAAATCGTCATATTTGATGTTTAATAAATAATATTTTCCTCAAATTAAGAGAAAATCGGCTCTTCGCTGTTTTGTATGGGTAATTTAATATAACGCAATTAAAATATAATTTAGTAATCACTTCTTTTATTCATATAATTGCAGGAGTTTGATCGACCATTTACAACGAACTTTTTCAGAAAGCTTTGAATATCGAAGATCCCTGGTACATTAAGGATATCGATTTTAATCCCGAATTAAAGCAACTTGATATTTGGATCGATTTTAAAAAAGGATCTAAATTTCCTTGCCCTAAATGTAGTGGTGCGAACTGTTCCATCCATGATACTATTGATAAAGTATGGCGTCACCTCAATTTCTTTGAATATAAGACCTATTTGCATTGCAGAGTTCCAAGAGTTAAATGTGATGACTGCGGAGTTCATCAAATCGAAGTTCCTTGGGCTCGTAAACAAAGTGGGTTTACTCTTCTTATGGATGCTATTATCATAACACTAGCACAAAGCATGCCAATATTAAAAGTAGCTATAATGCTTGATGAACACGATACAAGAATTTGGCGAGTCATAATCTATTATGTCAAGAAATCACGAGCAAAAGAGAACTTTTCAAAAGTTTCAAAAATTGGTATTGATGAAACTTCGTTTAAAAAAGGACATAAATACGTTACTATAGTAGCTGATATCGAAAAATCAAAGGTTATGTATGTTTGTGAAGGAAAAGACTCTTCGACTCTTACCAGATTTAATAAGGACTTAATAAATCATGGTGGGAAACCCACCATGATTCGATCCATTAGCTGTGATATGTCACCAGCCTTCATTAATGGAATTTCAAGTGAATTTCCAGATGCAAAAATTACGTTTGATAAGTTCCATGTAATGAAAATGATGAATGAAGCAGTTGATGAAGTTAGAAAACAGGAACAATCAACGATAAAAGAATTGAAGAATAGTAAGTACTTATGGCTCAAAAATGAAGGGAATTTGAGTGAAAAGCAAAAAGAAAGGTTTCTAGCTCTTAAGAATCAAAAACTGAAAACGGTAAGAGCATATAATGTAAAGTTAAGTCTTCAAGAGTTTTGGGATTCTAAAAATAGGAAAGAAGCTACACAATATCTCAAAAAATGGTATTTCTGGGCAACTCATAGCAGGATAACTCCAATAACTGAAGCAGCAAATACGGTCAAAAAGCATTGGGATGGGATATTGAATTATTTCGACTCAAAGATAACAAATGGAATCCTCGAAGGAATTAACAGTATTGTACAGTTGCAAAAAAGAAATGCAAGAGGATTTAAAAACATACAATATTTTATTAATATGATCTATCTAAAATTAGGAAAACTTAAATTTGGGTTACCCACATGAAATAGCGAAGAGCCAGAAAATCTCACTATTTCGGCAAATTCTCTCTGAAATTACGCTCGGAAAATCAAAATCTCGCATAAGCGTTATATACTGTAGGATAATTAATCGTATTAGTTCTCGACCTGTGAGGTTATACAGGTATTCAGGCAGTAACTACTTTCGAGCTTTTCTATGCAGCGCAGTTAAGCAAAGTATGGATGAACGGGTAGACAGGCTTAAAAATTAGAACAGCCTTCTTATACCACTTCTCCGGAATTTACCCTGAAAAATTCGGCAAATCCGGTATGACGTTTACAGCTTATATAGACATTTCTTAAAACGTATGGGAGAATCACTATGAAACAGCAGGTAGAAGTAAAGGATCTTAAAGAAGGGAAATACGTAATTATTGACGACGAAGCATGTGTTATAAAGAGCATTTCCAAGTCCAAGCCCGGGAAGCACGGCGCTGCAAAAGCAAGGGTTGAAGCTATCGGACTCTTTGACAACCAGAAGCGCTCCTACATCGGTTCCGTTGCAAACAAAATCTATGTCCCGATTGTGGAAAGAAAGAGTGCGCAGGTAATCTCAATTACCGGGGACATCGCCCAGCTTATGGATATGGGAGACTTCTCAACCTTTGAGATTGTAATCCCCGATGAATACAAAGACAAGGTAAAAGAGGGCGAAGAAGTTTCATATATCACAGCCCTCGGAAAGATCAAACTCGACATAAGGACATAAACCTTTTAACGGCAGTGAAAACTCAGGTCAATAACCTGAGTTCTTTTTTTAATAACTAATTTACATCAGGTCAGAGTATGTTTTTACCCAATTCCTTTATAGATGCTCTCGCAGACTATGAATCTGCACGCTATGTTATTTTCGGCGTACCTTTTGACAATACTTCCTCGTATCGTGCAGGTAGCCGCTGGGCTCCGGATGCGATGAGGCAGGTTTCCGCAAATTTTGAGAGTTATAACCCGACTTTCGACATTGACCTTGTGGACCTTCCGATTTATGATGCCGGAAACCTGGAAACCTCAGCTTCGGTTGACGAGACCTTAAGGGATCTTTATGAAGATGTAAAGGGCCTGCTGAACGACGGGAAGCTTCCCATCATGCTTGGAGGCGAACATTCCCTTACCTATTCTACGGTAAAGGCATGTGCCGAGTTTGCAGGAGATGATTTCGGAGTCCTTATCCTTGATGCCCACTTCGACCTCAGGCAGGAGTACAGGGGATTCAAACATAACCATGCCTGTGTGTCCAGGAACATTCTCGAGCAGGTCACGAAGAACCTCGTTTCCATAGGCATAAGGAGCGGCCCGGAAGAAGAATGGGTTTTTGCCAGGGAAAATAACCTGAAATACTACACGGCAGATGATGTTGAGTCAACAGGCATGGTCGAAGTCCTCAAAGAAGCAATTGAATGGCTGAACTGCAGCCAGCTCTACCTTTCCCTTGATATGGATGCAATAGACCCTGCTTATGCCCCGGGGCTCGGCACACCTGAACCGTTTGGTCTCAGTGCCCGGGACGTCAGGACTGCAATAAGGACACTTGCTCCTTTTTCAATGGCTTTTGACATTGTTGAAATTGCCCCCGAATACGATTCGGGACAGACAGCCATGCTCGGAGCAAAACTTATGAGGGAGTTCATTGCCTCCCATGCAAAAAGCTGCACTAAAATATAAGCTGCGTAGAATGTGAGTTTTAGAGCATAAACCTGGAAAATTATCTGGCTTTGCAAAACTCCTACAGTGGCTGGTTAGTAAAACGGTTGCTGTTAGTAAAGTGGTTGCTATTGGTAAAGCGGTTGCTATTGGTAAAGCGGTTGCTATTGGCAAACAGTTTCATCTTTTTGTAAAAATATGGTAGAAAAGGATGAAGTTTCCCATCCCGGGACTTCTCCAATTCGACAGCGTTTAATTCGACGGCGTTTAATTCGACAGCGTTTATTCTAAAAAGTGACTCTGTCACATTCTTTTATCTTTACTATGTACGCCCGCTTTCCGCAGATGTTTTTCAATTTTCAGGATTTTTCATGCTATAGTTTTTTCTAAAAACTACCCTGATTATTCAAACGTGCGTTTTTGAAATGTTCACACATTTCGATTTCGTGTCTCCATCGAAAGCTCCCAACTTCCATTTCATGAAGAGTCGGTTGAGAAAATAATTGCAGATTCTGAAGTTATTCTCCAAAAACGATGGCGAGAAATGTTATTCTCCAGGGAATATCTGCGGAATGTCAGATACACGCCAGATAGCTATGATCTTGTCTATTGTTATGTGCGTGTTTTTTCCGTTCTTTTCAAGAGTGAGCACATTGTCTGCGCAGGCTTCCACCTTTCCATTAAAAATGTCGGGATCTCCACAGTAGACATCCACAACTTCGCCGAGAAGATGCTCCACTATAAAAGACTGCATTCCTTGTACCTCGTGTATTTCATGTATCAAATTTCGATTCTGCTAAATCCAGATCAGTCCCATCTCGGGTACGAATTCTAAAAATACCTGACACCTAAGCAAAAACCTACCCAAGTAAAAAGCCCAGGCTAATTCATCAGTCCTGAGAGTCGTTCAGCTTTAACAGGGTTCAGAAAAAGACCATTAATGTCTTTTCTCTTCCCCCTTTTGTCCCCGTTTATACGCTCTTGAAATTAAGGTTTTAAACTTACTGAGCCCACAAGGCAATAATCTTGTCAATGGCTATATGTGTTAGTTTTCCTTCACTTTCGAGAGTGAGTACATTATCCGCACAGGCTTTTACGGTTCCCCTGAAAATATCTGGCCCACCACAGTAAACATCTATGGCACTTTCGAGGTAGTGCTCCACTATAAAAGATTGCATCATATTTGTTGACTCCTGCTGATATTCTTATTTCTGATAGCTGTTTTTTCTTGTCTATTATCTGTCTACCATTGCTTTAGATATATCGGTTGTCAAACCGAGATCCTGGAAACAGACATCTGTATTTAAGGTTGTCAAACCGAGACCCTGGAAACAGACATCTGTATTTAACTATCTGTTCATTCCTTATAAATTTATTTAAAAACTAATTTTGATTTTCCAGATGCGTTGGCTTTAAACCCCGGTTAAGAAAATTAACTTAAGTACTGAAATCTTAGTTCTTTGCAAGATCGCGGTTTTACCAAAAATAAAATCCTTATTATATGGTTTTTTCTTCAGGTTTATTTGCGTGGAAGAGCTCGGGAAAGCTAAGTTTAGCTGGGAAAAATATTATAATGTCTATTTTTGCGAAAAACAGGGTAAAAACTCAGTAAATACTTAAAAAAATAATTTTTACTGCTTTTCCTGAAAAACCGGAGTTTCTATGTACAAAAAAAGGTTATATATCTTTATTCTCTTGTTTTCTCTTCTGAGAGGTCTTTTTTCTCAGGTAAAGTCCTTCTCTGAATTCTGCAATTCTTTTATATGGTAATGAATTAAGGAATAAGCCCTTTTCAGGGCAGCTCTCATTTCTCGTTGCTCTCATAGAGAAAGATATCTTCAACGCTTGCTTTAAAGAGTCTGGAAAGCTTGAATGCAAGATCGAGAGAGGGATCATACTTTCCTTTCTCAATAGCATTTATCGTCTGCCTTGTTACTCCCACCTTTTCCGCAAGGTTTTCCTGGGTAAGGTCATGAATTGCCCTGTAAACTTTAATATTGTTCTTCATCTCAGCCCCCTTACTTTTTCTAAAGTAAATATGAAATCAGATGTATAGTATAAAAATTCCTTAACTTGGATACTCCGGAAATCCGGCCTGTTATCTTCAACCTCCGTATTCCCTGTTGTAATACATATAAAGCAAGCCATAAAGCGCAATAGCCGCACAACTTGCATATGCCATGAAAAAACCGAGATTTGTGTAGCCCGGATAAGTGTTCTTCATTGCTATAAGGGCTGCTCCTCCGACGGCAAAGCTGAAAACTACTACCTGGAAGGTAATATAGGAAGCTTTCTGGCTGACCTGGCGAACACGCTCATCTTCCACAACACCTTCCACTCTGCTTTTACATAGATATATAGCAGCTGCGCCTGCGAAGAAAATACATACTGCAAGCACCGGGTTTCCTATAGAATATGCAAAACTTAAAACTGCTCCCATAAACATTACAATCAGGAACAAAATTATCGTGAATTGATTCCTTTTCATTTGAATAATCTCCTCATATATTTTTCAGTTATAATTACCTCAATTCTGCGTAGTCTCTTTGTCAACTTTCAAAGACATAATGTAAATATATCTCTACAATATGTAATGTTTATTTTACATTGCGTGGAATAGTTGATACACTATTTATATGTGTCGGAACAAAGAATATTAAAAAATTCTAAAAAATCGGTTTCAAGTGTAAAATTCAGATTGCTGCCTTTATGCGTGTACAGTACTTTTTCATTGTCAGAATCTAGAATCTATTTTTTCAGGTCTTTTGACTTCATTTCAAGGAATGTATTTCTCTAGGGGAAAGGAAATTGAACCGTTTCCTTTGGTCATGCTGAATAATATTTATCTATACCAAATAAACAATTTTATAAAAAATTGAAGTTTCAACTAATCATATTTGAAGGTTTTAATCATTTAGCAGTCCCTGAATAATCTTTTATGTTTTCCTGAGTATTTATTCTTACAATGGAAATAATTTATATAAGATCAACTCCTTATTATAATCGTGGAGGATAAATTTCTAAAATATACTGAAATCGCATTTTGTATTACTGTCATTGTACTTATTCTGATTTCCTGCAGTAGTACGTCTGTTTGATATAAGTTAGCAAACAGATCATATTGCAAGCATATTTCTGCAAATTGATAATATCTCTGGAGTTACGCTTCTTTTTTTATAAAAATAATTGATTTCTTGCTCTATTATACAGGAGTACTTAATTAACACCGGAAAAAGGATTAATACCGAATACAGGACAATACCGGAATACAGGATTATACAGAGAGCTAAAGTATTTGTGAGAAAAAGCACCTTCTCACTCTTTCTCCTCAAAAAGTTCTCTCAGTTCCTCAAGCCTTTCAGGGGGGCTTATTACGAGCAGGATATCATCGGACTTTAGTTCGGTTTCAGCTCTCAGGTCATAGATTAGCTTATGGTTTCTGGAAATTGCAAGGACAGAAACTCCATACCTCTTGCGGATATTAAGGTTCCCGAGGGTTTGGCCGGCAGCACCCGAGTGTTTTCCTACCCTTATGCTTCGGATCTCTACTTCAGAAAAGTCAAGGGAAAGTTCGCAGAGACTTTTCCGGCGCATTTCAGGGCTGCGCAGTATCCTGTAGTGGTCTGCCCGAAGCTGCTCCCCCATAGTTTCAATTTCGCTGAAAGGGACCATGTATCTGTGGAGTACCCTGGAAAAGAGTTCTATGGAACTTTCAAACTCGTCCGAGATGACCTCATCCGCGCCGAGGGAGTAGAATCTGTCGAGTTCGCTCAGGAAGTGTGTTCTTGCAATAATATGGATTTCCGGGTTCAGTCTCCTTGCCGCTTCAATGATCCTCTGTGCGCTTACAGGGTCGCCTGCGGTTATAACAACCGATTTTGCAGTCTTTATGCCTGCATGTTCCAGTACGGCTTTCTGGGCTGCGTCTCCGTACATAATAGGCTCTCCTTTTGACTTTTCCTTCCTTACGGTGTCCGGATTTATGTCGATTATGCGGTAGGGGATCAAAGCTGCCCGGGCAGCGGTTGCAACGTTTCTCCCGTTGACTCCATAACCTATTATGATCAGGTGATTTTCAAGCTCTTTTTCCCTTTTTTGCTCTAAAAACCCTTTGTACCAGCCGGATTTCAGCACTTGGGGGAGAGGAAGCTCCTGAGCGAAAGCCGCAGCTTGGGGGGCCATGCTCATGATGAAAGGGGTAAGTACCATGGAAAGCACCGCCACGTCCAGGAACTCCTGATAGATTTCTGTGGAGAGGAGTCCGTTTGCAAAACCGACACCGGCAAGGATCAGGGAGAACTCTCCTACCTGAGAAAGGGAAAAGCCTACCAGGATCATCGTATTCAGGGGGAAACCGATAAGGAAGGTGCTCAGGGCATTTACAAAAGCCTTGAGAAGCAGCACCGCAAAGGTGGCAGCAAGGATCAGGAATAAGTGCTGCCTCAGGATGTCCAGGTCAAGCAGCATCCCTATGGAGATGAAAAAGATACTCATGAACATATCCCTGAAAGGGATAACATTTCCAAGGGCCTGGGTAGAATACTCGGACTCGGAAATAATCAGCCCTGCCAGGAAAGCCCCGAGAGCGAGGGAGAGCCCTGCCATGGAGGTCAGCCAGGCAACGGAGAGCCCTATAACCACTACGCTCAGAAGGAAAAGCTCACTGTTGCGGGTCCGTGCCACATGATACATAATAAAAGGAACAACATACCTGGCGCTGAGCAAGGTGAGCAGGACAAGTCCCAGGGCCTGAAGGATAAGCTTGAAAAAGCCGTTTTCTTCTCCTGAAACGCCTGCCAGGACAGGAGTAAGGAGGATAATTACCACTGCAGCCACGTCCTGGAAGATCAGGATTCCCAGTGAAGTTCTTCCGTGGGCACTGTAGATTTCTCCCTTTTCCTGCAGGATCTTGAGGACAATTGCCGTGCTACTCAGTGCCACCAGCGCCCCCAGGAAAATAGAAGTTTCCCTGGAACTTCCCAGTAGGACGAAAACAAAAGCAACAGCAAGAGTGTTAATTGAAAGCTGAAGCCCGCCCCCAAAAAGTACGATTCGCCTGAGCTGCAAGAGGTCGCGTAGGGAAAACTCTATCCCTATGGTAAAAAGTAGAAGTACGACTCCTATTTCAGCCAGTAACTCTATTTCTCCGCTCTCTTGAATCAGCCCTAACCCAAAAGGTCCTGCAAGGATGCCCGCAAGTAAAAATCCCACCAGCGGGGCAATCTTCAGTCTGGAAAATGCAAAGACCACAGGGATCGAAAGCCCGAAAATTATCAGGAGGTCCCTCAAAAGCAGTGATTCCATCAATTATAGATTGACTTTTCAATTAATATAAATTTCATTGGTGCAAAGTGGAGGCACTTCGGCAATGGGATATTCCCGGCAATGGCAGAATTCATTCGAGACATATTCGAAAAATAAGGGTAAAAATGGATTTTTGGAACACCAAAATCCTTTTTTGCCTCCTGGTACTTTAAATACCTCCTATTTGAAAATTAAAATGGGATTCTGGCCTTTATTTCCTTTAGAAACAATTTTTCTTTCTACAGGAGTGCTAAAAAAAGAAGTAATTGCTTTTCTTCCTTTTTAATGATATATGTCTTCTTCAAAGGGGGTAGAATCTGGAATACCAGAAGAATTGTAGTTTTAACAGAAGATAAAAGGATGGGAAAGGACAAAATTAGAAATTCTCTTGAATAAGGGGAGATTTTTAAGAATTATTTTCCGAAAATAAAAAACGTTGAAGCTCCTTTTGGCAAAAAAGTATTTAATAGATTAATTAAATCTTAGCATTTACCAATTAAAGACGCATTTTCTTTAAATAAGCTGGAAAAGACTGGATTTAATTTCCTGAACAAAATTCCATGTACTATATTCTGGACATCTGTCCCTTGATTTTTCTTCCAGCTTTCACTGAGGTTTAACCGTGAAATCCAAAATTAAAACCTGTTTTAACGCAGGCGAAATAGAATTTTCAGACTGGAAATGGCAGTATAGAAACAGAATCACCACTGTCGAAGAACTTGAAAAACTGATCCCGCTTTCGGACCCGGAAAAGGCGGATATTAAGAAAGCGCTTGAGGTTTTTTCAATGGCAATATCTCCTTACTATGCTTCTCTTATTGATCCGGAAGACCCGAAATGTCCCATCCGGATGCAGGCCGTGCCTCTCTCAGCCGAACTTCAAAAATCTTCCTGGGAACTTGAAGATCCTCTATGTGAAGACCTTGATTCGCCATCGAAAGAGAGTTGCATAACCCACAGGTACCCGGACAGGGTACTTTTCCTTATTTCAAACCGATGCGGGATGTACTGCAGACACTGCACCCGCAAGCGCAGGGTTGGCAACAGGGAATATGATTATTCGGAAAAAACAATTCGGGAGGGGATCGAGTACATCAGGGAACACCCTGAAGTAAGGGATGTTCTGCTTTCTGGGGGGGACGCCCTGCTTGTTTCCGATGAAAGGCTGGACTGGCTCCTGGGGGAACTTTTTGATATTCCGCATGTGGAAATTGTAAGGATAGGCACGAGGGCGCCTGTCACTCTGCCCCAGCGCATAACTCCTGAACTGTGCGAAATCCTTGGAAAATACCCTTCGGTCTGGCTCAACACCCACTTCAACCACCCAAAAGAGATCACTTCCGAAGCTAAAAAGGCAATGGGTATGCTTGCCCGTGCAGGGATTCCCCTTGGAAATCAGTCCGTACTCCTCAGGGGGGTAAACGACTGCCCGATGATAATCAAAAAACTCTGTCACGAACTCCTGAGGATAAAGACCAGGCCTTACTATCTTTATCAGTGTGACCTTTCCTTCGGGCTGGAACATTTCAGGACTTCGGTTGCAAGAGGCATAGAGATCATAGAGATGCTCAGGGGACATACCTCAGGGCTTGCTGTCCCTACTTTTGTGGTCGACGCTCCCGGAGGGGGAGGAAAAATCCCTGTCGGACCCAATTACCTGATTTCAAGTTCGGATACTGGAGTCACCCTCCGGAATTACGAAGGGGTTATCTGCATGTACCCTGAACCTGCAGAATACTCCGCAGCATGCCCGCAAAAATGTTCCATCTGCGATAAGCACCCCGAGCTTAAAAGTGATACCGGTCTTGCAAAACTCTACGATGAAGAAAATGACATAATCGCTCTTGAACCGGAAGGCCTTGAAAGAAAACAGCGTTTCTGAAAGGAAAAGATTTCGGAAAAATAGGTTCTGGAAGCAAAAAATGTATTTAAAAACTAAGGAGGGGTAGCTACGAAAAAAAACGTTCCCTTAACGCTCGAGATCCATGAAGAGCTTCCGGGTTACTGGGAAAAAGCAGAGTTTAAGGTGCCAGGGGCAGGGGCCGAACTTGTAATTGATTACTATAATCAAAGAATAAAAGTCATGGAGTTTACCGGGCTTTTTGAAGCGCTCTCCGGAAACCTTGAAACTCTTGCCGAAGCCAAGGAAATGGGAAAAATAATCGTATACACACCCCCGAAAAAAGGAAATGATGTCCGTGCCTGCGGATGTGTAGAGGAAGGAATCATCAGAGGATATTTTTCCGGAATGGACTGCCATATTTTCTCAAGCTACCCGGAAAGCTCCAGGGGAATTTCCTTCCAGAAGGAAAAAGAAGACCAGATCCTCAAAAATTGTCTGAGGAAGAAACGAGAAACCGGGAAAAGGCGGCAAAAAAAAGGAGGTTCTCGGAAAATGGAAAGCTGGAGGCAACAAAAAGAGAAAATATGCCTTCCGGAAGGGTATATACTCAGACTCGCAGTCCAGGCGGACGCTTCTGCAATGGCAGCTCTTTACAGGCAGGAATTTCAATTATATCCAGCTCCCCTGCACATGGAAAACTACCTGCTCGAAACCATGGATTCCAACGTCCTTTACCTCCTTGTGGAAAGGCACGGGGAAATCGTGAGCCTTGCCTCGGCAGAAATGGACCCCGAAAAAGCGAGTGCTGAAATCACCGACTGCCTGACAGTTCCTTCCGAAAGAGGAAAGGGATTGATGAAAGAGCTTATCAAAGCTCTGGAAGAAGAACTTTCAGAAAGAAACTTCCTGAGCTCCTATACCCTCTGCCGGGCTTCTTCTCCCGGCATCAACTCCGCCTTTGCTTCTCTTGGCTATGCCTGCACAGGCCGGCTAGTGAACAACTGCAGGATAGGAAAGGGATTTGAGAATATGAACATCTGGGGCAAACTGCTGAAATAAAAGCCTGATAATTACCTGTAATTTACCTGAAAAAAGGGCTTAAGGAGAAAGGTTGATTTGCTGTTGAAGTTGCTCTACTGTTTCCTTTGCAGCTTCTTCGGCCAGGTATTTCCTGTAAGCTTTTAAAGACACAAGCCCTTTTGTAGAGTCCTGCAGGTTCATATCTCCATGTATCAGTTTTTCCCCTTCTCCTGAGCCTTTGTTTTCAAAGATCACCGGCTCATTTCTTTCTTTGAATTGTTCAAAATATTTTGTGTCCTCTCCCGTAGAGGTATAGAAGAACAGGAGCTTCAGATCCGAAGAGGCGTAAAAAGGCGTGTAGAGTCCGTCTTTACTTACATTCACCAGAAGGGCTTGAGAGTCATATTTTTCCTCTACTGCACCAGCTATTGACACCTTCATGCCTGCTTTTTCCAGTTCCGCCTTAAGGCTTTCCCTGAAAGATTTCGAAATGGAATCGTCCCCTTCGACGTAGAGGTAGATTTTTCCCGGAAAGTTAATCATGGGGTCTCCCGAGGAGTAGGCACTTACCCTTGAATTTGTCTGTATCTTACTCTGTGCTGCCTTGAAGTCCAGGATATAAAAGGAAGAAAAGACAATTGCAAAGGCGAGTATGGAAAGGAGGATTTTCTTAGTTCCTGTGTTTTCTGCCATCTCCCTCAAAATTGGGTGTTTATCTTTAAAAAGAAAATGGATCAAAGGAAGTTCCGGGTTTGAACAGGGAAACGAGATTTTCAAAATTGGATACGGAAAATCGTGAAAAAGACCCTGAAAATAAAAGTGCGAAATATTATGTTAATTCGGGAAATTGTGTTAATGCGGAAAATCGTGTTCAAAAAGGAAAATGAGGATTCAGGGTTAAAAATCCGAGGATAGAACCTCCGGAAGCGCCCAGAATCCCGAATTCAGATAAACAGGGTAAACAGCACATAGGACACTGTCATCATTGCAAGGGAGTGCTTGAGCCCAGAAGATATACTCCCTGAGCCCATTTTTCCTGCAACCATCCCGGAGCCGAGACCCTGAAGGAGAGCTGCGTGGAAGAAGAGGAGGGTGTACTCTTTCAGATCAAAGCCTCCCATGGACATTGCCGGGTTGCTGGAACCGTCAAGGGCAGGGAGGAAAAAGGCTGCAAGTACGTATACTATGACCAGGAAGACGCAGAAAGTCACGAAGATGATGAAGACGTAAATGAACATCTCGGCAGAACGTTCCTTTTTGAGGTTTTTCTCAATGTCTGCATCATCCGCAACCGTGCTGATGACCTTATGGATGTCACCTGTTGATTCGCTCGCCTTGGCTATAAGGGTCAGGCTGCGCCGGGTCATGTTGGTTCGGATCCTGGCTTCAAAACGTTTCAGGGCTTCTTCGAGGTTTGAGTTCCAGCGGATATCCGCAACCGTGCATTTGATTTCGGATCTCAATTTTCCCATATTTGACTGGGCTGTAATGGCAATAGCATCGGCAAGCAGAATCCCTGTCCCGTTGATACTTGCAAGTCTTTTGAGGAACTCCGGGACCTGATCCTCAATCTGCCTGATCTTCCTAACTTCTAGTTCGTGGAAGATTATGTAAGGAATGAAAAGGACAAGCAGGGTTACAAAGATATAGTCATCAAGGGTAGATGCGGTTTCAATAAACCCTCCCTCGTATGGCATTTGTTTCAGGAAAGCCGAAGCAAAGTACCCAAGGGCGATTGGGACGCTTATTACAAAAGCGTATACCGGTCTGTCAAGCATAGTTTTTATGGGGTGCAGGATCACATTTTTGACCCTGTTCACCTTTTCATAAAACGCCATCTTTTGGAGCAGTTCCTCGTCCCTTTCTGTCCATGGTTTTACCCTGACATCGCTGAAAGAATCCGACTTAATTCTGGATGTTTTTTCCTCAGGCATCTTTTCCGCATCCCCTGTAAGCATGTCCAGAAAGACCAGGAAGATAGCTGTCCCGAAAGGAATTGCTCCGTATACGAGGATATAGAGGTTGGTAGCTCCTCCGTTGTCAATCATGTTCATGACCACGAGAATGACCATAAGAAACAGGGGTCCTACAACGAATACTGTAATATAAACCTCTGCCAGGAGCCCGAGGGTATCAAGGAAACGCTTGTGTTCCTTATTGGCATTGGATTTATAGAGGTCAGTCTTATTTTTCAGGTAAAGGGTAATGTCTCCTCCACCGGAGACTATTGAAATCAGGCCGTCTACAAGATCTTTGAACTGTTCGGAAGGTGTCCGGTCGGCTGCATTCCATAGGGCGTCCTGAAGGTCTTTTCCGAAATATTCTACATCCCTTATGATATTTCCGAACTCGTGCGAAGCAGTCCCGTAGAGGTGAGAATGCTTCGAAAGCGATTTCATGATGTCAAAGATAGTCATGCCTCCGCCCCTCTGAAGCACATAGAGAAAAGCTGTTGCATGGGGCATTGTTGCATTGATAGCCCGCTTCCTGCTGTCGGCTTTCATGGGAGGGTATGCCATAATAAGCCCGTAGGTAAAGGCGGCAATCATCGAGAAGAAAATGAGCCCGCCTACAATTGTAAGGATGAAGGGGAAATGGGCTTCAATGAGTACAGGAGCCTCAACTACCCTTGTTACCCAGCTCGAGATCCCAAAGGTTGAAACAATACTTTCCGGGGTGGTGCCTTTGAAGAGCTGCTTTCCGATCAGTAAACCTGCAAGCCCTCCGAATATTCCCGCAAGCAGGGAATATAAAATTGCGGTTGAGACGTACTGTTCCACAGGCAGGGGAATCTGAGACTGGCGAAGCTTTATCCTGAACAGGGCATACCTGTCTTCGTTCTCAAGGATTTTTTCTCCGAAGATCCTGAATGCCAGAGTATTTATAGCGTTCATGGATACCCCTTTAACTGTGGTGCAGTACCATATCCCGCAAGGTATCGCTTCCAACCGCTTCCATTACAAGCTGCGGGTTTGTGGCATACATGTGCACTATCAGGGAAACGCTCACATAGTCACGGATCTGTTTTACTGTCAGGTAGGCAAGGATCTGTTCTCTGTTTTTAAACTCAATAAAGAGCTTACTAGGGTTCCAGCCCCTTGCTTTCATGATCTCATTGAGCACATAGGAATCCCCTGCCCGTTTGAAGTTATCATGAACCGGCTCCCAGCGGTAAAGTTCATTGATCCTGAGACTTCCTGACCTTGCATCAAGGCCTGTGATCTCCACAATTGTTTTGTTTCTCCTTACCCTCGTCTCATTAACATAGGTCTGCATCTGGATACAGATGACTCCGAGGGCCTGCATCATCACATGCGGGACATTGATAGGTTCGTTTTCAAGCCTGTTAACCACGGTCTGCACGTCGCTTGCATGCATTGTTGAATAGGTGGTGTGCCCTGTTGACATTGCCTGGAAAAGGGTCAGAGCCTCTTTACCCCGAACCTCACCCACAAGAATATATTCCGGACGCTGCCTGAGGGCGGCTTTCAGGAGTTCGTACATGGACACTTCGCCTGTCCCCCCCACAGTAAACGATTTCCTGGTTGCGCCTGCGATCCAGTTTTCATGGTGGAGCATGATCTCCCTGGTATCTTCAATGGACACTACCTTTGAAAGCCTCGGGATGAAGAGAGAAATCGCGTTCATAAGGGAGGTTTTTCCTGAAGCGGTACCTCCTGCAAAAAGTGCACTGATGTTGTTTTCAATGGCAATCCAGTAGTAAGCCATCATCTCGATGCTGCATGTCCCATACCTGATAAGGTCAATCGGGGTTATGGGGTCTCCTTTGAATTTACGGATAGTGAAGGAACTGCCCCTTGTTGTGACCTCTTTTCCAAGGGTTGCCTGAATCCTTGAGCCATCCGGAAGAGTTGCATCTACAATCGGTTCTCCTATGGAGATATGCTTGCCACTCCTCTGACAAAGTTTAACTACCAGAGAGTCCACTTCTTTTTCCCCAAAAAGGATATTGGTCACGATGTTGTTGTGCTTCCTGTGGTAAAGGTAGATCGGGATTTCAATCCCAGAACAGGAAATATCTTCAATATTCGGGTCCCTAATGAGCGCATTTATCCTTTCGTATCCGATGAAATTTCTCCTGAGGAAATACATTATCTTATGAATCGAGGAAACTTCCAGGGTGCTGTAATACTGGTCCAGAAGTCTTATGCCTCTGTTTATGAGAATGACATCCTTTTCCTGTCCGGATATCGTGTCTTCCTGAGTAAGCACATCTTCCAGATTGTCCCGGACCCTCTCAAGAACGGCTTTTTCATAGGTGGTGAGAGTGGGCTCAACGACATAATAGTATTTCATTTCCAGATTTTCGATTATGCTGATAAAGGCGTAAGGTTCCTCTACCCAGTAGCGTTCGATTTCAGTAAATCCTGCAGGAATTTCATATTCAAGGAGCGGGCCGCAGGTTTCAGGATCATATGGAGGAAGAACCCTGAGCTCTTCATCTTTCAGGCCCCGGACGATCTCTGCAAACTTCTTTTTTGCTCCTTCCGGAGTTTTTACTTCATTAAAGAACTCTTTAAGCTTGTCACTTAATTTTTCGCCTTCCTTGATCCCGGATATGTCACGGCTAAGATCCTTCATGTTCCCCAGGAATCCAGATTTTTTCTTAATTTTCGCTTTCTGGGGAGCCTTTTTTATTTTACCTGAGCTCCGGGTTTTTTTATCTTCTCTTGTTTCCCGTTTACTCTTTAACTCCTCAACCCTACCTTCATGATCTGCGCCTTTCTGGTCTTGAGTTCCGATTTCAGGAGGGAAAATCCCTTTCTTTTCGGTTTCAGGAATAAGTTCAACTTTCTTTTCAGGGACAGTTTCTGGAGAAACCGAAGGTTTTGGCTCAAGGGCAACTTCGGAAGAACCGGAAGGTTTTGTTTCAGGCTCAGAATTTTCCCCCAGAGTTGTGGTTTTTTGAGTTTCCGATACTTCTACAAACAGAGGAGTTTCCGATACGAATTTGCTTGTCGATTCTTCATCTGACTCAATTTCCGGAGAATAACTCGTAAATCGAACATTTTCAAGTATGGGTTTGGTTTTTCGGGTTTCAATCTTTATTTTCATGTCAGGAAGGTCAGTATTCTCTTTTTCAGTATCTTCACCCCCCGCACGATTCTTCATCCAATAAGGGTAGCTCTGTTTATGTGGGGTTCTTTGAGTACCTGAAACTTCCTGAAGAGTGTTTTCCTTATCTTTATTTTCGTTTTCCGTCTGAAGGCTGTCAGTGTCAATTACATTCGGAGTATCTTCATCAGAAGTCCTCTCGACAGGTACATGTAGAAGACTGGACTTTCCTGCCAGAATCTCTTTTCCCCCTCCTTTCTTCATACCATTGTCTGGTTTTTCTGAGTCATCCGGAGATTTCTCATTTTTGGAAACCATAGAAGTCTGCTTCCCAAGGCTTGTCCCCTCACAAAATCCTCTATAGTATAAAATAATATATTGACTATTGTTTAAATTCATTAAGTAAGAATTGATAACTCTCAAATATTATTGATTATATTACTTAATCCTTTTGTGGACTTGTGTAAAGGCTTTTTTTACCTTTTTTTGGCATATAAAGGCAGTATATTGGATATTTAATTTTATCCATAAATAAAAATATCTTTCAATAGTATTACCCTTTTTATTAAAAAATTCTATTTATTTAATATTATTTTTATTCTGTTTTCCGATTGTTATTTGAAAAAATATACTATGTTTTGCGTTTTGAAAACACAAAAATTGATGTTCTAAAAAAGAAACCAGAAGAGGCGAAAAAAATGAAAATAGGAAAACTGAGAGCTGGTTTGGTGGGAAGTGAAAAAATGAATGAGTTGGGCGAAGAAATGGAAAATTGGATTAATGGGAAGTGAAGAAATGAAAGTGTTGGGTGAAGAAGAGATGGGAAAAAACCGTAAACTGGTAGGAATGCAGTTTTTCAAAGGAGTTTTATCCCTGATGAAGTTATTTCAAATCTTATCGGATTCAGACTGAGGCATGTCCTTCTCATTTTAGGGATCCTTATGTAGCGCTCAATATTCCCTGTGTAGGGATTTTCGTCTACCATAAGTCGGAGAGAGCCACTTACCGAATAGTTGGCAAGGTTATGAGTCATCTTGCAGGCGGTATCGTCCATGACAAACATTGTCGTGCAGTCTCCTCTGGTGCTGAGGATAAAGTTCAGGGCATCAAACTGGTCCCTGAAGTCCTGAATGGAAAGCCTCAGGGTAAAAACACCGATATTGTCAATCACCACAACATTGGTTCCTTCGGGCACATAATCTGAAAGTGTGGGTAATTCTATCTCCAGACCTTCGGGGGTGAATCCGAATTTTGAGGTCTGGATCTTCTCGGAACGGTTCTGAAAAGACCGCTCAATTGTGAGCTGACCATTTTCATAATATTTAGTAAGCCCAAGCCCCAGCATTTCTGACAGATCCAGAATATCTTCCGGAAGTTCTTCGGTTGCGACCAGGACGCATTTCTTATCCTCAAGGCATGCTCTGTGCAGAAAATGAATGGTAAAAGTGGTCTTGCCAGTTCCTGTATCTCCGGTTATGAGAAGAACCCTACCCGCAATGTATCCTCCGCCGATCCTTTCGTCAAGTTCAGGTATACCTGATGATATCCGTTTCATTGTTTTGACTCAATCCATTTCTGTAAAATTAACTTAAAAAAACTGAATTTTGAGTTGGTGGTATAGGGTGGAAAATGAACTTTTATTTACAGAGTATAAGGCGAAATCTTATTTAAAATTTGCATACAGATAAGTGAGAAAAATACAGGTCACAACAGAAAATGATGTACAGAGTATAAAATCCTCAAAAAAAGAAGCGACGAGAGGGGGACTCGAACCCCCGCGATGCAGGGCATCATGGGATTAGCAATCCCACGCCATACCGGGCTTGGCTATCTCGTCATTTCAAACTTTAGAAACGCGTCCCCTAAAATGCATTTCATATATTTAACTTTTTCCGGAGAGAAATCCTTCAAATAAATTGTTCTTCCAGAAAAATTACAGTTCTATTATAATACAAGGCTCTTGAAAAATATTAATTTATGTGCTTAGTGATGAGCACACCGCAGGTCGTTGTATCTGGGAGATTTCAGTAGACTGGAATCTCTTCTCCACCCCGCGACCCCGCAAGCGACGGTTGCCCACAGTGAGTCTGCTCCCTTCCGGGCCTCGACCGGTTTCCGCAGTTAGGGTATGAGGACCTGTTTTCCAGCAAGTCCACATACCTGCATCATCCAAGCAGGACGGGGTTTCTCAGTTGAGATCACAGGCTGGAATCCCTTTGACGCATCTTCCATTGGCTTCGTCCCCCGCATATCGGCGATTTCGGGTTACAGGTAACGCCGGGCTACCCGGACTAGCTCATCAGCTATACAAAGAGATTATTCACTTATAAAACTATCCCTCCCGATATGCATTTTAAATCCCCCGTAAAAAACACACTATGACCCTTGAAAAACGAAAAAATCGTCTCCGGAAGGTATTATTTTATAAATATCTCTTAAATATCAGGAAAAGTAGGTTGGAGCACCTGCCAAACTTTAATTATATCTACTGATGAATAAAACGCCTTATTTATTTATACGTCGTTTTTCAAAAGTAATAGGTACATAAAATTCCAAACGGCTTCCAGTATGTTAAACCATCCTGTAAAATAAATCATTGAGGGGAATTTGTATGAGATATGGAGTTGCAATTGACCTGGGAACTAGCGGGTATAGGGCTCAGAAGATTGACCTTAATACCCAGGAAATTAAGAGAACGGTTATAACATTGAGAAATCCCCTTCCCGGAGCGAATGTGATGGATCACATGGACTTCGCAATCCACTACGGGCAGGACCTTGCGCACGGGCTTTCTATAGATGCGGTAAAGAACCTGCTTCAGGCTCTTGACGTGCAAAGCGGAGAGCTTGATAGGCTTTCAGTCTGCGGAAACCCTATCCAGCTATCCATTTTTCAGGGAATAAGCATTGAAGACCTGGCTTATGCGGGGGAACGGAAGAAAAAGAAGTACCATATAGAGGAACAGAAAAGGAATGCGAGAATCGTACCAAGCAGCGAAATTCCCGGACTTGAGGAATTTAACTGTGAAGTTGTAGTCCCGCCTGCAATTAAACATGAAGTCGGAGCCGATGCCCTTGCTCTTATTGTTAAATCGGGCATGCTTGACAGCGACCAGGTTTCGATTGCAACTGATTACGGGACAAACGCCGAAATGGCGCTCAAGGTAAAAGACATTATATACACCGGTTCAGCAGCTGCAGGGCCTGCTCTTGAAGGGCAGCAGATAAAGCATGGGACTCTTGCCTCTCCTTTTGCAATTTCGGATTTTGAATTCGAGGATGGAGCATTGAGGAATTATGTATTGAACGAAGAGATGAAGCCCGATCCCGGAGATCTCGTAGACCCCAAAACCGGAGAAATTCTTGAAGCAGGGCAGATCCAAGCAAAAGGAATTACAGGTACGGGAGTTATTGCCCTTATCGAAAAAGCTCTGGGTCACGATCTGGTTGTACTCCCGAAAATCAAAACTCCAGACGAACTAATTCACCTGCAGAACAAAATAACTTTCTCGGAAAGGGACCTGAAAGAAGCCGGGAAAGCTATTGGTGCAATCCGGGCAGGACATATTACGCTTTGTGCGACTGCAGGTATAGAACTTACAGATATTGATGCAGCGTATATGGCAGGCGCTGCCGGCACATATATGGATGCTAAAAAAGCCCAGAAAATTGGTCTGATCCCCTACTCTACGGGGAACATTGCTCAGCTCGGGAACACCTCTCTTGCTGTTGCGAGGGAAATTCTGCTTTCGGAAGGAAGGCTGTGGGAACTTCAGGACATTGCAAGCCAGATAATAGGCACTCACATAATGTTTGCGACTGCCCCTGAATTCCGGGACGCCTACGTCCTTGAACTTGCATACTGGGAAGAGGGAATGCCCTTTAAAATGTTTAAAAAATACCTGAAAAAGAAGAGTCTTCCGTCACTTGATGACCCCATAGACAACCCTGTGGTGGATAAGCGCGTGGAAAGGGATATCCCTGTCCTTGGGGAAGAAGGTCTGCATGTACTCGAAAGAGTCGGAACCTATATGACCATGGTTGTTGACTGTCCTGAGTGCAAGAAATGCATAAAAGTCTGCCCTAACGATGCCATTACAATTGACGAGGAAAACAGGATTATGATAAGTACCGACCTCTGCGAAGGTGCCCACTGCCAGAAATGTATCCGGGCCTGTCCGCCCGACAAATTTAACTGGGCGAATCTGGAGGTCTTTAAACCTGAACAGGAGGAGTAAGAGAATCCGGATGTCATGGATCAGGACTCAGGTCCTTTTGATATGAAAAGCGTTCTTCTGTCCCGGAACATCGTTATACAGAGTAATGCTGATGCGCGAGTCTATATGGTGGTATTTTAAAGTAACGTCCAGCATTACTCTTGTCATTCATAAATATCGGAAAAAATGTCTGGGACGAGAATCGTTCGTGGTCGGCAAAAATAATAAAGCTTTCAGATTCTCGGACAGGAGAAGCTCTGACAGTGAACGTATGTATATGGATGTATTTTCATATTGGCTCGGAAAGAAAGGGATAAACAGTAGCCAGATTGGTTAATAATACGAAATCCCATTTACTCAAATCTCAAGAAGGGCTGAAAAAACGAGCGAAAGAAAACTCCTGTCTGCGAATTTTAAGTATAAGTGAATCCTTACTTCTTAACAAAAAAGAAGTTTTGGATGGTTGTGCACAGAATAAACACAAATTATATAAATAACCTAATCCTATGGAAATATTGAGGCATCTAATCCACTTTCACACCGAAAATCATCTACCACATCTAGCCCAAACAGATTTTTTAGTTACGCAACGCCGTTTTTTAGATGCCTCACTACCACACAGAGCAACGTTGTCTGGGATACAGAACCATCATATATAAATATTTATATCTTTTTTTTGAAATAAAAATATGGTTTGCGAGCTCATTCCCCAGAGAAAGTGAATTTTGCACTTAGTTAAGCATTAAAGCTCCTGTAAACTCAAAGCTTTAATATCTTTTCTAAAAATCCCCCCTACTTTTTTAATTACATTCAGGTCAGGGCATCAGGAGTATCACTTATAAAATGTATTAGGACTACCGTTTAGGAGTAGTGACCAGGAATAGTTCCCAGGAGGAGTAGCGCCCATAAGAAAATATTCACATGTCCACAAAATCTTACTGTACATCTGCTCTGCTAATTCGGACTTCTGGAAGATTTTGGCCGGAAATGTATCTGAAGTAACCCCCCTCCAGAAAGAATTCCCAAACGGATCTGAAGTAAGCCGGAAAGTCCACGTTTGGACTGTAAGTTGAATTGTATCTAAACGATGAGATTTTAACCGACAGGCAGTTTGGATAAAAACTTTGAGGGAGATTCTGAAAAGAAGGAATGGGGGAATGAATTCTTTAGAAAGAATCTGGAGTCAAACTAGCACAAATTTTATAAATAACCTCTACGTAGGAGTTAATGAGGCATCTAATCCACTTTCACACCGTAAATCATCTACCACATCTAGCCCAAATAGATTTTTAGTTACGCAACGCCTGTTTTTAGATGCCTCAATCACCCAATTTGGATGAAGCTTTTGATGAAGTTCCCTAATAATGATTAAATTCTTCTGATATAAATATTTATATTTTATATCGATTATAATTATGTGAGGAATCAATAGTTTTTCTGGCTTTTACCAAATCGTCTTTATTTCTGTGCTTCTAAATTTCGCTTCTTTCCGGTCCGGAAAGAAACGGAAAAAAGAGAGGAAGAGGTCAGAGGGAATAAGCTTCACGAAGTCTTACAACGAGCGCTTCGACCTGTTCTACAGCTGTTCCTATATACTTATCGGGATTTACGAGTTTTTCGATATCTTCTACACTCAAGTACCTTGAAACGGAAGGAGTATCCAGAAGTACCTGTTTGAAGTGCTGCCCCGTCTCATGGGCTTCCATAGCCGAAGTCCTGACAAGCTCATGGGCTTCCTGCCTGCCTACACCCCTTTTTGCAAGTTCGATCATTACAGCTTCGCCCATGTTCAGGCCTCTTAGCAGGTCCAGGTTCCTGCGGATATTTTCGGGATAGAACCTGAGATTCTCAAGCACACGGATCCCAAGTTTAAGGATATGGTCCGTAAGCACACAGGCTTCCGGGAAGACGACTCTCTCGCAGGAAGAATTTGTAAGGTCCCGTTCGTCCCAGAGGGTGTTGTTAAGGAGTTCAGGTTCAACCATTGCCCTTACGATCCTCGCAAGCCCGCAGATCTGCTCGGACTTGATCGGGTTCCGCTTGTGGGGCATGGTAGACGAACCCACCTGCTTTTTCCCGAAACTTTCCTCAATCTCGGCGATTTCACTGCGCTGCAGATTCCTGATTTCGATGCCGATCTTGTCCAGGGTCGTAACAGTATTTGCCATCCACATCACAAATTCGGCATGCCTGTCTCTCTGGATTATCTGGTTTGAGACATCCACAGCCCCGATTCCGAGGTGCTGCATCGTAAGTTTCTGGATCAGGATTCCGGACTTCCCAAAAGCTGCCTGAGTTCCGACAGCCCCGGTCATCTGCCCCACGGTAGCTCTCGGAGTCAGCTCGTAAAGGCGGTCAAGGTGTCTTGAAATCTCGGAAGCCCAGATTGCAAAACGGAGCCCGTATGTTGTGGGAACGCCTATCTGCCCGTGTGTCCTCCCACAGCAAACAGTGTTCTTATGGGCTTCTGCCTGGTTTACCAGCACCCTGAGCAGGATTTTGAGTTTATCTTCCAGAAGGTCGATTGCGTCCTTTATCTGGAGCGCGGTTGCTGTGTCAAGGATGTCGTTTGAAGTGGCGCCGAAATGGACCCACTTTCCCGCATCTTCCCTGCACTTCTCAGAAATCGCAACAACAACAGCCATCATGTCGTGGTGGATCTCGGCTTCGATTTCGTCAACTCTTTCCGCCTTTACGGAGGGAACGCATTCGGAGATAATCTCAGCCGCTTCTGCCGGGATAAGTCCCATATCCGCTTCTGCCAGAGCAAGGGCTGCCTCGGTCTGCAAGATCTTAGCTAGTCTGTTTTCCTGACTCCATACGTATTTCATTTCTGCTGTACCGTACCGGTATTCTATCGGATGAATTGCCACATCGATCACCTTCCTGGAATCGGGAATTTTATTTTATCCCGGGTCTACCTTTAAACCTTAATTTCTCTTGGTTTTTTAATAGTTTTAATTCAGTTTTTTTTCCTGAATACCCTCAACCTAAATTATCCTTTAGGTTAAATTATCCTTAGCCTTCCTTTAGGTTAAATTATCCTTAGTCTTAAATGATTTCTGGCAGTGTGGAATTCCGGTAGTAAGTTCGTTTGAAGAACTTTCCCAAACGTGATACTGGTTAGCTTAATGTTTCGTTATCTTTCGGAACTGCCAGTATTATCAATATCACTGCTGTTAATAAGTACAATCGCATTACTGTTCCGCAGCCGTAGTTTTCAGCCTGAAGGGTACGGAATAACAACAGAACCAATAAATAAATTTTGAGTATACAGGATTGGGAAAAATCCGGACATGTGAAAGAGAAGAGCAGAAAAGGTAGCAAACTAGCAGGTAGCGTAATTTTTTGATGAAAAACATTATATGTCTTAACATCCTTTAAGCGGGCTATATACCGTATCAATATTAAAAAATAATAGCAGGTGACAAAAATGGCTCGTTTTCCAGAAGCTGAAGAAAGGTTACTTAACAAAAAAATCTGCATGAAGTGTAATGCCAGAAACGCCATAAGGGCAACCCGCTGCAGAAAATGCGGCTACGGTACTCTTCGCGTGAAATCCAAGGAATCCAAGGGAGCATGATCTTTTTTGCAGGTGGAAGCACACCTCCAGAAGATTATTGATCAGGACGGAAAAGTTCATCTTACCCTTATCGACCCGGCTTCCCAGACGCCTGAAAGAGCTGCCGAAATCGCTCTTGCAGCAGTTGAAGGTGGCACTGATGCTATCATGATAGGGGGCTCAACCGGAGCGTCGGGAACCCTATTAGATGAGACTGTAATAAAGATTAAAGAAAAAGTAAATGTTCCTACCATCCTTTTTCCGGGAAGTTCGGCCGGGCTTAGCAGTTACGCAGATGCCGTATTTTTCATGAGCCTCCTGAATTCCAGAGATCTGGGGTATGTGATCACAAACCAGGTACTTGGAGCTCCGCTTGTATACAAAAGCCAGATAGAGCCGATTTCCATGGCATACCTTGTGGTCGAGCCCGGAGGTACTGTCGGGTGGGTAGGGGACGCAAAACTGATCCCCAGGAAGAAACCTGATATTGCTGCGGTCTATGCCCTTGCAGGCAAATATCTCGGCATGCACTATACCTACCTGGAAGCAGGGTCCGGAGCCGATGCGCCTATCCCCCCTGAAATGATCGGGGCTGTCAAAAAAGTACTCGGAGAAAACAAGCTGATTGTTGGCGGCGGGGTCAGAGACGCAAAAACCGCAAAGCTTTGCGCTTCTGCAGGTGCGGATATGATCGTCACCGGCACGATTGTTGAAGAAGTAAAGGATGTAGCGGCAAAGGTGGCTGAGATCGTATCAGCTATAAAAAGCTAAATTCCTGTAATATGAAATCAAGGTGTGCTGCCTGCTTTTAAGAGTCCTATAGGAAATTCTTAAATTCAACTGTTCTTTTTTAATTTCTTTTTATTTTTTCATGTTTTTCCTGGGGAGCGTAAGCTTTCGCTCCGTTCTGAACCTTATTTTTACGAATCTTTGCAAAAAATGGAGGTCATTTCAGAGAGAATATTTGAGACGGTATTTCAGAGAGGATATCTGAGAAAATATTTCATTTCTGGTAAGAATATAATAATTGCCTTCCATAAGAGATTATGGAAAATGGTTCCTTGTAATAATAAATAAGCATAAGGAAAACAGAACAAAGAAGAGGTAAAAATATGGAAGTCAGAGAAGAAGTCCATGAACAGATTCTTGAAATCCTCAAAGGTGCAAAATTTCCAATCAACTCCCTGGAGGAATTAATTGCCGCCTTACCCGAGGGGTTGGACACCACATGCAGTATAGGAGGTGTTGAAGTCACCGCAGCTGAGGCGAAAAGTCTGATTACTGATAAAGATTTTCCTTTCAAAAATGCAAAACAGGTGGCAGACTTAATGGTTGAAAGAGCAGGGCTGTAAACCCTATCTTTATTTTCTATCTTGTTTTCTACGGTTCTGGAGATGGTTGTCCACTATTGCTTACCACTAAATGGCTGATATTCTGTTCCTCCGTACTACTCCATTTCTCAGCTATACTCCGGATTATACTTTCCTCTCAAACTGCCTGTTTTCGATAGGCTTTTCTTTTCCCAAACTTTTTATTTTGGAAACTATCTTTATACTTAAGATTTAATACCTGTCCGATCGGAAATTTACAGGCAGCCGATTGTAATAAATAGTTTTAAAGGAAATACTTGCTCCTATTTTAGTATCATGTTCTACTGACGCAAAGGGATCTGAAAAATGCAAAGGTTCGGCAAAGGCAAATTTTCAATGGAAGAAATATTATCAAGGCCTGTAGAACCTATCGGGGTTCCGGCGTCAACTTGCAATCAATACTAAGAGGTATGATTATGCTCAGGATTTCCAATCTGGTAAAAGATTATGAGGTGCGTTCCGAAAAAAGAAGGGTTTTGGACCATATCAACCTCACGGTGGAGGACGGAGAGATTCTCGGAATCACAGGTAGAAGCGGAAGTGGGAAATCGACTCTGCTCCGTATTATCCGGGGGGTTGAGCCTTTTGATGAAGGAACTGTGGGAGTCGATGGAGAAACTGTGACTCCTGAATCGGGACTTGAAGGAGAACTGCTCCTGAAAAGCGTAACTGCAATACACCTCCAGCGAAATTTTGGGCTCTGGAACGGGCCTGCGATAGAAAATGTAATACGGAAACTGAATTACCTTCGTGTAGGGCATGAAGCCCTCCCTCACAATGAAAATCAGGAGTATGACGATCTCTTTGTCGAGGCTATGGAGTACATGAAGCTTGTGGGACTGGAACATAAAGCCCTCCACTCGACCAATCTTCTCAGCGGGGGAGAAAAGCAGAGAGTTGTAATGGCAAGACAGCTTGCTGCAAAGCCGAAAGTCCTTCTTCTGGACGAGCCAGTAACAATGACCGGACCGGATACAAAGCAGGAAGTCCTTGATGTCATAAAGAGCCTGAAGGAAAAACTGAATATCCCGATCATAGTGGTTTCCCACCTCCCTGAAATCCACGCCTATCTCGCAGACCGGCTTATCTTTCTCGAAAACGGGAAAATCGCAGCCGACGGAGATCCTTCCTGGGTTCTTAAAAACTTCCTTCGTGACATGAAACCAAAGAAAGAGCTTTTTGAGCCCGAAACTAAGGAAACCTGCATTAAAGTAAGGGACATCTCCAAACGTTATTCCATTATCCGGATGGGGGAAGTCCTCAACATCAAAGACTTTTCTCTGGATGTTAACAGGGGAGAGATTCTGGCATTTATCGGGCCTTCCGGAGCCGGAAAGACAACTATTATGAAGTTGATGGAAGGGCTTGTCAAACCAAAAAGCGGATCAGTCGAGTATTTATGCAAGGGGGACTGGGTGGATGTTACCGAGTACAGCAAGAAGCGCATGGAACTCAGGCGGATCATGAGTGTTATGAACCAGGAATTCTCAATGTCCGTAAATTCCACAGTCCGGGAACAGATCCGCTTCAGGCTGAGTATGAAAAAACAGGGTGCAATTGAATACGCGAGAAATAAAGCCAGGGAAATGGGGCTTTTGGATGAGACCCTGGATACTATCTACCGCCTTCCCGATATGCCTGAAGAGGAAAAGACTACGGCACTCAGGGAGCTGAACCTCAATGATACGGTTTACTTCGAACTCTTTCCGTCTATTCCGGTAACTGATGTCGATATCTACGCAAGGCCGGTCTTTGAAGCTCTCGACCTGCCAATGGAAGTCCTTGATAAAACTCCTTACCAGATCAGCGGAGGAGAACACGTCAGGGCTTTTATTGCCCTGAGCCTTGCAACATCTCCCGAATATCTTATGCTTGACGAACCTTTCGGGGACCTCGACCCTGTAACCCTCAGGGACGTAACAAATTCCTTAAAAAGGATCAATGAACTCTTCGGCACGACCATTGTGCTCGTGAGCCACCACATGGACTTTGTCCGGGAAGTTGCCCACAGAGCGGTATTGATCGAAAACGGGGCTCTTGTAATGGATGGAAAACCGATTGAAGTCTGCCAGGAGCTGATCAACAGGAGTAATGCCCCTTACATGGAACACAGCCTGGAAGACCTTGTTGAAGGCAAACTGGAAATCCAGTAAATTTGGGAGTTAATCCCGGACTGCTTTCTTCTTTTTTCCCTTTTTTCTTACTGTCTTTTGCCTTTTTTTTCCTTATTTTCTCATTTCTTTTCTTTCCTTATTTTCTCACTTCTTTTCTTTCCTTATTTTCTCACTTCTTTTCTTTTTCTTATTTCTGACATTCACTCCTAAGTCGATCCCACTCCTCATTTCCGAATTTTATGTACAGGCTTGGAGGAACGAGTGTTTTCTCCAGATCTTTTATTGTTTTTTCAGAAATTGTTTGGGTTTCAACAAGCTCTTTTCCGGCGGATCGGAGCAACTTTTTGTATTTGCCAATCAGAGGTTTTAGCATGATATTTTTCTGGCCCCTGAAAATTTCCCCTTCTCCCCTGTAGATCTCTGCAATCAGTTCGGTGTGAAAAGTTCTTGCCAGCCGCTTGAAATAAAGACTTACTACTTCGAAATTTGTCTGCCCGGGCAGCCCGGCATTTGAAATCACAACAAATTTCGGATACTTTTCATAACGTTTGGAATGCCTGTAGTTGCCTTTTTCGTCCTCCTCAAAGTGAGGCAGAAGAACAGGTAAAAGCCTATCTATGAAAACTTTCATTACAGATGGAACGTTGTCAAAATACACAGGGAATGCAAAGACTACGATATCCGAGGCCATAAACCTGGGACGCAGATCGTCCATGTCGTCTCGAATGATACACTCCCCGGGTGTTTTTAGCCAGCACTCAAATTTTCCCGTGCAGTATCTGATTTTCTTTTCGAAAAGGATAATATTTTCAGTTTCCACCCCGGCTTCTTCTGCTCCTTTCAGAAACTCCTCAACCATGAGGAGAGTATTTCCTTCTCTGCCCTTATGGCTCCCACTGAACACTGTTACTTTCATATAATAACCCCCCATATTGTCTCAAAAAAGTAAAACCTATGAGCCGTTTTCTCTCCAGCTCAAAATTCAAAATTATTCCTCAGACCTTTTATCGGCACCTACAAAGAGAGCCTTCTTCCTAACTATTATTCTCGTTTCTGTTATCATTAATGTTTTCACCGAACTTTTTTCCCACACACCAGGCTCTGCCCAGATGCTCCCCGATTCCCCAGTAGTTATTATCATACATGGAAAAGACGATCGGTTCGATTTTTTCTATATCAGGGATTCCATTACAGAGATATCGATCTTCTGCATAACTCTCCACAATCTCGCCGATGAAAACCTCGTTGGTCCCGCCGAAATCCAGGGTGTCCGCAAGCCGACATTCAAGGTTTACAGGGCATTCCCGGATCATTGGAGCTTTTTCAAGCTTTCCATAGAAAGTTTTGAAGATGCCGGATTTGTCTGCCTTTTTCCCGGAAACTATACCACAGTAATCCGTAACTTCAACCATATATCTGGAAGGGATATTTACGCTGAAGCAATTGTTTTCTCTGATTCCTTCATTTGTATAGTGCATTTTTCCCAGAGTAACTGCGATCATCGGAGGACTTGCCTGAACGATTCCGCAAAAAGCAACCGTAAGGTAGTTTGGTTTTCCGTTCACATCGGCTCCCACAAGGGTAGTGGGCATGGGATAAAGGAAATTCTTGGCTCCAATGGCTTTTTTCTCTCCGGTTTCCATCCTTTCATCCTCCGCAAAGCTTCATAAGCAAAAATTTGAATCCGTTTATTTGAATCCTCTTTATAGAACGTCCCTTCCATTAAGTGGCAGAAGAACACTTTAAAAAATGTATTTTTTATATGTATTCTTCCGATCTGTAATTAGTATTCCGGTTTTTACAGTTACATATATTAAGATATAATTATTCCGGATATAAATGCCTTTATGGACGAGGACAAAAAACGTTTGAGGAAAAAACTACTCCACTAAAGAGACAAAATAGAAGGAGTAAAATACACTGAGAAGGGAAATTTCTGAACTCTCTATTTAATCTCTAATTCAAACTCTAACTCAAACTCTAACTCAAACTCTAACTCAAACTCTAACTCAAACTCTAACTCAAACTCTAACTCAAAATCAAACTCAAACTCAAACTCAAACTCTAACTCAAACTCTAACTCAAACTCAAACTCTAACTCAAACTAAAAAATCTAATTCTTCAAGGTTTGTTTTCACTCATGTCTCAATGCATCCACAGGAGCCAGTTTTGCCGCTTTGTTTGCCGGATAAACTCCAGCTGCAACTCCTACTATGACTGCAACGAAAACCCCTATCTCGAAGACGTAACCGGGATACAGGAAAGGTAGTCCAAGGGCTGTTGTGATTATATAGGCTCCCCCAATTCCAACCGCTAATCCCAGAAGCCCTCCGAAGAGGCTGAGAATAACCGACTCGATAAGAAAGAGGATAAGGATGTCAGTGCTTGAAAAGCCAAGGGCTTTCATGAGCCCTATTTCACTGGTGCGTTCAGTAACCGTAACAAGCATTATGTTCATTATCCCTATAGAGCCCACAAGCAGGGAGATGAGAGCTACTGCAACAAGGAAATTTCGCAGGGTATCAGCAAGCTGGTTTGTTTGCTCAAGGACATCTGCCTGGTTAAAAATGCGATAGGGTTTTGCGTCCTCGTCATCAAGATCCCTTGAAGAGACTCCGAAGTTCCGCGCAAGCCGCCTGTCTACCTCGTCTGAGACTTCTTCCACGTCCTCGATGTTGTCGGACATGGCAAAAAAAGCCGAGAAATCATCTTCTTCGAGCATCTGGTTGATGGTTGAAACAGGGATGAAGATGCTCACATCCCTATCAATTCCCCCTCCTACAAACGAGGTGTTCAGGCTCTTAATGATGCCTTTCACCTTGAACGTTCTGGTCATAGTCTCACCCCCTTCAAGACGCAGGGTAATATCTATTGAACTTCGGGCAGAGATGTTCCGGTCGAATTTTTCATTTGCAACTTTGGAGCCAATAGCTGCGGAAAAGGCGTCCTGGTCTCTTATGAAACTGCCACTTTCCATAGTGATGTTAGCAGTATCCTCATAATCTCCAGTTACTCCTACGATGTCGATATTTTTCTTCTGGGAGAAGTAGGTTGCCACCCCCAGTTGCTGTTTTATGGGGGAAACTCTGCTGATTCCGGGAGTTTTTTTGATTATTTGAAGTTCATTGTTGTAAAAAAGGTTCGGTTCCTGGCTGTAAATAATAATAAAATTGGAACCCTGAGCATTTATCTCCTCTTCAAAGAAAATATTGAAACTTTCCCCAAGAGATATGTTTGCAACTACAGCCGCAATTCCTATAACAATGCCGAGGGTTGTCAGACCTGAGCGGAGCTTCGCACTCGCTATGCTTCCGAGAGAGATACCGATAGCTTGCCTTACCTTCAGCATACGACCCACTATTTTAGAATTCACTTAAGCTCTGAATTAAAGTTCGTTCAGGCATGGAACTTAAGGATCTCTATCACAGAGATCTTCAGCCCTGGGCAATCACCCGTTGGAGCTACATTCCCAAAAAATTCAGCAAAGATTAATTTATAAATATATTCCGAAAGATATTCATATTCTGGTATACCTAAGTAAATATCAATGTACAAATATAATACCTCATTGTTGGAAGAAAAATAATAGCTTATTTTCGGAAGAAAAGGGAGATTTCTATGGGTGCTTTACTCCAGGATATTCTTATGTATAGAGGGGTTAACCGGGTAAACTTTCTAACATTGAATATTAGAACATTTCTTATATATGCTGATGTTATATGATAGAAAATATAAGCATATGTATGAAATATTAAAAGTTAAGATGAAATAATAGATGAAAGTGAAATTTCACTTTAAATATTTTAGATACATTTCCCAGGCACTTTAAACCAGATTTAGAGTGCTGAAAGTTGTCATTTACACCTCTAAGCCTATACTTGATACCCCATTAAAAATCCCGAATGTGCGCTGAAAGGTGCACTATTATACAACACACGGAGGGGGAAGATTCTGATAAAAAATACTGACAAATACCCCGAACTTTTTTCAAGCATTCCACAGAGTGCCCAGCTCTCTGCCATATATAGTGATATCGATGAGCTGACAGAACTGCTTGTTGCCTATTTCAAACAAGGGATTGAAAAGGGAGAGCGCTGCCTCTGGATAGTCCCGGATTCGCTGGCATCTGAAAGTGCAAAAAATGAACTTGAGAAGGAAGGAGTGGATGTAGGGAAATACATTACTTCGTCTCATCTGGAGATTATGCCGGCAGGCACACTTTCTGAAAGTATCCTTTTGTTTGAATCTGCAGTAAAAGAACTTCTGAAAGAGGGGAGTGGGAAATCCTTTTCTGAAGGCTTTTCCGGGTTCAGAACAAATCTCGATGTTAAAGGGACCGAAAACCCCTTCAAAGCCTGTTTTGAAGGGTTAGAAAAAATCCTCGAAGATATCAGTCAGGGTAATGGAAGAAACTTCACATTTCTCTGCACTTTCCCGCTTGAAGAATTATCAGGCAGTGCACTTCTTGAGCTGGTGGAGGAAAAAGGTGTTTTAGTTAATAGAAAAGGCAAATGGGAATATCTGGTAAATACCTGCGATGTAAACGGGCAAAAAGAACTGGAAATCACTCTTCTCAAGGCAAAAAAAGATGCTGAAGCCACAAACAGGGCAAAAAACAGTTTCATTATGAATATGAGCCATGAGCTTCGGACTCCTCTAAATTCGGTAATAGGCTTTTCTGACCTGCTGCTGGAAGGAGCATTCGGGCCCCTGAATACAAAGCAATCAAAGTATGTTAACAACATCCTGATTAGCGGGAAAAACCTGCTGGAAATTATTAACAACCTGCTTGACATCTCAAGGCTTGAAGCCGGGGAAAAGACCCTCAAATATGAGAATGTGGACATTGCAAGCCTCATAGGGGATGTGAGAATGAGTCTCCTCTCGCCTGCCTCGGTTAAGAGGATAACTGTTGAGCTGAAAATAGACCCTTCTGTGGGAAATGTTCGGGCCGATATAACAAAGCTCAGGCAGATCCTGTATAATCTGGTCAGTAACGCCATAAAGTTCACTCCAGCAAAAGGAAAAGTTGTCATCAGTGCCTGTAAAAAAGAAGGGGTTCTTGAAGTCAAGGTTTCGGATACCGGAATAGGGCTTTCAAAGGATAGCCACGAAAAGATATTTATGCCCTTTACACAGGCCGATTCTTCCGCAGCCCGCGGATACGGGGGTGCAGGTCTCGGGTTATACATTGTCCGGAACTTCGTAGATCTTCACGGCGGAAAAATCTGGGTTGACTCGGAGGTCGGAAAAGGAAGTATATTTACCTTCACCCTTCCGGCAGAATAGGAAAATATCCCTCTTTCGGGGAATAATCCGAAAAAGAATAACTCTTCACTTAAAGGGAAAAATCGAAAAAAACTGACTCTACCCCTGAAGCCGGGAATTGACATCCGGGAATCAAATTGAAAACCAGAAGATCAAACTGGAAACCAGGAAATCATATTGAAATTTAGAATCCCAGCTACTTAAAAAACAAGCTGAAATTAAAAAATCCTGCAAAAAGAACCATGGCTGTAAAGGTAGCATGCAGTTGATGCTGCCTGTACTCCCAGGTTCTTCAGCAGCTTATCTGTTTTTCTGTTGCCTTCTTCTGTAAATCAGTACCCCTCCGGCAACAAGGGCGACAATCAGGATACCAGTTGCAAGCAGGCCTGAACTGCCTCCCTCATTTTCCTCAACCGGTTGAATGCGAAGATTGCTTACCAGATTTTCATGTTTGTTTATGCCGTTGCTGTAACTTGCAGAAAGGCTGAGGTTTATCGGTTCAGAGTTCCCTCCTATGTTTTCCGAAGCCGGATCTGCTATAGCATCAAACTCTATTGTGAAAAGCTCGTCAGAGTCCATTGGCCCGATGAAATATTCGGCGGGATAAAAATTTACACCTTCAGCTTCAGGTTTTATACTGACAGAGTTAAGCTCATTGGGGTGGGTGTTTGCTACATCAAACTCGAGGGTAGCTTCGCCGTTTACCAGTTTAAGTGGTTTTGAAGGGATGACCTTTACATTCGAAGAGTCAACTTCAAGCGGAATATTCTTCCGGCTGTTGTAGTCAAAAGAATTGCCTTCAATTGCAAGTTCAAGGTTGTGAGTCCCTTCATTTGCATCCTCGGAAACCATAACGTTAAATGTCAGTCTGATGCTATCCCCCGGACCAAGAAGTCCCATCTCTTCATAGGGGGCATCAAGCACAATTACTTCTTCAGACAGCGGCCTCAAAACTGCAACCTGGATCCTTGCATTGGTATCGTAGTCACTTCCATCGATGGTAACTGTGGGTGTAGTAGCTGTATTTTTAAGAGTTACCGTAACGGTGCCCCTATCTCCGGGCATAAAGACTTCGGGAGAAGAAACGATTTCCGCAAGCTCAACGGTTCCTTTGCTGTCAAAGGTCTCGGTCCCTATCCTTATATCAAAAGTTTTCTCACTCCAGGGGCTTGATTTATCTATCCTTGTCCGGATGTCAATTGTCCTGACCCCTTTCTGAGCGTTCTTGTCCACGAAAAGGTGAAACTCTTTGGATGCAAATTTTTCGGGAGCAAGAGCCCCTACATTCTGCACTGCGTTTTCCTCGGAATCAAGGGTAAATGGATACTCGGGGACTATTTCTATCTCAACATCTTCTGCTCGTTCTCTACCTACGTTTTCTACCTGAACTGTCAGGTCCAGATACTGCCCTATTTTAGCAGGGTAAGGGTTTGTTTCAACTATTGTGACTTTCAAGTTTGCGCTTGCAGTCGCCGCAGAAGCCGGAGTTGCAAAAATAAATGAGACTAAAAGCAGAAATATAACAGCAAAAGTAAACGGGGTTTTTTGTCCTCTCATTTTTATTCATCCTGATTGAATTTCTAAAATTAATTATTCAGGGTTCTCTGGATTACTCTGGATTACTCCGAGTATCCTGTCGGGGCATTATGTAGAATCATGACTTATCTGGCTTATTCCAGAATAATTCCAGCTCATTTTCCCAATCTTTCTGATCTGTTCCGAATTATTCTTGTTTATTCCGAATTATTCTGGACTATTCCATCTTTTACGAGTACTATTCTGTCAGCATACTTTGCAATCTCAGGGTCATGCGTAATCATCACGATAGTCCTGCCATCTTCATTAAGTCTGGTAAACATGCTGAGGATTTCGCAGCCTGTCTTCGAGTCAAGATTTCCTGTAGGTTCATCCGCAAGGAGGATTGCCGGGTCATTGATCAGAGCTCTGGCAATAGCTACTCTTTGCGATTGCCCTCCTGAAAGTTCTCCTGGCTTATGGTGCATTCGGTCCTCAAGTCCGACCATTTTAAGAAGGTCTTTTGCCCTCTTACGCGCATTCACCCCCTCCCTGGTGTTAGCGTAGGTTGGCAGTTCAACATTTTCAAGAGCGGTAAGCCTTGGGATCAGGTTGAATGTCTGGAATACAAAGCCTATCTCAAGCCCCCTGAGCTTGGCAACTTCCTTATCGGATAATGTATTGATATCAAGCCCTTTAATTATGATCTTTCCTTCTGTAGGTCTGTCAAGAAAACCTATAAGGTTCATAAGGGTACTTTTTCCTGAGCCTGAAGGACCCATTATAGCAAGAAACTCTCCTTCCCATACTGTAAGATTAATGTCATGGAGAATTGGAACTTCCATATCTCCCAGAGTATAACTCTTTTTTACATTGATTACCTCTATTACCGGGGTTCCTTTATGGGGATTTCCTCCTCCGCTCCCTCTTTCCGGGCGACTTGAACGGGGCAGTTCGCACTTAATGTGGTCTTCATCTGAATTTCCCCTATCTGGAGTTTCATCAGAGGCAAGCAAGTTTTCTTCCGGAGGCATCTCTTCTTCATTTCCACTGCTTCTGCCTGCTTCCGGATTTGAATCTTCGGGAGAAGAAACTTCATGATCGAGTATTTCAGTTTTCATGTCCACTTCGCCATTCTTCTAACTTTAAATATATTATCCCACTGAGTGCTACACAATATCAATATTTCTTGGTTTTAAGCTTTAAAATGTTTGTTATCTATTTATTTTTATAATCTAAAATCTGCAAAAGAATTAGTTCTCTGTATTCAGTTTTTTAAGGTTTTCGATCCTTTTCTCATGTTTGCTTCGAGGCTTGAACAGAGCTCTATTGTGAGTATGAGATTTTTTATTTTCTTATTTTGTGTCAGTTTATATGGAGCTCATCCCAAAACCTATTTTATCCCTGTATCGGTCAAAATTTCAGAATTATTTTCATTATCTGTGACTCGATTGACTATTTCAGATTCAAGATTCGGAGAGCCGATTTTGAGTTTTGGGATAAGCTCATTGATAAAAAAGCTGAAAAATAGCTGAAAGAAAAGCTGAAAAATAGCTGAAAAGAAAAATTGGAATACAAATACTGGCAGCATAACAACTGGACTATGAAAAAGTTAAAGGATGCTGAAAAAAGAAATATGAAGATTAAGGGTCATTTCTTTGAACAAATCCCTTACTCATACCTTAAAGCATCCACAGGATTCATGTTTGCAGCTTTCCTTGCGGGATACAGCCCTGCTCCTACACCTACAAGGACCGAAACCAGAATCCCGATTTCAATCAGCTTGAAAGGAAATACCGGTGGAAGTTTGAGGGCTTCTTCAATGATGTAGGCTCCAAACCCTCCTATTGCAGTCCCCATCAGGCCCCCGAAGACGCTTACCATCACGGATTCAAGCAAAAAAAGGGATTGAATATTGGAACTGCTGTAACCTACGGACTTCATGATCCCTATTTCTCTCGTACGTTCGGTAACTGTTACAAGCATGATATTCATGATCCCTATAGAACCCACGAATAGTGAGACTAAAGCAAGGACGAGCAGGAAGGAACTTAAGGCATCTCCCAGTGCTCCGGTCTCTTCAAGGACATCTACCTGGTCGATTATGACATAGGGTTTTGAGTCGTCATTCCCGATATCCCTTTGAGGAATTCCGAAGTTCCGGGCAAGCCTTTTATCCACTTCATCCGAAACAGTGCCGATATTTTCAGAGCTTTCGGCCATCGCAAAGAGGGCTCCATAGTCTTCTTCTCCGGTCATCTCATTCATGACTGAAATAGGGATATAAACTATCATGTCCGTACTGCCGTCTCCACCGAGAATAGTTTCTTTTGAATCTTCCAGAACCCCTTTAACTTTGAAGCTTTTTTCTATAAGGGTGCCGTCTTCCTGTCGGAATGCAATATCCACAGTGCTTCGATGTGAGATACTCCTGCCAAATTCTTCTTTTGCAAGGTCATACCCAAGAACGGTAGAGTAAATATCCTTATCAGTCAGGAAACTTCCTTCTTCCATCTCAATTCCCTGGATTTCCTGAAAGTCCCCATTCACTCCCACGATGCTCACGCTTTTAGTATCCGAAAGATAGCTAATTTCTCCAGACACTGTTTTCCTGGGAGAAACTCCGGAAATTCCTGGAGTATTTTCAATCATTTCAAGTTCGCTGTCATAAAATATGTTAGGCTGGTCGCTATATGCAATTATAAAATTTGAGCCAACAGAGGTGACCTCATCGGTAAAAAATTGGTTAAAGCTGGCTCCAAGGGATGCATTTATGATTACTGCTGCAACCCCTATCACAATTCCGAGTGTTGTGAGTGCAGACCGAAGCTTGGAGCTGCTTATACTCCCGGAAGCAATGCGAGTAGCCTGTACAAATTGTATCATATTTTTCCCCCGCAAATATGATATTTAGCAAATCTTCATCTGCTTATTGTTTTTTCTTTTTATATATCAGGAAGGCTGCAGGGATAAAGACTGCAATAACTCCTCCTGCAATTGCAACTGTAGAATTTGTTTCAGCAGGCATGGAGTCAGGTTCAAGTTTCAGGTTTCCTGCAACATTTTCGTGCCTGTTAATCCCATTGTTATAGGTTGCAGTTACATCCATGGTTATGGGTTCTGAAGCATCTACATCCGAGGAATCATCTATCGTTGCGTCAAACTCTATTGTGAAAAGCTCGTCAGAGTCCATTGGCCCGATGAAATATTCGGCAGGATAAAACTTTACACCTTCAGCTTCAGGCTTTATGCTGACAGAGTTAAGCTCGTTGGGGTGGGTATTTGCTACGTCAAATTCTACGGTCGCTTGCCCGCCCACCATCTGGAGTGGCTTTGAAGGAATGACCTTTATATTTGAGGAGTCAACTTTAAGCGGAATGTTCTTCCGGCAACTGTAGTCATAAGAGTTGCCCTCGATTGCAAGTTCAAGATTGTGAGTTCCTTCACTGGCATCCTCTTCGACCTTAACATTGAAAGTCAGTTGGATACTGTCTCCCGGGCCCACAAGGCCCATTTCATAATATGGAGCTTCCAGATTCGTTATTCCATCAGATAGAGGTTTTAAAGTTGCAGCCTGTATTCTGGCATTGGTATCATAGTCCTCGTCATCGATAGTAACTGTGGTTGCGGTGGCTGTATTCTTAAGGGTTACTGTAATGGTACCCTTATCTCCAGGCATAAAGACTTCAGGAGAAGTAACGAATTCTGCAAGTTCAACTGTCCCTTTGCTAGTAAAGGTCTCAGTCCCTATCCTTATATCCACAGTTTTCTCACTCCAGGGCTTGTCCTTTTCGGTTCTGGCGCGAAGATCAATTGAACGAGTTCCTTTCTGGGCGTTTTTATCCACATACAGATAGAACTCCTTTGTAGCAGTTCTGCCAGGATTGAGAGCTCCAATGTTCTGCACGGCATTTGCCGTGGAATCCAGACTGAAAGGATACTCAGGGACTATTTCTATGTCAACGTCGTCGGCTTTGTCTCCTCCGACGTTTTCCACCTGTACGGTCAGAGTCAGGTATTCTCCTATCTTTGCAGGATAAGGATTTGTTTCAACGATCGTTATTTTCAGATTAGCACTCCCTACAGATGCAGAAGCTGGAGCCGCAAAAACGGAGGCTATAACGAGTAAAGAAAAAAAAGCCGCAATAATACGCTCTTTAATCAATTTCATGTATTCCCCACCTTAATTATATTTAATTTCCCCATCTTTTACTAGGACAACCCTGTCAGCATATTTTGCAATTTCAGGGTCGTGTGTAACTATTACTACTGTCCTCCCCTCATTGTTCAAATCCATGAATATCTGGAGGATCTCAGAACCCGTTTTCGAATCCAGGTTCCCGGTCGGTTCGTCAGCAAGGAGAATTGAAGGATTATTGATGAGGGCCCTTGCAATCGAGACCCTCTGAGATTGGCCTCCGGAAAGCTCTCCTGGCCTATGGTGCATGCGGTCCTGTAATCCCATAAGTTGCAGGAGTTCCTTTGCACGTTTTTGCGGATCGTTGCTCCTTGAATTTGCAAAAGTAGGAAGCAAAACATTCTCAATAGCAGTCAGACGAGGAACAAGGTTGAAAGTCTGAAAAACGAACCCTATCTCAAGCCCTCGGATTCGGGCTAGTTCTTCATCTGACATTCTATGCAGGTCCCTCCCCCTTATAAGGATCCTCCCTTCTGTCGGCCGATCAAGACAGCCTATCAGGTTCATAAGAGTACTTTTTCCCGAACCTGATGGGCCCATAATAGCTAGAAATTCTCCTTTTTCGATTTTCAGGTTAATATCTGAGAGTACCGGAACTTTCATGTCCCCAAGCACGTAACTTTTCATGACATTGGAAACCTCGACAACAGGAAACCTATCCCTAGGTAACCTATCCCCAGGTAACCTATCTTCAGGTAAACTATTCTTGTTAATGTTCGCATCCCCCCAATTTTACTGAGATATGATCAGAAAAAATCACTTTGAATTATCTCAATTATTTCTACTCTTATGTAAGAAAATCCATTTTAATCTATGCTCTGTAAATTTCTTTCGAAAGATTCCATTCCAAGTCCAGTTGCTGTCGATTTTTTATTGTCAGCCAGGGCTTTTAAAAGTGAACTTTGAAATTAAGCACTGGATACATTGTTTTAAACTCTTGGGCGACATTTAGTTTCAGACATGATTTGTATTAAAATTTTCAAGCATAAAAATAGGCATATTTTTGAACAGTAAAAATGGACAACAAAAATCGAATTTGGAGATTTTTTCTGGGAGCATAAGGCATTTGAAGAAAATTTATGTTCTCACCCCGATCCCTATCTATGTTATTTTTAACTGCTTTATCTCATACATCAGTTGTAATACTTGATGGAAAAACCGCAATCTCTAAATCAATCAGTTCCAAAAAGTTCTTTCTCGAGCTTGGATAGGCATTCAAATATTTAGATTGAGACCCAAACTATGGTGAAATATTCAAACACATAACAGTATAAAAAATATATACTATGTTATGAATTTACTTCCCTCTAAATCTTTAAGAACTATTATTCGTAAGGATATGTAATTCTATTCAACTTATATAATTTGTTATATATAGCTAAATATAGCCACTGCCAGATAAAAATTGGAACTGTAGATCCCGAAAATCAAGGGAATTCTTCTTAATAATCTCTCTAAGTGGATGACAGAGTGATGAGCTTTGGATGCTTGATAAAGAGGATTATAAGAAAATGTTTCAAGGAAGTGTACTCAACGTGGAGTATACAGGTATTGGCGTGGGGAAAATATGAAATTCGGAGGGAATAAACATGATCTTTGGACTCGATCTCGGCATTCTTTTTGCGATTGTTTTTGAGTTTGATCTCGGTCTGCTCTTCGGCTGGTAATCGCAATTGTTAGATTGAATTATAGTTCAGTCTATGGTACAGATGATGAAACTGGATAATTAAGAAACAAAAGAGGTAATGAAAATGTTCTTCAGTCTTGTATATTCACAGGTCATAAAATACTACGAAGCAACCTGCTTTAAACTTGTCTACTGCATCTAATCAGGTTACATCGTAAAATCATTGGGTCTCTGCCTGGACATTTGTCAAGGATGTCAGGAATTGTTTCTTAGCAATTTCCTTACAGTCCCGATTGCAGAAGGCCGCGTATAACGGGGAATGAACAAAATACAGGAAATGAGTGGAGGGAACTGGAATGTTCTTAAGTATTTCATATTCTCAGGTCATAAAATACTACGAAGCAACCTACCTCAAACTTATTTATTGCTTCTAATCAGGTTACATCGTAAAATCATTGGGTCTCTGCCTGGATGTTTGTTAAGGATGTCAGGAATTGCTTCTTAGCAATTTCCTTACAGTCCCGATTGCAGAAGGCCGCGTGTAACGGGGAATGAACAAAATACAGGAAATGAGTGGAGGGAGCTGGAATGTTCTTCAGTCTTGTATATTCACAGGTCATAAAATACTACGAAGCAACCTGCTTTAAGCTTGTCTACTGCATCTAATCAGGTTACATCGTAAAATCATTGGGTCTCTGCCTGAATGTTTGTTAAGGATGTCAGGAATTGTTTCTTGACAATTTCCTTACAGTCCTGATTGCAGAAGGCCGCGTATAACGGGGAATGAACAAAATACAGGAAATGAGTGGAGGAAACTGGAATGTTCTTCAGTCTGGTATATTCAAATGTCATAAAATACTACGAAGCAACTTGCCTCAAACTTGTCTACTGCATCTAATTAGTATCAATACTGATTAGTATCAATACTGATGGAAAATCAAAAATAAATCGTATAAAGTTGCCTGCGTTTCAGGCAACTTTATCTTTGCAAAAGAAGTCTATAATTGTTCCTTTTTTACTTTTCCTATATTTTCCTAAATATTTCCTATATTCAACCGCTTTTTTTACTTTTTTATGGCTTCTACTGTTTTAATTCACTCTTCTAAATATAAGCAAACTTACCTGCACAAAATTTGGAATTGCATCATAAAGCATCAATTTTAGGAAGAGATACAATATTTTTTAGACATTATAATTTTTTGAGAACCATTATGGGGGAGGAACTGAAGTAGTTTGATGAAATAAATGTGATTCATTGATAGTGTAGTTGTTTGCTACAGTGAAATGGTCTGTCTCAAAATATTCAAACACTATCATTTGTAAGGAACAGTCGTTCTTTACATTATATATAAATTCATAATCTACCTTTATATTGATACTTGCCTTGGGCTTAAAATTAGATATACCAGTCTTAATAAAGATAGACTATCTAATATATGGGCGTCAATCTAATACAAAGTTTCTAGCTATGGAATATGAATTCCATAAAGCCCTTAAGCTTTTTAGCTAGATATCTCTGCAATTGTTTGATGTCTACTACAGTTCAAGGAGAGGTGTCTGGGAGTATAAGCGAAATGGGGGGCTGGAGAAGAGAACCGGTACATCACTGAAAATTGGGGGTCAGTGTCAGTTTAAGAGCTTATCTCAAAACTATGATTTGTTCTTTGAATCTTGGAGTTTGGAGAACCGGTCAAATTTCAGTTAGTGAAGATAATCTGAAAAACTTCAATAATTTGAATAAAACAGGTTTGGGATCAGCTCTACGGGAAATTGTTTGGAACGAGGACGAACAGAATTCCAGGAGTGGAGGGAATTATAATGTTTTTCTATTTAGACTACACAAAGATAACTTTCTATATAGAGGTAGTAAAGCTGAGAATAATTTATCTCAGTGGCTATGGAGCCCTTGACAGGTAAGCTTCATGTTTGAATGTTCAATGGTCAGCCTTTGAATTATGGGGCAGTACGCTTCAGAGCGCCTACTAAATGAAGGGTGGAGGCATCCTTGCTGTCCCATTGGAAACGGCAGTCCAGAACAATCTTACGAGATTAATTGTTCGGAAGAAGAAGTGAATAAGCATAGAACTTCAGCCGGAATAAATCTTGAATAGGGCAATTTTCCTCCTTGGCTTATAACTCAACCTGGAGATTTATTTCGGTTGAAGAACCAAAATATTTAGGGCTGTTAACATATCAAGACTGTTAACAAATCAATTATGAATCATGAAGAGAGACAGATTGATATTTATTGAATCATGAAGAGAGACAGATTGATATTTATTGAATCATGAAGAGAGACAGATTGATATTTATTGAATCATGAAGAGAGACAGATTGATATCTATTTTATATTTTTATGAGGTAACTTTTCTGAAAAACAGATAGCTTTTCCTGAAATCTTCTTTAGGCTGTTCCTGATAACAGGTGAATATTATTTCCAAATATTCGAAATTTCAAAAAAATAAGAAAAAGAATAAGTTTAAAAATGGAAAATTATTTTTTCGTATTTCTTGGTCTGCTGGGATTTCTTGGTCTGCCGTTGCTACGCCCGTTGTTAGAACCTTTTAGGCTTCTTCCTTTTGATTTCTGGGCAAGTTCCACAAAGGGTTTTCTGCCTCTTCTTTTGTTTTTAAAGATTTCGAGCAGAGCTTCAGCCTGGGCAAAGGGCAGGGTTACAAAGGAGAAGTGAGGGAAAATCTCTGCATCCCTCACTTTAAGTTCGCTGTCTCCAAGTTCTTCCTGAATAAAGTATGAAAGTTTTTCCGGACTCATGCCATCGGCTTTTCCCATGGCTATGAAGAGCCTGGTTTTTCCTTTCCTGTCGACATAGGAGCTGGGGCTGGAAATCTCCGTATACATACTTTCGTCGAACTTTTCTTTGAAAGTGTATTTCAAAAGGGCAGCCAGGATTTTCTCTGCGGGGTATTCCTCAAGGAGCCTTTCACTCATTTCGAGGCAGTCCCCGTATTCTTCTGTCTTTATGGTCTCTTCGAGTTCGGCTTTTACTCTCGCCCTTTTGGCTTTAATTACATCTTTTATTTCGGGGATGCGACCTTTCTTCATTTCGGACTTTGAGGTCTTTTTTATGTAAGTGAGCCGCCTGAACTCGGTGGATGTAACAAAGGTGATAGCAGTTCCCTGTTTGCCTGCCCTTCCGGTCCTTCCTATCCTGTGCACGTAAGACTCAGGGTCCTGGGGCAGGGAATAGTTGATAACATGGGTCAGATCCATGATATCGATACCTCTTGCTGCAACATCGGTTGCGACAAGAACGTTTATCTTCTGCTTCCTGAACTTGTTCAGGATTTTTTCCCTTTCCTGCTGGGAGAGGTCTCCGTGCAGGGCATCGGCTTCATAGCCTCTGTCGCTGAGTTTCTGGGCAAGCTGGCCGGTGTCGGTCTTTGTCCGGCAGAAAACGAGCCCGTAGAATTCGTCTTCGATATCGATGATTCTGCTGAGAGCTTCAAACTTGTCGTTTTCCTGAACCTCGAAATAGATCTGTTCGGTCAGCTTTGCTGCAAGCTCCTCTTTCTCAATTGTAACATGCTCGTAGTTCTGCATATACTTCTTGACGATTCCAAGAATTGGCTTTGGCATTGTGGCTGAAAAGAAGAGCATCCTTTTATCAGGACCTGTTGCCTTTAAGATTTCCTTAATATCGTCAATGAAACCCATGTTCAGCATTTCGTCAGCTTCGTCAAGTACGAAATACGCGATATGTTCGAGGTCCAGGCTCTTTCTTTCGAGGTGATCGATGATCCTTCCGGGGGTCCCTACGACAATGTCCACTCCGCTCTTCAGTACGCGGAGCTGCTGGGTCATGGACTGCCCGCCGTAAATCGGCACGACGTGAAGCTTTTTGTCTCCTTTTATGGAGTTGAGCTCCTCTGAAACCTGAATTGCAAGTTCCCTTGTAGGAGTCAGGATTATTGCCTGAACGTATCCTGATTTTTCAGGGATTTTTTCTATAATGGGGGCTCCGAAAGCGGTTGTTTTTCCTGTTCCTGTCTGAGCCTGTCCTATAATATCAGATTCTCCTTTCAAAAAAAGAGGGATGACTTTTTCCTGAATCGGGGTTGGTTCTTCGAAACCTTTCTTTTTGAGGGCTTTCAATGTACTGTCCGAGAGCCCAAGCGCCTTAAATTTTGCTAATTTTTCCATGTACTCACTCTAGAATTTACAATTATTTTTTACAGGTCTTGCAGACTGCAAACCTGTTATTTACATGCTATCTGCCGCATACCCGGCAGTTCCTTTATGGAAAAGCCCACTTATCAAAGCCGGTTACATGATACCGCTGAAAACAGGTAAACACGCCGTACAAATGGTTATCTCCCCGGGATGCGCAAGTTGCCTAAAAGCCAGGGAAATTCCGAATTAATTTACATAAACTTATACAGCAAAAAAATGGATTTCTTGGATAAGTTCCGGACAATTTTGAATTTTTCCCCGTGATACAGGCAAATGAGTAATTAGACCGCGATCTTTTACTCCTGTGGATACTCACTACACCCATTCCCTGTATATAATTCTTTGCTACCTTTCAGGCAGGAATCTCCCGGAATGAACGTAAAATCCGGGGAAAATCCGAAATTGAAGATTTTGTGTTCGGAATCAAAAAAATGTTGTATTTTAACGTATTAATTCCCATAGGTCAGGGCTACTCAGTACCAGCCTTTAAGATGGAGCTCGTCTGTCAGCATTTCCTTCAAAAGGTTCAGCCTGTCAATGGAGTTCCGGATCTGCTCTGGCTTATCCAGCAGCTCTTCACAACCTGTTTCTTCCTGAATGGTCGTAATCCTCAGGAGTTCGGCAAAATTTACGCATTCATCCAGAAAGCTGTTGAACAACCTGCGAGCCTGTACGAAATAATCCGAAGTCCTGAAGTCCGGCTGGAGGGTTTTTTCGTATTCCGCTCTCTGCTTCATCTCTGCAGCCAGTACCCGGGCTTCAACATAGTCCCTGGCGTTCAGACTATTTCCCAAATTCTGCAGGGTTGTTCCTGTTTGCTGGATAAAATACGCAACTTCAAAAGCCCACTGCTTGTCATAGTTAGTTTCAGTTCCGGAGTTAAAAGAAATTGAATTCATCTGCCGGGTTCATCTCCTGTTACGTCTTTATTTTCAGCCTCTGATAATAATAACCTTTCTACTTTGCCCAACCGGGTTCTACCTTTTACTGTTGGATGTTTCAGGAATACGGATATATTTTAATACTTGCACATGAATTTTTTTCTTAGAATTGGGTGCGGAATACAATGGAACTAAAATACGTTGTCAGGGAAGGTGAAATTTCGGATCTGCACAAAGTTGTGGCCCTTTACAGGACTGTTGCATCCCGTTCAGGTGGAATCGCAAGGGAAGCCGATGAAGTTACAGAAGCATACGTCAGAAGCTTCATTGAAAAAAGTCTTGAATCGGGTATTATCCTGACAGTTGAGAACCCCGAAAAGCCTGACACTCTCATTGCAGAGGTCCATACTTATAAGCCCGGAATAAAAGTTTTTGCCCATATCTTCAGTGACCTGACAATTGCTGTACATCCTGATTATCAGGGAAAATGGATAGGGAAACTTCTCTTCGGGACCCTTTTGCAGGAAACAATATCAAAGCACTCTGAGGTAATGAGAGTCGAACTTCTCGTAAGGGAAAGCAATAAAAGGGCTATTGAATTCTATGAGAAGTTCGGTTTTAATATTGAAGGCCGGCTTGAAAACAGGATTTGCGATAAAACAGGGAAACTGGAGGCGGATATCCCTATGGGATGGACCTTTTCTGCATGCTGGCAGCAGGTTTGAAAGACTGTGGGAGCATGAGATAAATCTGCCTTCTCTTTTTAACTTCCACATTTTTTCTGATATTTCTTTTCATCAATTATTTTTGATACCCATCCACGGGTTTTTAAGGTCTGATCTTCAATATTATATGCAGGAATTAATTAAGGATTAGGAATTTATCGAGTTAAGGAGGCAGGACAATGGAAGACGAAAAGAACACTTTGCCAGAAGGAGAACTTCCTGAAAAAGAGGAATCAAGTTCTGAAATGGACGAACAGGAGGATAATGAAGACCTTCTGTACACGCACAAGCCCGAATCTCGCGGCAATGAAATGCGCTGGAACACTACTTTGTGCAGAAGACCCGGGCGTTGACCCCTCAAAGGTTTCTTGAACCTATTTCGGGTCTAAAGGTTTGAGTGCCGACTACTTTTTAACGTCTATGTAACGTCCTGGCGCAACTTCTTTGTGTAACATCGGTTGTGTAACTTCTTCTTGTGTACTACTTGATACATATGTTTAGAACCTATTTATTCTATTTTCACTTCAACCCGGAGGAATTTAAGTGTCATTTTTAAACGAAATGTTGCCTGAAACTGCTGAAGCTTTCGGGCAGATGAGAAATTCAATTTTCAAAGACGGTTTTCTTGACCTCAAAACAAAAGAGTTGATCGCCATTGCCTCTTCGGTGCTCATGCGCTGTCAGTTCTGTGTCGATGTACACTCTCAGAGGGCTGCTGCTGCGGGAGCTGCAAAAGAAGAAATTGCCGAAGCCATATCAGTTGCAATGTTTGTTGCTGCAGGGTCACAAATTGGATGGACGAACGTGTATGGTGAAAATGTATACGATAAGATTTTTGAAAAGGATGGAGAAGAAGAGGACTGCTGTTGTTGCTGTGAGGATTGAAGTCTTTTATCTCCGAAATTCATTTTTTTATTTGCAGTTCTTCGTTGATCTATTGCTTACATGTTTTTATTCCTTTTTTTCTCCTGCATTTGTTTTACAATCTTCAATTTGTTTTACAAGCTGCAAAATATTTGCGAATTCAGGTTTCAATCTGTAGAACCGCCATTTTGAACTGTTATAGGCTTCGACGATCCCGCAGTTTTTCATAATTGCCAGGTGATGAGAAACCAGGTTCTGCCTCTCGTTTAATTTAAATCTCAGTTCACAAACACAGTGATCTCGCTGAGATAGAAAATAAGCAATTTTCAGTCTTATCGGATGCCCGAGAGCGCTGAATACTTCACTGGCTTTTTTAATGTCATTGTCCAGAAAATCTACTTCCTGGAGCATTTTCTCTTCCCATTCCTTTTTTTTCTCGGGGTCTGCAGGGCAGCAATAGCTCATAAATAAAAGAAGTTAAGTTTTCTAAATAAGGATTTTCATAGCAGTTCTGTCTGGTCTTAAGTGTTTTCTTATTCTATTTTCGATCTTTTCCAGAGCCTGGTTTCATTTATATTGATAGGCTTTTTCAAACTTCGCCTCTTATCTGTGAAAAGTATATTACTGTGAAAGTTAGCACTCTAAAAAGAAGAAACTTTTATTCGAAAGCTATAAATATTTCTGTACAAATGAGTGAAATTAGTTCTCTTATCATCTTGAAATCACAAGCCTATTAGCTTAAAAACTAAAAAATTATGCATTGTAAGGCTTCTATTGTCTGGAGAATAGGTATAATTTAAGCAGGACTTTGAGGTATAATAAGCATGTCGAAACCAAAATCTGTCTGGGAAGAGTTCTTTACAGGTAAGAGAAGCGGTGGCCACAGGTCTTCGGCTGAGGAGTTCATTTCCAAGGAGGCCAGGGAAAAACTCTTCCATCTGGATGGAGGGAAAACACTTCTTGACTTTGGTTGTGGGGCCGGTGAGCTTCTGGTTTATTATGCACTCGAATATGAAAGGCTTGTGGGTGCCGATTTTTCCGAATCGATGCTTGATGAAGCAAGTAAAAGAATCAGGGCCAGAAAGTGTGAAAATATAACTTTAATCCTTGCTGACGATAAAACTGTCTGGGAAAAGCTTGATTTCTCCTTTGACCGAATAACTGCAGCCGGAGTGATCCAGTACCTCACATATGAAGAAGTTGATAATTTTATTTCCAATGCATCTGAGCATCTTAATAAGGGAGGTAAAATAGTACTTTTTGACTTACTGGACCCTCGCTTATACCCGTTATGGAAAATAGGGTACTTCTCACGAAATTTTGGGTGCCGTACACTCTTTTGCAAAATAGGATTTGAAGCTTTCACTGTTGTATCCGCGAGCTTAAAAAATCGCCCGAGAGATATTCTAGGATATGCTCATAAACCCTGTACGATAGAAAAGATTGCAAATAAACACGGGTTTAAGATGGAGTATGTGCAGTCCATGTATTACGAGTACAAATACCATGCAATAATGTCTCGTGAGTAATAATGCACTACTGTTGCACTACTATTCAATAATATTTATTGAGTATGGTTATTTCGATTGACTAAAATGATTTCTTTCCGAACTATTCATTATTTGTTCTGTTGGAGGAACTGGTATTTCCCGTGGCACAGTTGATCCCGAAAATCCTGAGAATATTGGTCAGGGTAGTATCACTCTGTTTTTACAGGATTACTCTAAAAATGACAGTATTCCGAATAACGTATTCATAGCCAAACTTCACGGGAATAAGCCTTATGACCGGTTATATTCAGCAATTTACGGGACGCTGAAAACGCAGGTTCTTTCTAATGATTTTTCAAATGGGCTGAAGTATAAAACTACAAAAGACCCCGGTTTATCTCCCTGCGGCTTGTTTCCAGTTGCGGATGCTGTTTTCGGTTCTGGAATAAATAGATGCACGGGAAACTTAGTGAAATATCCAGATATCCACAGGTTTTGTGAAGCTTCTGCTTTTCCGCCTATCCACTACCAGGGACAGCCAAGGCAAACAGGGTCGCTCTACATCTGCAGGCTTACCCCAATGGTTAAATGTACTTATCAGATTTCGATAGATATAAATACGGACAGTCTTCACAATTTTATTGAACTTAACAGCCCGGGTTCAAAGCTGGCAATTCAGGAGACAAATAACGGGATTATATTAAAAAGTTATTTTGAAAGCTCATCCGGTGATATCGGATCTGAAACCATATTTCTGGGGGATTCCGCAGAAAAGCTTGATTTTGAAATTACGTTTGACGGATGCAGCAAGACAAACACGATATTCGCAAAAGACGGAAAATATATCACGACTCCTTTTTATAATTTTGAGAGGCAAAGGCTACCGTATATTGATTTCTCAATCGGGTATCTCAGGTTCACATCTTTTCTCGCTGGAAAAGGAAAATACCTCGATGTCAATATATACCGCATAAGCCAGAGAGCAGACCGAAAATTCATAACCGCAATCGGAGACCGCACTCTTGTTCCTTTCGGGCTTGACGGGCCTCATGTAAGAAATACTACTGAGAAGGGTATACGCTACCTCAACAGCAAAAACAACAGAGGCACAATCTGGTTTGATATAGAGCTTCTTGAGCAGTGCAGTGAGTCAGACCTTGAATACCTGCGCGATCTGGTTGTTAATTGTTCCTGGGATGCAGGAGTACACTACTCTGAAGAATTAAACAGCCTTCCTCATGAGCAGGCCTGTAAAGTAATGGATGAAGGATACTCATATGTTTATGAAAAAATAGGAAGGAAGCCGACAAGCTGGTGTTCCATGAGGAACCGGGACAATATTACACACGCAATTTATGCATATGAAAATCTGGGGATGTTCTGGAGAAACGGAGCTTCGGGAATTCATGCGGAAAGAGATATTGGAAATCTGGATGATGATACCTGGGCATGGTGGGAGCCGGCATTCGGGGCAGGCATGGTTTATCCGGCTTTCACCCACGAACTCGACTTGGAGCCAGCTATAAAATACTCAATCAGCCGCTCAAAATTCCAGAACTGGGTGGATAACTACAATTCAAATAAGATGACCATAGTATCGTTTTTCGAGTACAATCGGATCGGTCGCAATACGTATGATGCCAGTTTTGACATTTTGAAATACACAGAGAACTTTTTCGTGTTTAGTGCCCATACAAAAGGCTTTGATGCTCTG